>NZ_CP058348.1:914143-1218857 GCF_013752535.1 Bdellovibrio sp. KM01
CTTTTTAAATCTATCGCGCTCGAAGAGTCCATTATGTTGGTTCCAAACGGGTGTAAGAGCATTGAAAAGCCTGCTTGTGATGCGGAAACTTTGTCGTTGAACTCTATTCGGGAACTGGCGAAGCCAGGACAAAATCCCACCGATTCATTTAAAGAAAATCCAGACGGTCCGGATAAGGGGACCGTTAACAACGGAGCCCGATCTGTGAACGATGATTTTCTGGGAACTCGCGGTTACGAGGAAGCGTCGGACTGGGTGGAAAACTTCCGTAAAAATTTCGTGCAAAATCGTGGCTCGATGAAAAATCGTCTGCAAAGTGCCATACAATTCCTGAATGTTATTTCCGGAGCGATGACGGCAGAGGAATTAAATGAATTCGTAAAACCAATGGCCTTTGCTGGGAACTATACAGCGGCTCATCGTGATGAACTTTATTATATGTGTACCGAAGCTCGCTTGGCGGGTGATAAACGTCTGGATTTCATGCGCACGGGAATCGACCGCGTTAAGCAATTGTCCGTCATGCAGAAAGCTTTTGAAGGTTCGGCGAAATCCTTGGATCAGATGGCTCAGTATTTCGATGCGTCGGCAATCGGTTTGATTAGCTTCTGTGACACTCTGGAAAAGCAAAATATCTGGAATGTTGACGGCTATACCGTGAATAAGGCGGGATTTAACCGTTGGGCTAAAGAGATACTGAATATTCCCCGCGATAAAGACACTGTGACGACTGAGTTTCAACCTATGTCTTTTGGTGCTCCTTTATTAGTATGGGATAAAACCAAGCCTCTGAATTCTTCAAATGTGATTTGTCAGACGGGAATGGACTGTGCCCGCAAATTGACAAAAGCAATGGTGGACCTTTACGCGGTTTCAAAATATGCGGATGCGTTTTTACCGGTATCGTCGACTGTGGCTTCTCCCGATATCTTTAATCCCTATGCGGATCTGAAGGCTTGTAAAATCTATGATCCTTGGTTCCAAACTCGTCGAGCGAACAAACGTCTTTTTGCAGATTTAACTAGCACGGTGTTGTTTGGTTGGAATGCTTTACCTCTCTATATTGACGTGGACTTCACAGCTCCTAAAGTGACCAGCCTGCAGCAGTTGATTGAAAATGGGACCGTTAAATTTGACCCCGCGATTCAGAAATCCAAAATGCAGTATTCCGTATTGGCAGATTTCGGTCCGCTGGTGGGGGCGCCGTGTGCGGTTTCTATTGCTCCGAACAGTGCCAAGGCCTTTAACTTTTACGCTTTCAATGGAATCACATTGAATTATTGTAAATCACGGGCTGACGGAACGGCGATTGGTGGCGATAACGGTTCTGTTGATAATAAGGTGCCTAAGGCGCGATCTTACTGCGGTGGCTGCTCGATTAACTTTGTCGGTGTGACGTCGGGTGCTGCGATGGCGACGGCGAATGCCTTGCCGATCAATCCGATTAAATTGGGAATCTATTTTTTCCGCTCTATCCAGCGCTTTGTGGATGCTAAAAAAGACAAAGTGAATATTCCAATGTCTTCGGATGTGAATCTGCAAAAGGTTGCAGAGACTTATCAAAAGTATGGCGGATATATCCCTGAACACTGCGTGGAGCAGTTGGGTGCAGGGGTGGGTTGTTACCAAAATATCTGTATGGCTAAGGCAGTTGACGCCTTTGAGAAATACACTGGCAAAAAGGTGATTGACGTGAATACGTCAAACTCCGGGCCAACAAGTTCCTCCATCACTAAAACTATCTCTATTAAATCGGCACTTTGTGATGGCGAAGTTCTGATGAAGTTTAATTGCACAGACGACGGCAAAAAGTTTTCAACATATGAGCGCTTTGGTGGGTTGTATGGCCGCACCAAAGAGTGTCGTGATGCCATTGGGCAGAATTTTTGGGGGCACTAATGAAAGCAATCGTATTGGGACTTTTGTTGGTGGTGAGTTCGGTCAATGCCTGGGCTTTGAAAATCGAGTCAGAATATATTCAAACTATCACTGGGCAATATGTAAAGACCACGAAAGTGAGCTGTGACGAGTCTTCGGCAAATCACTGCACGCAAATCTGTAACAATCCCATTTTGTGTCAGCGCCGAGAGCCTTATTGCCGTAACTGTGCCGGAACATCGTCGCCACTTTTACGCCAGCTCTTTACGGAGTTGTCGCATTTGTACACGGTAAAGTCTCAGCTGACGGAGCTTTCGCCTTTGGTGAAATTTTTGGCTGAAGAAGACTATGTCCTTTTGGATTTAAACAGCGTGTTTAATTATTACACGCCGGTGGGCGGGGAGCCCTTTTTAAATGAACTGCGTAACTTCTGTGGGGATCGTGCGGATTCCGCGTTGTTGGCAGTTCGTTTAGATGAAGTTCATCAACCTGCTTCTTTGGATTTTATTTTATGTCCTGATGGTTCGGGGCAGACCTCTGCTTTTGAAGTGGCACCGAGAACTCCAGGAATTCAGCAGCAATTGAAAACAGAAATATTTTTTAATTTAAACTGAGTATTTCAGTTTATTACAACAACTCCCTTACAGGGGAAAAGGAGAACAACATGAAGCGTTTTGTAAAAGGTTTGGCTACAGCAGCCGTGACCTTCATGGCGATGCAAGCGAACGCCGTGCAAGTTACTTATACATTCAGAGTGAACAGCTCTGGTCCAAGCATTTATCCGTGTAACGCGGGTCTATTGACTGAGAATCCATACGAAGGTGACAAAGCAATTTGTTATACGGCGGATACTCATGAAGTCTGTAGCCCTGATTGCGTGGGTGTAGACTGTCAAGGTAAAGACAACGGCAAACCAGGTCCTGAATTGCCAGGTCCAAACCCACATCCACACTCTGCGGCGATGGAGTTGTTTGGAGGCGATCACCACCAACCACCAAGTCATCAACCACCGAGAAAAAATGCCTGCGAATGTACAACAGCGTACGGTCGTAAAAATGGTAACTATCTTCACGCGACTTACACTCCATGGGGTGAAAACAACGATCCACACAAAGACGTAATCTCTGGTCAGGGCAATCAGTTTGCTAAACTATTCAATGACGAAGTAACACCATACAAAAATGTATTGCAAACTTTGGCATTCAACCTTGGCAGCGAATTGTATACTGCTAAGTATTTCGTGGATATCTGCTACCGTGGTTCACAAATTGACTACGGCACGATCAACACGTCTTGGAATATCTTGGCTGAGACGGCAGTAACTGATTTTGGTTTCGCACCAGGTGGCCAAGGTTACAGCAAACTTTCAGATCTGGAAATGAAAGCTTACGTGATCTGTACAACCCAAAATAAGACTTGTGAACATGGCAATTGCAACGACTACGATACAGCTATCGATGGTGCGCAAGTGGCTCAGTTCAACAACTCTTTCTTGGACTACTTGGGTCAAGGTAAATTCAATTACTCTGACAAATCTAACTGGGTACCGGCAAAAGGTTCCTTCACACAGTTGATCGACAACAAGTATGAAGACCTTGGCAACCATGCAGCAGCTAAATTCTGTAAAATCCGCTACGTTTACTCCGAAACAAACGGTTTGGATAAAGACAAAGCTAAACACAGAAAGTGGCAAAAACATGGCGCAAATATTTGCACTCACACGAAAGTGGAAATGGCATCTATGGGCGAATGCACAAACTGTGGTGGCGGCCACAAGCACTAATTCGATAAATTAATAGGAGAGGAGACTCTATGTCTAAAGTTAATTTGAATGCAAATTCCGTTCTTAGAGGCGGCAGGCTCTGGTCTCTTCTTCTTGGTTCATTGTTGACCGCAAATGCATCATTAGTATCCGCAGCTTGTGTGGTTGATAACGACGAAAGAATCGAACTAAATATTTCCCCCGAGACTCAGTCTTGGGGGGATTATAACGGAAACCGCCTGATCACGGCTTCCCGAGTATATAAATGTGAACAGGATGTGGGCCGTTATTTAATGCTCTCCCTGGGCGCAACACAGTGGAGCGAATCCACGGATGTTAAAGACACCTATATGTTTGATACATACGAGCCCCCAAACTGTTCAATCAATAATTCAAAATCTTTTGCCGCTTACACACCAGAGCGTACAAAAGCCAATTTCAGTCGCCAGTACAAATTTATCAGAAGCTGTTTCGATCTGCGTGTGGTCGATGTGGGGGGAGCCCAAATCATCGCTAAAGAAGATCAGGACTTCTGTAAAGTTGAAAGAACCTCTGATGGCGCTGTTATCCTTCGCGGTGATATGTGTTTCTTAAAAATTCGCGCTCAAAGTAACTTCGCGGTCCAACCAATCCTTAAGGACAAATGTGCTGATCCAGAATATTTGCGTTCGATCGGTGTTCAGGCTCAAGACATTTATGCAAACTTGAATATTCTGACCACCGGAGATGATTCGGGTTACAGTGAAGATGTTGATAACATCGGCAGCCGTGCCATGCATATCAGCATTACACCTAATTCTAAGCTTTTAAATTTATCTGAAAACTATGGTTCCAGTGTTCCAAGATTTACGACCAGCTATAATATCAATGCGGACTGGGGAGATCTTAAAATCCACACCGACTTTGAAAATAAAACCGAAATCGGTCTTTCGTTCTTTGTTGCCAACATGACGAATGAAAAGTGTCTGGGCGGAGAATGCTCAAGCTCTTCAAACTTCACTCAACCTTTCGTGGGTCAGGTGGAGCTATTCAAACTTTCAAACGGTCGTCCGCCTAAGTTAGTTGAAGAATGGTGGGACGGTGGCTTGGTGCCACCGAATTGGCAGGGCTTCGTTAAAGGAATTCAGTACCGTGTTCCAGATAAAGTGGTTGAGGCAGGGGGACGTTACCGTATGGTCGCGACATTCCAGGATCCTACCGATGATTATGCGATCTTCTTGAACGGTCTTCGCCAGATGTTGTTGCGCATGTACGATGTCGATGGCGCTACGGTGGGAATTGATACTTTGCCTGCTATATCAACGTTATCTACCCTGGGAGCTATTCCCGGATTTAATGGCACTCGAGTTTTAAATCAAAACAATCAAAGTGTGGATTTGTCTGAGACCCTTAAAGGTTTAGAGGAAATCATCGCTTCAACGGTATGGCCGCCATATTACGAATCTATTTGTGATAATGAAAAATGCACGAAATTCGCGAAACGCAAGTTTCATCAGCGCTTGGTTTTGGAATTCACGGTCGAAAAACCTGAAATTGGTGACGATGAAGTGAAAATCAAAGACGTGCGTATGCAAAAAATTTCTCCGGTATTTGATAGCTATCCGATGCAGAAGTCGGAATTTATCAAATTGCAGTGTGGAGGCTAATAAATGAAACAAGCACTGCTGCTTTTGGTTTTCATTCTGGGAAGCGTTGCTGCGCACGCAGACGTTGCGATTCAAACCGCGGTCGACAATACTACGGCAGAGGAGCTATATCTTTGCAACGCCAGCCTTCGTCATCCGACTTTTCAGGCGGAGCAGGAGTGTTTGAATCTTTCAACAGGAGAGGTTTGTTCTCCTTTGGATAGCGATCCCAAAAAAGGTGCTTGTGTCTGTCGCGCTAAAACCAATTACGGAGATCAGATCATTGGTTGGAATAAAGACGAAGATTATGCCGTCGTGATTGGATCAAACGATTGGATGAGTTTATTTTCTACACAAGATTCTTTCGCTAATAAATTGGCGCGGTTGGATATTTCTTTAGGAAGTGAAAACCTGGGGGCCGAGTACTCGGTACGTTTTTGTTATTTGGGTCCCCAAGAGGTTTTGCAAAGACAGGGGACTACCACCACAGATTTGACAGAAGGAAAGTATTTCGTCGACGTTTCTTTGGCAGGTTCGAACTACAATCAAGCCCTCGACACTGTGGGCTTTTCATACCAGTGTGATTATCGCTATCGCGGGAATCAAACGGGCCCTCGTAAGAAAAACGACCAGGGACCCTCCAAGGGAGTGGTCGAGAACGACGATAGTGCTAGCTATACGATCTTTGGTAATTCACCAGGTTCTCGCCCTGGATCCGTCAATTTCTTGCAGCGCGCGCTGTCACTGAATTCCTCAGCCTCACAGGTTCCGCGCTTTTGCGTGTTTGAATTTAAATTTAAAGAACTGTCAGGAAAAAGCCTAGGCCGCAATACCAACGCCAGCCAAGTCAACTTTTCCGGGAAGCTTCGCATTTGCAAGCAAGGTACGTGTCCGTCCGGCTTCTAAAGTAGCTTGTGTACCAGCGTGGCAATTTTTACTTCCGCTGCGGTTCCGCAATACGTCGAAATTTTCCGGGCTGACCTATCACAAGTGTGCCAACGTCTGAAGACTTACAGGTTATTGTCGATGGGTCCGCCGAGAGCTTAATCTTGGGATTGTTCGAGGGACTTGTTGGTAAAATTCCATCCATTGACTTCTTCTGATTCGAATCGTTGAGTCCGAGACGTTTGCGCATTTGTGGAAGGAACTTACCGGACGATTCGGATTTTGTATTCCAATGGACTAAGGCTTTCGCAGAAGAATGTCTTCCCGGTGACAAGCGTACCGACGAGCAGTGGATGGAATTCGTCACGACGGTCATTCGCCGACAGGGCGCGCACCTTTGGATGGATAACGCCAAACCCGTTTCAATGGCCTTTGCCAGTCGTCCGACAAAAAATGTTGGATCAGGGCAAACAATTCTGTGTGCTTTACACTGACATCACCAACCCAACTTCGAATAAGATTTATCAGCAAGTGGGATATCGTGAAGTTGCTGATTCACGGCATTTCAACTTCGTCTAAAACTGTTCAGTATTTAATTCAAAATTAAGAACAATGATCGGGGAATAGGGCCCAAAGGGGGTGTTCCCCGAAAGTTGGGATCACTTATTTACAAACCCTCTGTGTTTTTACGCAAAGTATGCGCACAATAAAACACGGGGGATGTGAAGAGTGTCCAGGTTTAATGAAAAATCCAAAGAAGAGCTCATACAACATATCGAAACGCTCGAAAAAGAGCTTGAAGAACTGAAAGCTAAAAAGTCCTTTAGCTACGCTCCTCTGACGTTTGAGTCAGCGAGTATTCTTAAAGAGCGATACGAAGAATTACGCCTAAAGAATCCCAGTTTCTCACTCCGCTCATTAGCCCAAAAAGTAAAAATTTCCCCTGGGAAAATCTCGGACATATTCAATGGTCGCTACCAGTTATCACCAGAGTTGGCGAAAAGAATCACCGATAATTTGGAAATGCCTCCTAATAAGAGGAAGGAATTTTTGGATGCAGTCGCCAATGAAACCAATCGGGTTGAGGCCTATCGTGACTATGTGAAGTCAAGTATGGATCGAGCGAATTTCAATTTCAAAAGGACCGAGCTCACTGATCATGAAGGGATTGAGGTGATCGACCATTGGCTTTATATCGGCCTATTAGCTGCTATGAAAATTGAGGGTTTCGACAACACCATCACGTGGTTGGCCAGACAGCTAAAGATGGCTGAATCCCAAATTCAACCGCAAATGGATAAGTTAGAAAGATTGGGTTTAGTGGAAAGAAATGAAAACAAGTATTTCCCCATCCCGCAGTCTACAGGCTTTAGCAGTTCAAAATCCAATGACATTGAGAAAAGAAAAGGCGCCAAGAAAGCGTCAATTTCAGCTCTTCGCTATTTAGCAGATGACCTCGAGAACAGAACTGAACTGGATGATGTGGAAGCTTTGAAGCGAAAAAAGAAAAACCGTGATCTGTGCTGGGTGGCTGCCGTTGACAGCACCAAGCTTGAAGAAGTCCCAGATTTCTTAGGGCAGACAGTTCTAAACTCAGGGCAGCAGATCAAAGGCAATCCCGATCAACTTTATATGATCATGTTGAGTTGCCGAGAGATCGGGCGAAGACCGGATGAAAATTTTTAAACTAAATATGTTGAACAAGGGGATGTCATGATGATTCGTGTACTTTTAGGATTGCTTGTTTTGGGGATGTCTTTTGTGGCACATGCCGAGGACTATTGTGATAAGTATTTTCAAGAGACGGGGCTGGTTCAGAAGGGACAAAATCTCCTGAATTTGGTGAAAACAAGCAGAGTGATTTCAGAAGAACCAAACGTTCCCCCGGGGATGTGGGGCATTCAATATATTATGAGTGAAGACGATATCGGAAAAACAGTTCTGACCGAGAAAGACAGTTCGGGTAAGTGTATTCCGACCAGAGTCTATGTGGGGAAAGACCCGAAAAATGTCTCGTTGGATTTAGTGACATGCAAAAGGCTCGACAACTTTTTTAGAGATCATGGCAAAGATGTTAAAAAATGCGGAGCGATGGCAACGGAGTTAGCGCAACTCTTTGAAGGAAGCCCCTGGAAGGCAGAAAATCCTGATTTCACAGCTGGGGAAGTGTGGGGTGCTTGCCAAGGGAACAATACATTTATGAAAATGGTAAAGGATCCTAAAGTGGGAGCATTTTTGGCCCAAAAAGTTAAAAACGAAAAAGCCTCCTCTCAAAAAGCCAAAACCGTAAAGGGCGTAGGGACGCGATAGGGCGAAATAACTTAGACGTTGTTCCCATCTAAAGCTTGACCCACTCCTGTGTGGGTACAATGATTTGGTCATGAAGATGACTGAAGATATCTATGAGATGCTGGTGGCGTCGCCTGAAGAGGCGAATAAGATGGCATTGCTCTTGTTGCAGTCGGTTCATTCTCAAGAGGAAAAGGATTCCATCAATTGGGCCAGAGCCTTTGCACTGGTTGAAATGAAAGAGTTTCCAGAAGCCCTTGAAATCTGGCAGGAGATCTTTGATCGAACACATGATCATAAAGCCTTGCACCAAATTGGATATGTTCACAGATCCGCCGGCAACTTACCAATGGCGGTTAACGTTTTTAATCAAGAGTACGCCCTGATCGCACAAACAGATAAGCAATCACTGGCGGTAAATCTTTATGAGCAGACATACTGTCACATTCTTTTGGGATACCACCGCAAAGCCGTTGAGATGTTCAGTCTTTATGAGAATTTGAAAATGGGCGAGTTTGACTTGATCGAGCGAGGCTGCTTTTTCAGATTGAAAGGCGATCTTTTTAAATCCACTGATAAGAACGTCGCGAAAGAAGCCTATGAACAAAGTATACAGTTCTTCACCCAAGCTAAAGACGAGACGGCCGTTTTAGAAGTTCAGCAAAAGCTTTCTTCTGTCGGCTAATGGTTCGGCTCTTTTAAGCCTCAAAAAAAATCCCGCCTTATGAGCGGGATTTTTCTAAAATCTAACTTTAAATTTTAAAACTACTTACCTTGAGCTTTTGCGGCCATGTCGATCATGATTTTATCGCAGGCTTCCAAGTCAGCTTCAGTGATTTCGTAAACTTCTTTGCCTTCAAGATACTTTAGTAGCGCTTCCATAACGTTTTTTGGAAGGAATGAAAGTACGTTGCCAGATTGGTATTCACGCTCTTTTTCGTCGTAAAGACCCAAGAACGTTTCGTCACGGAACCAGCTTTGTTTGTTAGCTTTTTGGATTGTTGCCAATTCGTCGTCAGACGGATCACGTTGCAAGAATTCAAAGAAGAAGCCTGATGGTTTAGCGCCTGGCAAGTACCACTCACCAGAGAAAACCTGAATCAAGTTTTCGTGATCGTCTTTCAAGATCGGAGTCACGAACTGAACACCACGCTCAACCATGTGTTTATGGAAAGCGATCAAATCTGGAGTACGCAAAGCCACGTGCTGAAGATGTGCCGTGTTTTCGTGGCCATCCAACATTTGGCGAACGTGTGATGGTTGATCTTTGGGTTCAGAAGGTTGAACCAATGCAAAGATAGTTGGCAACGGATCATTGGCTTTTGATTCCCATGTACCCACGCGAGTTGCGTAAGTCATAGAAACGTCTTTAGCGCCGTCTTTACCTTTGCGTTTTTTTTCATACAAAAGGTCGTCAGGAGTTGTTCCGAAAATATTGCGGAAAACGACATAAGAAAGTTTGTAAAGATTTGGATGGAACAACATTGTCATGTGGTCCACAGCAAAGTTCATAAATGCTGGTTTTTGCTTCATAGTTTCTCCTGAATTTATGCCCCGATACTAGGAACCCTTACTACGCGGGTCAAGTGCTGAAATACACTTTCTGATGAAAAAAGAGGCAAATCGGTGAGCGAATCCACCGTAGCTGGAGAAGATTGAAAGGTGCCAGGTCCTATTTACGGAAGCACCGCTTCCGTAAATAGGACCTGGCACCTTCTTGGAATGCGTTAATGAGAGCGGCGATTTTTTTTCTTCAAGCCGTGGGAAGCCAAATACTCGTCTGTCTTAGCTTCCACTTCTTCGAGTCCTCCGGGAGTATTTTTAAACGAAGAGCCCAATTCTCCGCGAGGACTGTCTTCAGAACTGCGATCGGGAATTCCGCGCAACGATGAATCCAAAGCATCAGCTGCCAGATTCATTTGTTCCAGCACATCAATTTCACCGCGCATAAAATCGGATGGAAGATCTTCAAGAGTGTCGAAAGAACGGTCTGTATTTTTCATGGCTTTTTTAAGATCTTTTACTTCCACTTTGGAAGTTTGATCTTTGTCGACCAGGATTTCGTTTTCATCGGCGTGATTATTTGTCGCTTCACCACGGTGAAGACCAGAAAATGAGGGGTTCGCATTGGGAGTAGCCATGATAGACCTCCTGAAGTATTGCTACGCCCTCATTATATAACAACGAGTGATGTTCTTTATTTGTTTAACGGCAAGGCGAAGGAACTAAACGTCCCTTGCCATGTGAGTGGCTTCAAGATTTGCATCCCAGTCCACAGTAAGCCCGATTAAAGGCCGTTCTTGCATAACCGTACTCCCTTTAAGGACATCGGAGAAATAAACGGCTTCTTCCTGAATGATTGTAATCAGCTGGCTGTAATAAAGCGGAGCCAGCTCGTGTCCACACTCCGTGCAGACGAACAATCCTTGGTCATGTTTGCTGTGAACAGTGTCGCAGTGGTGGCAGCGGCGAAAGTGTCTATTGTTTTCCATATACGTCCCTCATTAGTAGTAGGTCTAGGATAGGTCCCATTAACTAGACCCACAAGACGTCGTCTCAATAAAACCGTAAATCTTTTAAACAAGTGTTCCAGTTATGAGAATCCAAACACTTAGCTTGGGGTCTAGATCACCAGTGAGACACTTCACTTCTCGAATTGAAACACCGATTAGAAATGCATGAAATCTGTGTCTTTATTTAAAACCCTCGTCTCCCGTTTTGGGGTGGAGCTCTGCCTGCTGGTGCTGGTAGTGGTGGGTTATTCAATGTTCCAAGAGCATCATTCGTTGCAGAAAGCTTTGCTGCCAACGGAGTCGGTGAATTCCTTGCAGAACATATCCGGAATTTTAAATGACGTAGATCGCGCCAAGAAGGAATATTTCCAAGACAGCACTCCGGAAAAATTGGCGGCCTTCAACTTTCAAGTTAATAAAATCAATGACGAATTGGGTAAACTTTATAAATCCGTAAATGGTCGCTATGAACTGCAGATGCAGGTCTATCAGCTGAATCAAAATCTGCACAAGCAGTTTGAAACGGCGACGATGGAAATCAAGCAAAACCACACGGCTCGTAAACCGTCGAACACCGAAGACTTCAATCAACAAAAAGTTTTAGAGATGTTGCAGTCTCATCGTAAGGCCCAACAGGACTTCGTGCAGATTGGTGAATACAGTTTCCTCAGAAGTGAATTGCTTTTGGCGATTATGGGCATGTTTGGTTTGGTGATTATGCTAAGCCGTTACTGGCAGTACAATGATTTACGTGAACAGCGCGAGATCGCGACGGGTCTGCAAACACGTTCACTGCTTTTGGATACGATCCTGGGGAGTATGAGCGAGGGCATGATCGTGGTGAACAGCCATGGTCATTTTACTCAGTACAACGCTGCTGCACAACGAATCGTCGGAACCAAAGTCAAAGAGGTCGGAACTGAAACCGGTGCTCGTGAATTGGGTTTCCACGATGAAAACCAAAAACTCCTTTCAGCCAAAGATCTGCCATTTCATCGGGCGCTGTATGGTGTGGAAGTAGATGAGCTTGAGATCTTTGTGCAAAATGCCACTCACCCTGACGGCACGTTTATCCTATTAAGCAGTCGTTCGATCAAAGATATCGATGGCGGTATTTCTGGTGCGCTGGTGGTCTTCCGCGATATCAGTCGCAGAAAACAAGTCGAGTTGGAATATGCCAAAGCCCGGGAACTGGCTGTTGAAGCCTCGCTTAAGAAATCAGATTTCCTGGCAGCCATGAGCCACGAAATTCGCACGCCCATGAATGGTGTGATCGGGATGAGTACGCTGCTGGCGGACACGCCGCTGCAACCGGAACAAAAGGAATACGTCGGCACGATCAAGCGTTCTGCGGAATCCTTGTTGATGCTTATCAATGATATTCTGGATTATTCAAAAATCGAAGCTGGTAAAATCAGCTTGGATCCTCAACCATTTGATTTAGGTTTCCTGACTCGCGACGTGGTCGAAATGTTTCGCCCAACAGTAAGCGAGAAAAATCTGGAGATGGATTTCAATATCTCGCAACGTGCGCATATGTATTTCCGGGGAGATCAGGGTCGCATTCGCCAAATTCTGGTGAACCTGATGGGTAATGCCGTGAAATTCACCAGCCAGGGCACGGTGGGATTGGATGTTTCGGTGCTGGATTCGGCGACAGGTCCTTCGCTTTTAAAATTCCAAATTCGCGATACAGGATTGGGTCTGCGGGAAGATGAGCGCAAAGCTTTATTCCAAAAATACTTCCAGGCAACTGCCGGCAAAAAATTCGGTGGTACAGGTTTGGGTCTATCGATCTGTAAACAGCTTGTGGATCTTATGGGGGGCCAAATGGGTGTGGAAAGCACTTTTGGTCTGGGCTCGACATTCTGGTTCACGTTGCAGCTTCCGGTGTGCAGTGCGGATGAAGTTCCAAAGGCTACGACGGATAATAACTTTACGGCGCTGTTCAGTGGACGCATCCTGGTGGCTGAAGACCAAGTGGTCAATCAGCGTGTAGCGCAGAGCTATCTGCAAAAGATGGGTCTGCAAGTGGACATCGCACCCAACGGTCGCGTCGCAGTCGAGATGGCGCGCACAGGGAAATACGATTTGATCTTTATGGACTGTCAAATGCCGGTGCTGAATGGATTTGATGCAACAAAACGCATTCGCGAGGAAGAGCGTCGGACAGGCACAAGCCGCCATATTCCGATCGTCGCTTTGACAGCAGAAGGCACCATTGCTGATAAGGCCCCATATATGAATGCGGGTATGGATGACTATTTATCCAAGCCCATCGAGCTTCCGCGCTTGGTGGAAACTTTGCAGAAGTACGTTAAAGTCGGGGAGGCCGCAGTGATTGACATGGCAGCTCTTCAAAAACTGCAGAAATATGCCACAAAGGATAATGATTTAGTTGCAGCTTTAATTGAAGAATTCGAAAAGTCTGCTCCGGAATTAATTTTGGCAATGAGAACACCTGACTTCAGCGAAGCAGCCCATGCGTTGAAGTCCACAGCCGCCACTCTTGGAGCAAAAATTTTGGCAGAATTGTGCCAAAAACTTGAAGCAGAAACAAATCCGGAGCACATTAACAAGTGGGTCGCGCTAATTGAAACTGAATATATTCGCAGTTTGCAGGATCTGAAAAACTACATCGGCGACAAAGGGGCTGCCTAAGGAAGGTAATTATGGCCAATATACTTATCGTAGATGATCAAAAAAGTATTCTGATGACTCTCGAAGCTTTACTAAGCTCCGATGGACACTCTGTCGTACAGGCAACCAATGCCATCGATGCCGTTCATCATCTGACACAAGAAAAATTCGATCTGGTTATCACGGATGCTATCATGCCAGGTGGCAGCGATGGATATGCTCTGACACGCACGATCCGTAAGCAACCTCAACTGGTTAAGTTACCGGTGATTTTGCTAACAGGTAAGCGTGAAAAAAGCGACGTGGAAAAAGGGTTGGAAGCAGGCGTAAACGATTACATCATCAAGCCAATTGATCCTGACATGTTGTTGGCAAAAGTGCGCACGATTGTTTCCGCGGACGCGAATCAAGGTGCGGCATTCAGTGACGCCGCTGTTTCAATAAAAGCCGAGTGGGAAATCAAAAATGAAATCGTCGCGGTTTCTGAGCTGGGTTTCACTCTGCATTCATCAGTGCCGATGCCAATTGGTAAGATCCTAAGAATTAAGAGTACGATCTTTAACGAAATTGGTATTGATCCAGTGGCCATTCGCATTGATTCCTGCGAAGACTTAAATCCCATTGAAAACGCCTGGAAAATCCACGGCCACTTCGTCGGTATCGCTGAAAAAGAACTAACTCCACTGCGCCTGTTCATTCGCGCCAAACAAAGCAAAGCCAGCTAACAGCTGGCCTCCAAAAACTAGTGCGGGGCTGTCGACCTCATATGTCGTCGACAACCCCGGCTTTAATGTCTTTTATTTTCTAATTTTCAATTTCCATTACTGACAGAACGGAAGAGACTTCACCATGGATTTGATTGAAGTCAGCTGATTGTATTTGCCACCTGGTTTAAGAGTCGACCAGTAAACTCCTGAAGTAATCGCGATCGTATTTTTGTTTTTGATCTGTTTCGCCATGATACCTACACCACAATGAAGGTTGATGTATGGATCAAGGATCGTTTTCTTAGGGCTTGTAGAGCTTAAGTTTTTATCTTTGCTCCAGTCAAACTTACACCATTTGTCCCATTGGATATCCTGGTAGGACAACTGTAACAAACCTTCAGAGTAAACTGGCTTTTTAGTAACAGCATCCGTACCCATTGTTGTTTCGTGCATACGAGAAAGTGGGTTGTAAGCACTTTCATAGCGAGCAACTGCCACGAACAATTGTGCCCAAGCATTTGCTTTTTGGTTGTCGTTTAAGCTTGAGTACTTAGGACAGAAGTTTTTCATGTCGCTAGCACCTTTAAGAAGGCTGCTCCATTCGCCCAATACAAGTGTTTGCAAGTATTGAGACCATTGTTTGCGTTCTGGGTGCGCGGATGATTCCCAGGCAAGGGGAGCCATCGTGTAACCCGGAGCAGGCGTCGGAGACGGAGCTGGTGTTTCAATCGGTGTTGGTGATGGGGTCGGAGTCGGTTCCGGGTTCGTCGGAGCCGGAAGACCTGTACCACCTTTATCAAGAACCGCGTAGATCAAAGATCCACCTTTAAGTGCGTTGATAACTTGAGTGCGGATGCTCATGTCGACAGCTGGGCAACCCCAAGAACGACCTTGAATCACTGATTTTTCCTGAACATAAGAAGCACCGTGGATCACGATAGCGCGTGAACGGGCATTCGAGTTTGTTGAAGAAAGACCATCTAGACGAAGGGAAAGACCATGGCTGCCTGAATATGTTTCAGCAGTACGATAGAATCCCAACGAGGACTTATTGGAACCAGAAGTGTTCGAGAACGAAGTCGCGAAACCATCGTGGTTTGGATCAGAGTTTTTCCCGTGGGCTACGTGAATTGGCCAAACTCCACCGGAGTTCAAGTCAATGATATAGAAGCGCGGTGTTTTGGAACTTTGCGAGAAATTGATGATAGAGATGTAGTTTTGATTTTTGAAAGATGATTTATTTTTTTCAAAGTAAATCAAAGCATCAATCAACGCTTGAGTCGGAACGATGTTTTTAGGGTCCACATGATCGTACTTCATCAAGATTGTTTCTTTATCGTAGGCAGAGATCGAAAGATCTGGGGCAGCCATGGTTCTTAGCATTGGTTCAACGACTGCTGGTGTGGTAACTACTTGCTCTTCTGCAGGATCATCTGGAAGAGTCGGTTCAGTTTGGGCTTTTGCATTTGCTGCGATACCCAGGGTTAATAAAGTTGCGGCGAAAAACAGCGTGGCTCTAGAACGTACAGAAGAATTTTGCTTTTTAACAAGCATCGTTTCCTCCTGTGCGGAATTACACATTCATGTGCGTCAACAAAGACTAGCCGAGAAAATTACGGCGCGGAAAAATACATTACGGGAGACGTAAAAATAGGACGAACATCCCTCGTTTATATAGAGAGCACTCATATATTCCTGAACGGAGGGCTTGTGTATTTATGACTGTTGTCTGGGAATCGTTGATGAAAATCTCTAACCTGATTTCATGAAAACAAAAAAATGGAAGCTATTTGCGATATCGATTTCATTGATTTGCAGTGGGTGTGGCAGCTCAAATCCCTTTATGGATGCGTTTTTGGGCGGAATGTCCGTCACCAAGGTCGAGAGCTATTTCGATTTAGATCAAAAGCAGGAAAAGGAATTTGAGAAAAATCTGCAGCAGGATCTGGCGCGATTAAAGCAGGAGCAGATGCAAAAGTTCGCCAACTCCATGCGCGAAATTGATCATCGTATTCCCACAGAGAAAGTGAATTCCGAAATTCTCAGTGAAACCTTCGACGTGCTGGAGAAAGAATATGACCGCTCTGCCAGCTATTTTAAAAATTCAGCATGGAAGATGGTCTCTTCTTTAAGAGAAGAACAATTTCTTTATTTTGAAAAGAGAGTCAGGAAAGAAATCGTCATCGCCCGAGAGCAGGTGGTGGAGAGCAAGAACGAAGAGCTGCTGCAAAGGTTTCGTAAGCAGATTGCATACTGGGTAGGGCCCACGAGCATCCATCAGAATCAGGCGATTCAACATTTCATAGCAAATGAACCCTTTCCCTGGAAAGAGCGTATCGACAATCGCGAAAGTATTTTGAATAACTTTATGGCGCAACGTAAAGATCCCGTAAAGCTTCGTGCGATGACGGAAAAGTTTTTGGAAGACTATGATTCCTTGCGCACTCCCGAATATGCTCAGGCCATGCAAAACTATGAAGGAAAGCTTAAGGGATTTTTAAACAAGTTTTGGAGCACGTTAAGTTATGATCAAAAGCAGGCGATGCAAGCTAGCCTTAATAAACAGGCACTAGAGCTGGATCGCATGGCCTCAACTCAATCAGATGTATTTAAATAAATGCTAGACTGGGCCTTCGGGCTCCAGAGTTGCATGTATTCTTGCATGATCTCTATAATGGGGATTCGGAGGAATGCATGAATTTACTTTTACTGGCCGCTTTGTTGGCACTGACCGCTTGTACGACCTCGCCAACAAAACCGACACCTTCAAAAACTCCTCCAATGGCGACTGAGGTGGGACAAGAAAGCAGTCCTGTCGATCCTGTCGCAATTCAAAGAGCCCTTCATCTTGATCGCAATGTTGAACAACTCGGAGTTGAAGAGAAAAGTTTCAACTCCTGTGAAATGGGTTACGGATATTCTCGCAATAAAGATTGTCGAACGATGTACATGACCGTGCTTAATGTGCGACTTTTGTGTCGCGATACCGAAGGAACTATTTCGACAGTGCTGACTGAATCAGATGTCACGCCGATTGCAGGACAAACGATCCGCTGGAGTCTAAAAAATGTTCAGGGAGAGTACCAAACTGACGGTTTAGGGTATGGCCAAATCGTCGCTTTATCGCCTCGATCCCAAAAGCGGGAAAGGGTCCGTATATCCTACAAAAATGAGTTCTTATACATGCGGGCAAATGAAATCACGAAAGTCATCACCCCGAGACCCTGGTGTTCCATGTGATGCAGGGTGTCAATATGCATAAAAAAGCACATTTTGAACTTTTTTTTGGTTTAGTGCTTCGGTTTTCATGAATTATAGTTTAGCTATTAACAGAATAACAGGTCTCTCTTTGAGTTCGAGGCAATTATGCCATCTCCTCAACAGTGGGCTACCAAATGCCATTTTAGGAGGTATTAAAATGGGTAAAAAAATCTACGTAGGAAATCTTTCTTACCAACTAGACGAACAAACTCTTGCAGACGCTTTTGCTGAATTCGGTAACGTTGAATCTGCACGTATCGTAACTGATCGTGAAACAGGCCGTAGCAAAGGTTTCGCATTCGTAGAAATGTCTACTGATGATGAAGCTGCTACAGCAATCGCTAAATTGAACGGCGCTGAACTTTCTGGCCGTGCAATGAACGTTTCTGAAGCAAAACCAATGGCTCCTCGTGAGAACCGTGGTGGCGGCTTCGGTGGCGGCCGTGGCGGCGGCGGACGTGGTGGTTTCGGCGGTGGTAACCGCGGTCCTCGCTAGTTCCTAGCTGACTTAATTAAGTCTTCAAACCCTTGGTCTTGTACCAAGGGTTTTTTTTGCCCAAAATCAGTAACCTCCTCCTTGAGTTCAATTCCCGAAAGTTTCAACCTGATAGAGACGGATTTTGTTCTGTCGAGTGAGGTGGTTATGATGGATATCGAACCGGAAATTCGCAAAGAGCAAAGAAGAATTCGCGAGCAAAGATTTGCGGATGATGACGATGAGGGTCCCGAAGAAGTCGAGGGGATGACTGAGCGACCTCACAGAACTCATGAGTTGGAATCAAGTCCCTTAAAAGTGTTCTCGGGAGTCGTAGGAGTCTGTTTGGCTTCGGGATTGTTAATCGGAGCTATTATCTGGATCTTCTTTGTTTGAGAAAGCGAATTGCGCAAGAGAGGCAGTGGGCGTATGTATAGTCACCTATGCAACCGTCCTCGGCTCTTTCTGATTTTAAAAAGCTTATCTCTGCAAGATTTCTCTTCACCTTAGCTGTGCAAATGCAAGCTGTGGTTGTTGGGTGGAGAATTTACGAACTCACTCAAGACCCTTTGTCTTTGGGGCTCATGGGACTTGCGGAAGCCATTCCCGCCTTGGGCCTGGCTTTGTATGCAGGCTATATCGTCGATCGTTCTCGTCCTATCAAAGTTTATCGTTGGGTGCTTGAAGGCAGTTTGATTTCTGCAGGAATTCTACTGATTGCGGGATTCTATGGAGCTCGCTTATCAGATCACTGGCAGATCGTGGCCCTTTATCTGTCGTCGATTTTTTCTGGAGCGGCTCGCGCTTTTTCGCAGCCCTCGATGTATGCCATTCTTCCTAAAATGACCAAGCGAGAAGGTTTATCCAAAGCCTTGGCTTGGATGAGCACAGCGATGCAGACAGCCCGCGTGTCGGGGCCGGCATTGGGTGGTTTGATTTTTGGTTTCTTGGGATTGGAAGTTGCGTATTCGGTGATTTTTGTCCTGTTGATTGGTGCTTTGTTTGCGACTTATAAAATTCAAATGCAGATCGAAGCTCCCGCTGGTGCTGGAGAATCCCATGCGATGGTGGAAGAATTGAAATCAGGCGTGCGCTTTGTTTTTGGCCATCCGATTTTGTTGCCAGCACTTTCCCTGGATATGATTTCCGTATTGTTCGGCGGAGTAACAGCGTTGATGCCCATCTATGCGAAAGAAATTTTAGCAGTGGGGCCCCGCGGTTTAGGAATTTTACGAGCTGCACCGGCCGTTGGTGCCATGGTGATGGGCTTTATTCTTACTCGGATCGCTATTCGTAAAAATGCGGGTAAGTATTTGCTGACTGCCGTTTTTGGGTTTGGTCTGAGCATTTTAGTTTTTGCCGTCAGCAAGAATTTTTATCTGTCCATATTTGCGCTGGGCTTTAGCGGAATCTTTGATAGCGTCAGCGTGGTGATCCGAAGTACTGCGGTGCAATTGGCTTCTCCTGATCATATGCGTGGAAGAATATCATCTGTTAACTCGATGTTCATCGGCTCGTCCAATGAAGTGGGTGAATTTGAATCCGGGGTGGCGGCAAAGTTTCTTGGTACGGTCCCCGCAGCGTGTTTCGGTGCAGTGATGTGTTTGGTGACCGTGAGTGTGATCGCCTGGAAGTCTCCGACACTAAGAAATATGGATATGGATAAGGTCACACCGTATTAAGTGATGGCAACATAGGGTTGCACTTTTAACATTCGCATTTTCAATCTTTGTATCTAGGTCCATACTCACCCCGAACCCATCCTGAATCGCTCTGACTTCGTCAGAGTAGTTAAAGGTGGAGTGAGGATTTCAAGTATGGACGATTTACTTGCCGCACGCTCAACGATGGCTTTCTCGTTGGGCTTTCATATTATTTTCGCCTCGATCGGCATGGTCATGCCGTTTTTTATGGCGGTGGCGCATTTTCTTTATCTTAAAAAAAATCGTACGGAAGATTTAGAGCTTACCAAGCTATGGATGAAAGGTGTCGCGATCCTTTTTGCGGTGGGTGCGGTTTCTGGGACCGTCCTGTCTTTCGAATTGGGTTTGTTGTGGCCTGGATTTATGAAGCATGCCGGAGCGATTATCGGGATGCCTTTTTCTTGGGAAGGCACTGCATTTTTTTTGGAAGCAATTGCCATCGGACTTTATCTTTACGGTTGGAATCGCATGAATCGTTGGGTGCATTGGACAGCGGGCTTGATCGTGGGAATTTCCGGCTTTGCATCCGGAGTGTTCGTGGTCGCAGCAAATAGCTGGATGAATTCACCCGCCGGTTTTGAATGGGTGAACGGACAAGCCATCAATATTGATCCGGTGGCGGCTATGTTTAACCGCTCCTGGCTTCATCAAACTCTTCACATGCAGGTCGCAGCGATACAGGCCGTCGGCTTTGCAGTTGCCGGTATGCACGCATTCCTTTTGCTAAAAAGGAAAAACTCGACATTGCATATGAGGGCTCTTAAGATCGCGATGGCTTTCGCCACGGTGGCTTCTCTCATTCAACCCCTTGTCGGTCACTTCGCAGCCCAGAAAGTTGCTGAGTATCAACCTGCAAAATTAGCAGCGATGGAGGCTCACTTCCATACCGAGCCGCGCGCGTCTTTGATAATAGGTGGTATTCCTGACGTCAATACAGGCGAAGTACACGGGGCGATTAAACTTCCGGGCATGCTAAGCTTTTTAGCCTTTAATGATTTCAATGCCACTGTCAAAGGCCTTTATGATTTTCCCAGAGAGGACTGGCCACCGGTCATGGTCACTCACTTTGCCTTTCAAATCATGGTGGGCTTGGGGTCGTTGATGATCGGGTTGGGGCTTTTGTATGTATTCCTGATTCGGAAAAATATTTTGCCGAACTGGTTTTTAAAAATTTTAATAGGTGCGGCACCTCTGGGGTTTGTTGCTATTGAGGCAGGTTGGGTTGTCACAGAGGTCGGACGCCAGCCCTGGATAATTTATGGAGTTATGAAAACCAGGGACGCCGTAACACCCATGCCTGGTATTCAGTTTCACTTCTATCTGTTTCTTGTTCTGTATCTCTTTTTGTCTTTTGTGACAGCTTGGTTGTTCCGTCGCCAACTTCAGGTGGCCGAGGGTAATATGACAAAGGAGGCTCAAGGTGATTGAGATTCTTTTATTCTTTATCGCGGCATCGATTTTGTTATATGTCGTTTTGGGTGGCGCCGATTATGGTGCGGGGATTTTGGAACTCCTGCCGCTTTCTCAACGGCAAGCCAAACAGCGCTCGGTGGTGAACGACGCGATGGGCCCGGTCTGGGAAGCCAACCATATGTGGCTCATTCTGATTGTCGTCATTTTATTCATGGGATTTCCTCCAATTTTTACGATGGTGATGGTTCACCTGCATATTCCCGTGGTTGCTTTGTTGGTGGGTATTGTAGCGCGGGGAACGGCTTTTACATTTCGCCATTACGATGCCGTTCACGATGTGAAATCACAACGGGTTTACTCGTTGATATTTAGCCTCTCCAGTTTGTGGACCACATTCTGGTTGGGAGTTTTGGCAGGCAGTTTATGGCAGGGACGTATAGATCCGGAAGCACAGGATTTTATCGGGGCGTACGTCGCGCCGTGGTCGGGACTGGTGCCAGTTGCAATGGGATGCTTTACCATTTGCATCTGCGCGTTTTTAGCTGCGGTCTATCTGGTGGGGGAGACCAAAGATCCGGAGCTGAAAAAATATTTTTGGAAACGGGGATTTGTATTTAATGTCGCTTTGATTTGCTCGGGGGGGTTGGTTTTTGCTGCAGCTTACTGGGAACAAAGTGCCTTTTTAACGGCATTTCTGCAGCATCCGTTATCTATTGCCTGCGTCGTTTTTGCTACGTTGCTATTTTTTCTTTTGTGGCAGCTATTAAGACGAAATCAACCTTTACTGGTTCGTTTGACTGCGGCAGCGCAGGTATCTTTGATAATTATGGGCTGGTTTTTTGCAATCGCTCCGGCTGCATTGATGACACCTCAAGGTCCGGTGACTTTTTATCAAGCTGCAGCGCCTGAAGCCACATTGCGCCAGTTAACCTATGCTTTGTGCATCGGCAGTGCTTTGATATTTCCCAGCCTTTTTTACCTTATGAAAGTGTTTAAGCTTTCAGGCAAAAGTTTGCAGGGCGACTCCACAAAGAACGATGGCAAATAATACGACGAGCTTCATAAATGCCTCCTTCTAACTGCCCCCAGACTACGCCGTTGGTTTTTTAAGACAAATAGGTTTATGATGTTTGATAACATGACTTCATATCGCGCACTCTACATGAGAGGTGGCACCAGCCGTGCCTTGATCTTCAATGAAACCGATTTGCCTGCGGATCGTAAATCCTGGGACGCATTGTTTTTGCGGGCTCTGGGAAGCCCCGACAGTTACGGACGACAGTTAGACGGAATGGGTGGGGGTATCTCCTCACTAAGCAAAGTCGCTATCGTGCGAACCTCAAAGCACCCTGGGGCGGATGTGGATTATACATTTGCGCAAGTATCTGTCACTGAAGCCAAGGTTGATTACAAAGGAAACTGCGGCAATATCAGCTCTGCAATCGGGCCTTTTGCAGTTATGCAGGGACTGTGCAAAGTCACGGGGGATGAAGCTTGTGTGCGCATCTTCAATACCAATACCCAAAAGATAATTCATTCATATTTCCCTCTGAAAAATACTCAACCTGAGTTCTCGGGGAAATTTGAAATTCCTGGAGTTTCAGGTACGGGGGCTCCGATTCGTCTGGAATTTCAAGAACCAGGCGGCGCCTCTACAGGAAAGCTTTTGCCGACCGGAAAAATCTGCGAGACTTTGCAGGTTCAAGGTGTCGGTCCGATTGAAGTCTCTATGGTGGATGCTGCCAATGCCTGTGTTTTTGTACGAGCGCAGGACGTGGGCATGACCGGCAAAGAAATGCCGATTGAACTTGAACAAGCCAAAGATTTGTTAAAAAGATTGGATTTGATTCGTCGTCACGCTTCGGTTGCGATGGGGATTTCCAAAGATGTTGAAGACGCAAAAAATTATATCGCGATTCCTTATATTGGCATCATCAGTGCTGCCGCAAACAAGGACATGGATTTTGAAATGCGCGTGATCGCAAGCGGTCAGCCCCACAAGGCTTTGCCATTGACGGTCTCTTTGTGTGCTGCGGTGACTGCGAAACTTCCGGGAAGTGTGATTCACGAAGCCGTCCAGGGTCGCAGTCTTAAGCAGGTTCGTATCGGAATGCCTTCTGGGATTTTGCAGTTGGATGCAGACGTTGAAAATAGAAACGGCCACTGGAGTGTTCGCAGTGGCAGTTTCTTTAGGACAGCTCGTCCTTTATTTCAGGGCGAAGTCTTTATTTAATATTTTTCGCTGGCATTAATTCCGCGGCGGCTAAAATAGCGGCTGCGACTTCGGCAGGTTTTGAAATCATCGGTACGTGGCTGGAGGGCAGACTCAATGTTGTGGCTTTCATGCGTTTCGCAAAATCACGTTGAGCATCGGGCTGAATCATAAAATCATTTTCTGCGACGATATAAGCCGTGGGTTGTGTTTTCCAAGCCGCCGTCGTCAGTTTCGTCATAAAGATCCCGGCATAAGTCGGACCTTGAGTTGAAAGCATAATACCTTGCTGTTCTTCGCCGACGTCCTGGGCGAAATATTCTTTCATGCCCTTGTCTGACAATGTGGCAAAGCCAAATTTATCAATCACCAGTTCGCCGAATCCTGGCGGGATCGGATAGTTTGCCACTGATTCTTGGACCGATTGATTTTCATCCGGTGCAAAAGCGGCCACGTAAACCAGGCCCCCGACGTTCGCATGAGTTCCCACCTGAGTGATCACCGCTCCGCCATAGGAGTGCCCGACCAAAAGGGCTTTTTCGCTTAAGTTATCCAGTGCCCGTGTGGTTGCAGCAATATCATCGGCCATGGAAGTCAGAGGGTTTTGCACGGCAATCACTTTATGGCCAGCAGATCTTAATGCGGGAATGATTTTTTCCCAGGAAGATCCGTCGGCGAAAGCGCCATGAACCAGGACGATGGTTTTTGCAGACGCGGGCAGTGACAGTCCCAGCAATACAAAACTTGTCGTAATCAGTTTCACTAGTTTCATAAATTTCTCCTTTGAAACATCAGTCCATCAGTTCGCGGGAGGTAAATGAACAGGTGCGGAAAAGATACATAGTCACGGAATGATAATCCAGAAACTTGGACCTTGTTTGACAGGGGATCATCGTATAGTCGCCAAACCGCTTTTCTTCGATATCGTTCCGTTTCTTGCAATCATCTTCGATATTTATTGAAGTCCAGTTGTTTCAAAACGAGAAAAGTCGAGCTGGCCCAGAATGATTCCTGGATCTACAATTTCCAGAACATTATCGCTATATTTTTTTTAAATATACTCAAACTGGGCCACGGAAAATCGGGCAAAAATCCGATAAGTTTATATGCGCAAACTAGTTCTTATTTCATTCGTATTTTTAGCAGCCTGTGCCTCTAAATCCCGTCAACCGACGGCGGTAGCAGATGTGGTGCAAACACCACCACCAGCAGGTGCATTAACTTTGGATCAAGCTTTGGCTCAAGGCCAGGATGCAACGATCGAATATTTAAAATCTCAACTGAAGGCACAACCTTATGGCAGCTTGGATGCCAGAGATCCAGCCGCTGATATGGCAACTTCGGTTCGGGCTGAGCGCATTAAAAACGACAACCCGGATAAAAAGCAGCAATCCGCTTTCCTTAAAAAGTTTCGCGGTTGGAGTTCTAAGAAACGTGTCACACATGGTGAAGAGTTGGTCGCAGACTTTAATTGTGATAAAGCGCTGGAAAGCCAGGCTCTGGGATACTCCCTGGAATTGGATTTCCCGGACCAGGGAGCTCGCGATACTTCCAAGCAACTGCATGAAAAAGTTTTGGCGTGCGATAATATCTCTAAAACGGAAAGCGTGTTCCGTTTGGCTGTTTTCGCGATTCAACAAAATGAATGTGCTCGCGCGGTCGAGTATCTGGATAAATACCCAGCTCCTATGGAGCGTGGCATGCGCGATCGTCAGGCATACCTAAAAAGCTTTTGCGCTGTCACTGCTGAAAGCAAACAGGCAAATCCATTGGGTGGATATGGCATTTTGGTAAGTACTTTTCAATCTCCAGCGGCTCCCTCGCAATGGTATCTGGGCGTGGAGAGTGGTGATCCGGAATGGGATCGCTTGCTGGCTTCCATGGTTCAGCTAACTCAAGACGAGCGCCCCGAGACGGTTCAATACTTAGCTGGTAAAATGAACTTGGAAAAATTCCGCTCATTGCCTCAGCCATTCCAGACTTCCATGTTGGTATTGATGAGTGCTAATGGTGCTGACTTGTCAGTGTTCCAGGCTCTTCATAAGTATTTGGCAGATCATCCAGAATCCTTAACGACATCTGTCGCAAATCTTCTTTTCCCAATTCGTTATTGGAAAGAAATCGTTGAAAACAGTAAGAGTGCAGATCCTATCCTGGTGAAAGCTCTGATTCGTCAAGAAAGCGCCTTTAACAAGGCGGCTCGCAGCCGCGCTCGCGCATCAGGTCTTATGCAGTTGATTTATCCGACGGCTAAGCACTTTGGCGTTAAAAAGCCTGTGCAGCTTTTAAATCCTGAAACGAATATCCACGCTGGTTCTGAGTTTCTGGCGCAACTGATCGCTGATTTCGGATCTGTAGAGCTGGCATTGGCTGCCTATAATGCGGGACCTGCCATGGTTCGTCAGTGGCAAAAACGTTATCCTACTGAGAATATCGATTTGTTCGTGGAAATGATTCCATATACGGAGACTCGCGAATATGTTCGACTGGTAAAAAGAAACTATAAGATCTATCAGTCGATTCTGGTGAAGCCGCAAATTTTGGGTGCGAATCAATAAGTTGCCTTATCATAATAATTGTCAGTCACTTTAAGTGATCAAGAAAAGCAGACGTCTTCCGTCTGCTTTTTTCATTTTCGATACACCAGCATTACAGATTCCAGTTTCAAAACGTTTTTACGAGAATCTATTTTCGAGAAAATTATAAACTTAATTCGGTATATAAAAGCAAATGTCGTATAGTTTAGTTATTCACGATTGCGGTGCGTAGATGTGAGTAAACTCTAAACAAATATGAATTGGTTATTATTTTGATTGCTTGAGAGTTATCAAGAAACTTTATTCGGATCGGACTGAAGCAGGAAAATTAAGTTTCCGATAACGTCATACAAAAGTTCATACCTCATATTTTTTTTGCCGAAATAGGGAATATCGATATTTATAAGGAGAAAATGAATGTCAACTGCACGTCTTATTGAAACATCAGGGACAGAATCAGATGAAGTGAGCCAGTTAAGGCAAACCCTTGAGGCTCTTCACAAAGTACAAGCCATCATCGAGTTTAATCTTGATGGAACGATTGTGACAGCGAATGAAAATTTCTTAAAGACGTTGGGATATTCCTTGGATGAAATCCAAGCGCAGCATCACTCAATGTTCTGTGATGCAGAGTATTCTCGCAGTATCGATTATAAGAAATTCTGGCAGGCTTTGGCCAGAGGAGAATTTGCTTCCGGTGAGTTCAAGCGCATCAGCAAAGATGGTCGTGTGGTGTGGATCAATGCTTCCTACAATCCGGTCTTAAATAGTGAAGGCAAACCTTATAAAGTTGTAAAATTCGCTACCGACGTCACTGCGGCTAAGATGAAAAGCGCTGAAGACGAGGGTAAAATTTCTGCGATCGGCAAGGCTCAAGCTGTCATCGAGTTTAATCTTGATGGCACGATCATCAATGCCAATGAAAACTTTCTTAAAACGTTAGGCTATAGTCTTTCGGAAATCCAGGGCAAACATCACAGCATGTTTTGTGATTCTGACCATGTTCGCTCTTCAGATTATGAAAGTTTTTGGAAAAAATTGAATCGTGGAGAATTTGATTCCGGACGCTATATGCGCAAGGGTTCAGGCAATCGCACGATTTGGATTCAAGCGACTTATAATCCCATTATGGATGCAAGTGGCAAGCCCTATAAGGTTGTGAAATTCGCATCAGATATCACTGAACAATATGAACTTGAGCAATCTATCAAACGCAAAGCGGAAGACGACCAAAAGAAAGTCGATCAACTTTTGACGGTGGTGAACCGCGCCGCTGCTGGCGATTTAAGTACAGAGATTACTGTGGAAGGTACAGATGCGTTGGGACAGTTGGCGGCAGGTATCTCGACGATGATGCGCGACCTTCGCGGCGTTATCGGTAAAGTGGTCGAATCAGCGAGTGGTTTCGGGACTTCTTCCAAATCCATTGCCGATCAATCAAATAACGTAGCCGGCGGTGCCCACAGTCTGGGTGCAACGGTTGAAGAGATGAATGCCTCTATCGAGGAGTTCACAGCGTCGATTGCTTCCATTGCTGACAATACAAAAAAAGCCAACGAGCTTGCCAAAGTCACTCATAAGGAAGCGGAAACAGGCAGCCAATCCATTTCGAAATCAATTGAAGCGATGGAGCTGATAAATAAATCATCCGAAGACATCAGCGAGATCATCAAAGTGATCAGCGAGATCGCCAGCCAAACGAATTTGTTAGCCTTCAATGCGGCAATCGAAGCGGCGCGTGCGGGTGAGCATGGCTTAGGATTCTCGGTTGTGGCGGATGAAGTTCGCAAATTGGCAGAGCGTTCATCTCAGGCGACTAAAGAGATTTCTAAACTGATCAACGAATCCGTAAAACGTGTTGAGCAGGGCAGTGCCATTTCCAAACAAGCAGGAGAGGCTTTCAATAAGATCGTCTCTGGTATTGAGAAAACGACTCAGTCCATTGCTGAAGTTAACGTGGCCGCCGAGGAGCAATCCGAATCCGCAAAAGGCATCAGCCAGGCGATTCAGTACATTGCCAACGAAGCGACAAGATCAGCTCAAGCGTCAGAGAACATTGCCAGTGCAACGAAATCTCTGGTGAGTGGAGCGGAAGACCTGAACAAAACTGTTTCTAGATTCGTGGTTTAATATATGTCAACTGAAGCTGAACGTACTTTGAGTGGGCCGGCATTGCGCCGGCTGATCAGTCTGGTAAAACAGCATACGGGTATCACTATGGAAGAGCGAAAGCGGGAACTCTTGTTCTCCCGTATTCGTCCTCGTATGAAAGAACTGAACCTTGCGACAGCTGAAGCCTATATTGACTATTTGGAATCCCACAAAGAAGAGATTCAAAAGTTCGTAAATACAATTACTACGAATGAAACTATTTTCTTTCGAACACCAGTGATTTGGGACTACTTTGGAAACGAGTTCCTGAAAAACTGGAGCAAAAATAATCCGGGCGAAATTCTGCGCATCTGGTCAGCGGCTTCCTCGACGGGGGAAGAATCCGCCAGTATTGGAATGATGTGCGAGGAACATAAGCGCTCCACACCCGGTTTTCAGTATAAGATTTATGCCTCTGATATTGATACCGATGTTTTGGATAACGCCCGCAAAGGGGTTTATAAAACACGCAGTATTGACGACATTCGCTCCCGAATGCCGCAATTGTTTCATCGCTATTTTATCAATAGCACCAAAGGTGATCCACACCTGTGCGAAACCATTCTGGGTAATATTGAATACTTCGTGCACAATCTGCATTCTCGCGGCACGCGCACGGTTTTTTTCGATATCGTATTCTTACGAAATGTTTTGATTTACTTTAATGAGCCGGATCAGGAATTGGTTCTACGCAATATGTATGCAAGCTTGAAACCTCAAGGTGTGCTGATTATTGGGGAAGCTGAATCCCTGGCCCGGTTGAAAACGTCTTTTGAATACTCCAAGCCCCTAATTTACAAGAGAGCTGCGTGATGAGTGCTATGAGTGGCAAGAAAGTTTTAAATAAGCTGCAAATGTTTGCCTCGTTTAAACTGGGCACGACCGAGCTTGCGATTTCCGTCGTGTCTTTGCAGGAGGTCGTCAATGTACCAGATGCCATCAGTCCGGTACCGTTGGCTCCTTCCTATTTAAAAGGAATTTTTAATTTGCGTGGAACTGTCATCCCTGTGGTTGATGTGGGAATACTGCTCGATTTAAACCACTCTGAGGGAGCTACGGGCAAAATTGCTGTCGTGGTGGCTGAAGGTGTGAAGATAGGTTTGTATTTTGATTCAACGTCGGAAATTTTGAATGTTCCGATGGATTCAGTTTGCCATTTTAACGATAATCCCGAAGGTGTTCGCTCCGTTGTGAAATCAGTTTTAAAATTGAATAACGGTGAGCGCTTGGTGGAAGTGATTGAGCCAGCGTCGCTTTTAAAAATTGAAAATATCGCAAGTCTTATGACGAGTTCTCAAGATAGCGGCGACGAGGCTAAGAAAAAGAAATTCACTCGTCGTCAGTGCATAACGTTTAAATCCGGCAATCGCGATTTTGGAATGAATTTATCAGCTATCCGCGAGATCATCCGTGTACCTGAAATTAAAAGAAGTTCGATGCAGGTCAATTACTCTCTGGGAGTTGTAAGCTTGCGCGGAGTCGTGATTCCCGTCCTCGACTTTAAAAAATTTCTACAGGTCGAAGAGGTCAGTCGGACGCTGGATGCTGAAGCACAACGAATTATCATTCTTAAGATTCAAGAATTCTATATCGGCTTCTTGGTTGACTCCGTCGACAGTATCAAAACCTATTTTGAGGAAGATCTATTGCCGATTCCGATGTTCAAGCAGGAAAAGGTGAACATGATGCGAGGGATGCTAGCGGTTTCAGAAACCTGTAATGTTCTGCTCCTTGCAGAAGATCAGCTTTTCAGCGAAGGCGAGATTCACGAATTTACCCGCGGTCACAGTGCGCTTTATTCCAAAGAAAACGCCAAAGCGCTGGAGAAAGAAACCGCAGGCGAGCGCCATCCGTATATCTCGTTCAAACTTGAATACATGCTTTCCACTCGCTTAAGCAGCGTGGATGAGATCGCGAATCTGACTGAAGACATGGTGAAGCCTCCAGGTTATCCCGATTATGTTGTCGGTGTTCAACACATGCGCGGCGAAGTGGTGACTTTGGTGGATTTAAGAATGTATTACGGGATGACGTATACTGGCGACTACTCGAACTCGCGCATTCTGATCGTGCGCGGAGCTCAGGGTAAAATTGGTTTGCTGGTAGATTCCGTAGAGTCGATTGATACTGTTGATGAAGCTAAAAAGATTAAGATCCCCAGTTTGTTTGCCAAAGATGCCATCACCGCACTTCGCGGTGACATCCAAGAGGTCATCGAGATGCCGGATCTGTCAGGGAATAAGAAAATCTTCATGGTGCTCGACATGCCTGAAGTTCTGAGTAAGCTTCTGAATCCGAATGGAAATGCAGCGTAGAGTTTCTCGAGAGAACTTCTGGGCCCTAACCTCACGATACTATTGGGGGCTCGGTAAATAAATCGAGAAGCTTAGTTGCCTTAGTAAATGACATTTGTTAAACCAAGAGCATTCCAGATGGAGTGTTCTCTATGTCTTCAGTAGCAACGCCGCAATGGGCGCAAACGTTTCGTTCATTTTCCGACAAACTTATTTCTCCGGCCCTTAAAGAAAAAATCAAGCAGAGTCCTCTGGGCAAAATCAATTTGAATCCCAAGCAGAAAAAGATCGTCAAGTGGGGTGGTATTGGCGCTTTGATTCTGATTTCCACAGCAAGCTACAATATCTTTTTCTTTGAAAGCACAGATGATGCTTTCGTAAAAGCGCACTTACATACCGTGAGCCCGCGCATTGTCGGAACTGTGCTGGAAGTGATGGTGCAGGACAATCAGCACGTTAAAAAAGGTGATGTCTTAGTTCGTCTGGATAAACGTGATTATGAAGTTCAAGTCAAAGCCGCCCAAGCCCGCTATGGAAAATCGCACCGTGACTTGGGACGCTTTAATGGATTTGAAAATCTGGGTCCTTCCGAACGCCCGGTATTTGATCAATATCAATCGGATGCTTTAGTCACAGAGGCCGAGCTTCAAAAAGCTCAACTGCAATTGGAATACACGACAATCGTGGCTCCTGAAGATGGAAAAATCGGTAAAAGAAATGTCGAAACCGGGGAGCTGGTGCAACCAGGCCAACCATTGATGGCTTTGATCGAGGAAGACCCTTGGATTGAAGCAAACTTTAAAGAAAATCAGATTCGCCATTTTAAACCAGGACAAAAGGTTGAAATCAAAGTTGATGCAATTCCGGGTAAATCATTCTTGGGTCGCTTAGACAGCGTGTCTCCGGGATCGGGTTCTACGTTCTCGTTGTTGCCTCCCGATAACGCTACTGGAAACTTCACCAAGATCGTGCAACGTATTCCTGTTAAAATAGTTTTCGATAAAGAAGATATGAAAGGCTACGAAGATAAGCTGATCTCTGGCATGTCCACCGAAGTCTCCGTCAGAATTCACTAATGTCTACAGCGGTAGCTCATGGTTCAAGCGCTGAACCTAAAATGGATTTCAAAGCCTGGCTCGCGGTTTTCGGTGCGGTGCTGGGTGCCTTTATGGCGATCCTCGATATTCAAATCACCAACGCTTCTATTCGTGACATCACGGGGGGATTAGGTGCCACCCTTGAAGAAGGCTCATGGATTTCCACTTCCTATCTGGTGGCGGAAATAGTGATCATTCCGATCAGCGGTTGGTTGACCCGAGTTTTTTCCCTACGCACTTATCTGACTTGGACATCTATTCTGTTTTTAATTTTCTCGGTGGCTTGTGGTCTTGCGTGGAATTTGGAATCGATGATTGTCTTTCGTGCCTTGCAAGGGGCCACAGGCGGAGCCTTAATTCCTTTGGCATTTCAGGTGATCTTAAGAATGCCACCTTCCAAACGTAATGTGGGGATGGCGATGTTTGCCATCACTGCGACCTTTGCGCCAGCGATTGGTCCTACGGTTGGTGGCTATTTGACTCAGATGTTTCACTGGTCGGTCGTATTCTATATGAACTTGATCCCGGGCATATTTTTGATGGCAGCGATTTATTTCGGAATTGAAAAGGCTCCCAAACAACTGGAACTTTTAAAGCAAATCGATCGCTGGGGTATTATTACTATGGCGGTGGGGCTTTCTTCTCTGACGATTTTTCTGGAAGAGGGCGAGCGCAAAGACTGGTTTAACTCGACGACGATCGTGTGGTTGGCGATTTTATCCGTGGTCTTCTTAATCGCCTTTTTGGTGATTGAGTTGCGAATTAAAAATCCCTTTATCAATTTGCGTCTGTTAATGCAGAAAAACTTTGGATTCGGATGTCTGGTGAACTTTGTGGTGGGACTAGCGATGTATGGTGCGCTTTACTTGCTCCCACTCTACCTTGCCACCATTCAAGGATATAACTCGATAGATATCGGGCGTACCATGATGTGGGCGGGGATTCCTCAGCTTTTGATCCTACCTTTTGTACCTAAGATTCTGGCCCGCGTGGATGCGCGTTGGCTCGCGTTTGTGGGAATTAATATTTTCGGTATCAGTTGTTTAATGAACAGTCATCTAACTGCTGACGTGGGATATGATCAACTGATGTGGTCCCAGATTGTCAGAGCTATGGGGCAACCTTTGCTGATGATTCCACTTTCAACGATTACCACGGGCTTGGTCGCTCCTCAGGATGTAGGTTCTGCTTCGGGGCTGTTTAATATGCTGCGAAATTTGGGCGGCTCTGTGGGTATTGCCCTATTGGGGACCATGATGAGTCACCGCGAGAAATTCCACTCGGCGATGCTTACTGAAGGGGTCAGTCTATTTCATAAAAATACTCAGCACCGTATTTCTGATCTGCAGAATTTCTTTATGAGCAGTGGTGTTGATGTGACGACGGCTCATCACAAAGCCATTGCGACAGTTGATATGTTGGTTCGCAAGCAGGCAAACTTACTGAGTTTCAATGATTGCTTTAAGACAGTCGCTATCGCCTTGATTGCCAGCTCTGTTTTAATTTTATTGTGCGATAAAGTAAAAGGTGGAGGCGGCGGAGAAGCACACTAGGACTTTTAACAGTCCCCGCAGGTCTTCTTAGATATTCTCTGACCGCGAACGTATCCTAGGTTCTAAAAAAAGGAACTGGATATGAGCCGAATTTCATGCGTACTGATAGCAGCAGGAAGTTTTTCGCCGGTCGTGGGGAAATCCCTGATTCGTGAAAACATTTTGGATATTTTGAATATTCCATTCGAAGAAGTTATAACCGTCACGGATCAGGATACGGAGGCTTATTATCAGGCTCTTCGCGATCTTCCGTTGAAGGTCACTTACAATTCTGACTTCGCCTTGGGACAACACAGTTCCATTCGCAACGGTCTGACTCATTTACGCAAATACTATGACGGGGTTCTGGTCTTGCGTGCTGATGACATTAATCAAGACTTGAATGTTCTGCAGGACATGGTTCGCCTTTTCAGAGAGCAATTGGGCAAAAGCATCGTGCATCCTTCGGGCCGATCTTTAAACCTTCAACCGATGCTAATACCACGCGAATTTGTTCCCGACATTTTGCAATACGAAGATGGGGATCATGATTGCTCCTATCTTTTAAAACGGTACCCGTTACGTGTTGCACCTTTGGCGGTTGCTAAAAATTATTCGGCGGACATCGAGCCCTCTGATGACTTCTCTATAACCCTGGTATCACAACATGGGTGAAGATTTCTTTGGCCTTGGCATTGAAAGAGCTCCTGTTGGTGAAACTATTCAAGTGGACATTCCCTTAAAGTTTGCTGGCGCAGCAAGTGGACTGGCAGCGACCTATGGATGGCGACTGCAGATTAACGACACCTCGGAAATGGAAGGAATCGAGTTCGCTGATGTTTTGATTCAGATGGCTGCAGAAATTGCCCGGGCCAGAGGAACTAACATGCGCAGTCTGCGCGAAGTCCTGGTTCCCGGAACTCCATGGATCGAGCAGCCGCCTTTGAGATCTAAGAAGTGTGTTTTATATGGCCGCTCTCGAGTGACGGAAAGTCTTGAACGGCATTTAATGCTTTTAGACTTTCAACCACGTATTGAAACGGATTTAAGCAGCTTGGTCTTTCGCGCCGACGAGATCGTCATTGTCGGCACCCAAACCCCGAGGGATCTGGATCTGGTGGCCTGTGCCGTGATCGCTCGTTCGTCGCATGTGGCAATCGTGGGGGATGATAAGCGCGCACAAAGCATCGTTAGACACTTAAACAGATCAGAGGAGAAGATGGCTAAAGAGCCTGTGTATCTTCCGGCTGGTGTGGATATCGGGGCTCGCAATCCCGATGAAACGGCCTTGAGTATTGTGGTGGAGATTCTGCTCAGAGGAAGAATGAATTGAAACGAATTCAGTGTTTTTGGGCTCATAAACAAAGTGATCCCGAAAATGGGAACACTATGTTTCAAAACCATTGATTCCGGCTCTGTCTCCGGCTATGTCCCTTCCCTAAAGCGGGAACGGATATGGTTGAAATCATTAAAACTGAACTATTACGTCGCAAGCGAGACAATAAAAGTTACTCGCTGCGCGCTTTTGCGGACTTCCTGGAAATCTCTCCGGGCCGCCTGTCAGAGCTTCTTTCCGGGAAACGTCCTCTCAGTAAAAAGATGAAAGTTAAAATTGCCGACCGCCTGGGCCTTTCAGAGATGAATCAATTGCTCGAGGCACCGGCTAAGAATCTGACTTTCTCGGATCGCTCTGATTATCATTTCCTGTCCAATGATGCTTTTGCGGTACTCGCTGATTGGTATCACTTTGCTATTTTGTCCTTGGCAGACACTTGTGATTTTCAAGCAGATCCCAAGTGGATCGCCAAACGCCTGGGTATTTCTGTTCTTGAAGCGATGGAAGCTTTGTCTCGTCTTCGCAAAGTTGGCGCCATCAAATTAAACGGCAGAAAATTGATCAAGACAAATAAGAGTGTGCGGGCGGGGAATGGACTGGACTCTCAGGCTTTGCGTATATCTCACCGCCAAAGCATCGAACAGGCGATGATTTCGCTTAATGAAACGCCCTTGGACCTGCGAGATATAACCAGCATCACTATGGCCATCGATCTTAAAAAATTACCGATGGCAAAGAAGATCATTCAGGAGTTCCGCCACAAAATGGCTGATGTGATGGAAACTGGAAATCAAACCGAAGTTTATAATTTGAATATTCAATTGGTACCCGTTTCCACAAGAAGGACTGTATGAAATCTGTCTTGGTACTTGCCTTAAGTTTCTTGTCTTCATTTGCATACGGACAATTCATTGATGGTCAAGATCGCGGTAATGGCGGCGATCAGTGTGAGATGCGAATCGGCGAAATTCGCAATGAATTCGAAAGATGGATTATCAAAGGGGATTCGGCCACTTTGCAATTACCTATGGGAATCACCCACGAAGAGTATTACAGAACCATGCTTGAGCAAATGGCGAATGCGACTGTCAGTTGCACTGAAACCGTTCTGACGGTGGGAGCTGCAGAGAAAACGTGTCTGAATTTCCGCGATGATAAGGGCGTGCCTCGTATCCTTTGCAATGTCGAGCGCTTCATGAAGGCGAAGGAATCGGATCAATATGTCTTGATTCATCACGAGTATGCGGGATTGGGACACTTTGAAGTTAATGACGGGGAAAGATCTGATTATCGTATCTCAATGCAAATCGGCGACTACTACCGAGCCGACGGAGTAAACGCTCTGGACAGTACGCCGACTCCGAAATGTTCTTTGGATCCATTAAGATCTGTTTCAGAAAGAATGGCAACCGCGATTTATGAAAACAAACTGGATTGTGTTCGCATGTTGGCTCCGCAGTTGGGATATACCGAGCAAGTTCTGATTTACCGATATGATCCTTTGATTAAAGAGATTCCCAATGAAAAATGGTTTATTTTGCCACCGGTTTCCTTTGCTGCGATCTTGGGACGTATCGATGCGTTGAATATTCTTCTGGATGCGGGATTCAATGTCAACGCCGTTCAGGGAGTGTATTATCCTCTTTCAATTGCAGCTAAGGCCGGCAACATAGAGTCTATTAAGACGCTCGTACAAAGAGGAGCGGATTTGTATCAGCTGAATGGAAATGTATTTGGTCCCTTAGATGCCGCTTTGACCAATTTGGAAGAGAAATACTATCCCGTCACTCGTGTATATCGCACTGTCGAAACATTGTTGGATCTGGGAGCAGACCCTAACAAGATCAGCTTTGGGCAGACCACACTATCAAGAGCGGTAGAGAATTCTGAATTGGTGGACTTGCTTATTAAGCACGGTGCTTCGCCTTTTAAGACTGATAATGACGGTCGCACGATGCTTTATTTTTGCAAATCCAAAGCCTGCGTCGATAAGTTCGTTACGTTGGGTGTTGATGTAAATACTGTAGATAGCTTGGGTCTGCGCGCGATTGATGTCGTTACGACGACAGCTGCGAAGGACGCACTTCTAAGTCATGGCTCACTTGGAAACAGGTAACGTTCCCAAAAAAAGGAACGGTAATCAGTAGACCGCAAGTGAAGATATCAGAATTTTATTGCTGCGCTAAAATCTTTCCTCTGAAATCGTATGTATGAAATCAGAAACTTCAGGATTCAATCGCGGTAATAGCTAATGCCAAGAATCACCTCTTATCAAATTCTTTTGGCAGAGTATGAGTCTCGTCAGGGTAAGAATAAGCGGTTCTCGCGCCGTGCTTTTGCGGCCTTGCTTGGTATTTCCAGTGGTCGCCTTCATGAGATCATGAATGGACGTCATCCCATCACTGTGAAAATGGCGAAGAAATTAATTGCGAAGTTAAACTTAGAGGAAAGCAAAGCCGGATATTTTTTACGGCTGGTCGAAAGCGAAGCTTATCTTCGGGTCGATGGTCGAAAAAGAGTCCGCCCCAAAAGCACCCGCCTTTTATCTGAAGAGGAGTTTTCAATCGTCAGTGATTGGGAATACTTTGCTTTGATGGCTCTCGCGGAAACAGCTACTTTTCGCTCAGAGATTCCTTGGCTTGCAAGGAAGTTGTCCATCTCCGAGTCGCGCGTTACAGAGGTGGTTGAGCATTTGCTAAAGCAAGGACTGTTGAACGTCAGTGAGAAGGGTGAGTTTAAGAATACTTATACATCGATGACCACCTTAATAGACATACCTTCACAGGTCGTGCGGAAAGCCAATATAGAGTGTATTCGTCAGGCCATTCAAAATTTGGACAAAATCGATGTGATGAAAAGAGATGTGTCATCCTTAACTCTTCCGGTGGATATGGAGAAAATTCCCGAAGTGAAAGCTCTGATCCGGGAATTTAAAAGCAAAGTCAGCGCATTGATGACCAAAGAACAAACTACGGAAGTTTATAATTTAAATATTCAATTCATTCCGGTTTCGGAGCTAGGAATATAAAAAAAAGGCCCGCGTTTCCGCGGGCCCTCTCTGCACATTATTCCAATGGTGGGGGATATTTTTCGATCATTTCCTTCATTGATGAACCATATCTGCCATTGGGAACTATCATTGTCGCTTTTCTCCAAGAAGTCGTTGCCAGAATAAAGCGGCCTTGGCCCACTCCCGGAGCATAACCCCAGGTCTTATTCACGGCGGCCGCGTTCGGCCAGTAATCGGCGCCCACATTGACCAGGTATTTCGCCACAGATCGATCGTCTGTTCCGTTGGGATTGTTCAGTACCAGAGTTGTTTCCATACTGACGAACACGGCGCGCACATCTTCAGGCACTATCGTGTTCTGAGTTCCATAGCCATGCCCAAATTGCGGGTATTTGGGCAGAAATGAGAAACCTCCACTTGCTTCCACGCGGGTGCCATTGTCTGCTGCAAAGACGAATGGATACTTCCAAGTATCAGTGTAAGGAGCTTTATCAGTGACTAAAAGTTTCCATGTACGAGTTGCTTCTGAAAGAACATAGATTTTCAAATTTCTATATTGCACTCGGGTATTGGTGGCCTTATTTCCCTCAGCTTCAAAAACTTGCATCCAGGAATTTAGTGTATAGCACCAAGTGGGCTTGCTGTATTCAAACCAGCTTGGAATATCCTCACCCGATGGCGATTGCATGATGATGACAGGATATTTTTGCCATTCATAACGGATGTCTGGAATTTTAGCTTCGTGTGAAGTCGCTAACTGACCATTTACGATATCAACGATCGCTTGTGAAGGAGAAGCCGAGGCCGTTGGAGATGGGGAGGGGGAAGCTGAAGGCGACGGAGTTGGCGATGGTGTAGGTGTCACTGATGGCGCAGGCGAAGGTTTTGGTGTTGCCGAAGGGGTAGGAGAAGCCGATGGAGATGGCGTCGCTGAGGGCGACGGCGTTGGTGTGGGTCTGCGAAACCAACTTCTTGATCTTGACGCTTCCAAAGAAACTGTTGCCGAGTCCTCTTGTGTCGATCCTGGTTCAGCAGGGCTGCAGCCACTTAGGAATGCGATAAGTAAGGTCGGTATTCCAAGTCGTTTGTAAAGCCAATGTCTCTGTTCCATTCGAAAACCTCCTATATAAATATCGGTTGTTTAACGACAGGACTCCTGCAAAGTCGCGAACGAATATGTCGGAAGTGTTCTCAAACTGAATTTGCAATTTGGGAAATATGTCGAGATCTGAACAGAAGATCGACGTTCCCTGTTTTTAGGCAACCCTATGGAACCTTAGAGGATTTTGATTAGTAATCAAAATAAGATAGTGTAGTCAATTTTTAGGACAAACAATCAAAGGAGATTGAAATGAAGGTTTTCAAACTGGCTCTCAGTGTTCTTGCGTCTGTTGCGATTTCGCAGGTGGTTCATGCCGCTGCTGATTACTCTGATTCCGCATCGAATGAACTCCAAAAAACAGGACCAAATACTCTTGAGAGAATGGGCTCTATAGAGGCGCGCGCGCAGGTGGTTAAGATCGATAAAAAAACCCGCGAGATTACTTTCAAACCAGAGGATGGTGAAAACGTAACCGTTGTTGCCGGACCTGAAATCAGAAATTTTGATCAAATTAAAAAAGGTGACACTCTGAAAGTGAACTACATGGAATCTTTGGTGCTAGAGCTTAAGAAAAAAGAAAAAACAGACAATGGCGTTGTTGCTTCAACTGACATCGTTCGATCTGCTCCTGGTGAAAAACCAGGTGGTCACGTCGTGCAGCAGCTGACTGCAACAGGCACAGTGACGAAAATTGATAAAAAGAAACAGGAAGTAACGGTTAAAGGTCCACGTCGCACTATTAGTTTCCACGTTAAAGATCAAAGCGTGCTTAATGAATTGAAAAAGGGCGATCAAATCGAGGCAAAATACACAGAAGCTTTGGCTGTTTCAGTTGAAACGATCAAACGCTAGATTATAAGATGCTACCAAAAGAAAACCCCGGTTTGTGCCGGGGTTTTTTATTTTAACGACCTGCAAGATTTGAACTTAGTGATTTGGATTTTGGTTTGTGCCCGTGCTAGAGCCTGCGCGCTTTCCCGCAGAAGACCCCTTTGTTGAAGATGAAGTGCCATCAATGCTGGATTCACTTTGTGAGGACGAAGACCAGTCGTGAGTGGATTCTTTTTGCACGCGGATATTGTTGGTCACGTCTTTTACTGAAGAAACGCGTTCCGCCAAATCCTCTGCCATGTGTTTCATGCGACGCTCGTTCACAGTGCCAGACAAAGTGACTTCGCCATTTTTTACTTCGACTTCGATGTCATTGGCGTCGATTTCTGAGTGACGTGTCAGCATGTCGCAAACATCTTCTTTAATGCGGTCGTCAGAACGAGTGTAGGACTTTGGACCGCGCCCTTCGAAGCTGCGACGAGATTCATCGCGTCCTTGGCCACTGTGAGAACCGTAGTTGTCTTCGCGCAGACGATTTCCACGTCCAGAGTATGATTGTGATCCCGTATAGTCACGGTCAGAATAGTTTTGTGAGCTATAGTCTCTGCTGTAGCCACCATAGCTTGGAGAAGAGTCAGATTCTCTGTCTTCCTGACTGTTAAAGCGAGTGCTTTCATAATTTCGACTGTATGGCATACCTTGATTGTTGCGATCCATGCTGTTGCGATCCCAGCCGCGGTCACTGCGATAGTCGCCACGACCTGAATTCATGCGGTTGCGGCTGGAGTTCGTGTCATAGTCACTTGTAGCTTGCCAGTTGTTGGAATAACGGTCGTCGTTTGAGTTATAGCGGTCAGTGCCGTAACGGATATCGCCGCCGTTGCTGCTGCCTCGGCCATAAGCCCCGCGGGTGCCACCTTCAAAGTCCCAGTCACGACGGCTACTGGAGCCTTCCATGTTATAGTCACGGGCACTTTCATCTTCATTGTAGCTTGAGAAGTTGCCACGTTGGGAATCTCTGTCGCCACTCCAACGGGATTCATTTCTGGAAGAATAGGATCCTTGTGAAGAGTAAGGGCGGCGGCTTTCATTTCTGTTTGATTTATTGTGCATAAATACTCCTTTTTTGTTGGAGTATCTAAGATCTACTTCAAGATTCTATCTGCCAATTCCGGTTGTTCAAATACAGCGATTCCCTTGGAGATTTGAAGAAATCGCAAATGTTAGATGGCAATGATACTGCGAATCCAGGGTTGACGTAATTTTCCGCGACCAATTTCGATCCGAACCTTACTGCCCAGTTGCAACTGATCATACAGTCCTGAAGAAATCATAATATCCAGGGGAAGTGTAAATTCTTGTGGAGGATTTGTCGGAGAGATTTGAATGTGGTAGGTGATGTAATGTCTGCCGCGACGGCGACGATGCATCTGCGTATAGTGTCCTTCGACCGAAGCTTCAATAGTTGTGCTGGCCGAACGATCCATATGAATATTGATGTCAGAGAACAGGGCAATACCACCGATGGGAATGCTGAATGCTAAAATCAACACGCCTTCAATAATAATTCTATGTCCACGTGAAGACCCCTTAAAAACTGAAAGAATCAAAAAGATCAGGCTAAGAGATAAAAATCCTGTGAATAGCAAAGCCACCTTTGCCATCGCATTGGAATTTAAATAAACGTCTTCATGAACCGTTGTCCATTGCAATAGACTAGATAAGCTGTATCCGGCGAAACCCCAGATCAAGGCTTCTGCCATAAGGGCTTTAATAAAAAACGGGTCAAATTCTTTAGACTGTTTTTGAATTTCTTCAAGCTGTTTAGAAAGCGCAGCCAGGAGATTCGCCGAGTTCACATCCACGCGGTGGTCGCCTCGGAAGTGGACTCGCAAAAGATTTCCATCTCCAAAAATATATTCACAACCATTGTTAAATAGCTCCAGGATCAGACGACGTGCTTCACGGTCTTGCTGAATCTTGCGCATAAAGGAAGAACTATCGGAGGCGATGTAAACCAAGTCATCGAAAGTCAAATCCTGCGTCTGGATTTCGTCAGCCAGCCCCCAGTTTTTAAAGAAGCGGTCCATCTTGGATTCACGAGTCAGCTTAAAAATGACTTTGCTTGGAAAAACGCGATTCCAGGATGTGGCTTGAACTGTTCCACTTTTATTCGTCATCACATTAGTGAAGAGCTCTATGCCATCATGCATAGATTTATTATCTGCCACGATTTTGATTCTGCGATTGCTAAAGCGGATCGCAAACGTCACAGCGCTAAAAAGAAGTTTAAGTAGGAGCCACATGGGTCAAGTGTATTCTGTTTTGTGTGAAGTACGAAGCAAAACTTGTCTTTTAAAACTTTCAACAGCAGGGGTACAGGTCTTTTCACTCTTCTTTTATAATTAACTTTTGTATGAAAGGGGACTCCCATGTGCTTAAAGGTCACGGTTCTATGTTTGGCAATATTTTTTGCAGCCTGCTCCCATAAGTCTGAACCCACACAGTTTTTTGGAGAGAACTTAACCATTCTTAAAGGCGCAAGGCTGATTGATGGTATGGGGACTCCCGCTCGCTATAATGTGAATATAATCCTAAAAGGCGACCGAATTAAAGCGATCTTGGATGCGAAAGAACCACTCCCCACAAGAACCAAAGTGTTTGAGTTAGAGGGTAAAACGATCATGCCGACCCTGATGTCTTCCCATGTTCATTTAGGAATGACCAACGGAGTGCAGTCGGGTTCGCGCCAAATCAACGAGGTGAATGATCTTCGCCAACTTTATAAGTTTGCGAAATACGGAGTGGGGACCGTTCTTTCCATGGGGACAGACTTGGATGTTATTTATAATATCCGGGCGAACAGTCAAAAAACCGACAGCACACTACCTTTGGTTTTAACGGCGGGACGTGGTTTTGGAGTTCCCGCAGGGGCGCCTCCAGCAGCGATGGGTATCGATCAGGTATATCGACCTAAAAGTGTCGCTGAGGCACGCAAACAAGTGAAAGAGCTTGCTCTTAAAAAGCCCAACGTCATCAAAATCTGGGTGGATGACTTTGATCATTCCATGAAAAAGAAAATGGATCCGCAAATCTATCAGGCCATTATTCAAGAAGCGCACGCTGCTAAAATTCCAGTCGTTGCTCACGTGTATTATCTGGAAGATGCGAAACTGTTGGCTCAAGCCGGAGTCGATATCTTCGGACACAGTATTCGGGACCAACCCGTGGATATGGAGCTGATGTCTTTGATGAAGTTGCATAATATTGCTTATATTCCCACACTCGCACTGGATGAGGCGGGATATGTATTCGCCGAAAAGCCAGCCTGGATGAAAGATGAATTTTTCCGCGCGGCCTTAGATCCTGGCGTGGAGGACTGGATAGCGAAAAGCTATAAATCCAAAGCCTCGTCCCGGGAAGATTTAAAAATGGCGATGAAAAATGTGATGACTTTATTTAAATCAGGCATCGTTGTCGGTCTTGGAACCGATTCCGGCGCGAACTTGCAACGCATTCAAGGATTCTCTGAGCATCGGGAATTGCAATTGCTGGTAGAGGCGGGGATGACTCCGGTTGAAGCCATTCGTGTCGCCACTGTGAATAATGCCAATATTTTAGGGATAGCCAAAGAGTATGCGGGAATCGCCGAAGGCATGAAGGCGAATCTTTTGATATTGGATGCCGATCCTTCGGAAGACATCGCTAACACACAAAAGATCCACTCGGTCTTTATCAACGGTAAACTTATCGAAAGACGTTAAGGCAGAAAGTGATGGCCCCAGCATTAATGAAGTCAATAAAACAGGATCCCACCAAAGGCACGATCAGGAAGGCTTTGGGTGCAGGCCCGTACTTCTGAGTAAGGGATTGCATATTGGCCATCGCATTTGCCGTCGTGCCCATCATAAATCCAGTATAGCCAGCTGCTATGACCGCAGATTCATAATTGTTTCCCGCAATCCACATAACGGGACCCAAGGCAGTTAATACCACCAACAAAGTTTGTACGAGTAAGAATATCAGAATGGGTCCCGCCGCATTTTGCAACTCTTCCAGTCTTAAGCTCATGATGGCCATCGCGATAAACAGAGTCAGAGAAACAGAGCCGATCTCTTCGATCCATTCTGATTTGATTTTGAAAAATGAAGTCGCATCCTCAATATTTCTAAAAACAGCAGCGATCACCATTGACCCGATATAGATGGGTAAAGTGACACCCCAAGAACTGATCCAAGAGCTAAGAGTTGTACCTAAACCCAGAATCAAACAAAGACCCAATGCATGAAATAAAAGGTCGCGACCCGGAACAAACTTTAAAAGTTTGGATTCATCGACATTAACTTCTTCGGCTGATTTGTTGCTTTTTAAATTTCTTTTGTTGATCAGGTAAGTCGCAAGGGGCGCCCCGACAAGTCCACCCAAGACTATGCCCCCCATAGCTGTGGTCAGTCCAATTACCGATGCGTTTTCAATTCCAATCGCTGCAAATGAAGGTGCAAATGCCAAGGCTGTTCCTGGACCACCGGTTAATGCCACGGGGCCTGTCAAAACTCCCAACAGGGGATTTAAGCCCATGATTTTTGCGGCACTCATTCCGGCAATGATTTGTAAGGCCAATCCACCCACCGCTAATAACAGAAAATACAGAACGCCGCGGCCACCTTGTTTTAGTAATTTAAAAGAAGCGGCATATCCGACAGAGGCAAAGAAGGCGATCATCAGTGTCGTTTCAAAAGTTTTATCAAATTCGATGGAAAATAAATTCTGTGATTTTAGAAATGAGATGACCAATGCCACCAGCAAACCGCCAATCACCGGAGACGGCAGATTGTATTTATCTATAAAGTTGAACTTGGATTTTAAATAGCGCCCAAAATAGACCACAAGGGCTGCAATAGCGACTGTTTGAATGGCTGTAAAACTCATATACTAAGGCTAGTCTCTGTCTGAGTCGCTGTCCAGGGCGCATTGCGGTAATGGGTTTACAACACCTAAGAAACGACATAGATTCAATTCATGATTCGCGCAGTTGCCATCCATTTGATGATCTTAATCAGCCTCTTCAGTTTTTGGAGTGTGGGCTACGCGTCTCAAATTGATGACTGTTGCATCGAGCGACTGTCACAGTCCACGGAAACTCATGTTTCTGAAACTAAAAGCAAGGCAGTTGCAACTATCGCTGGTCATCCCGATGATTGTGCTGCTCGTTGCGATGACTGTGTTATCTGCCAGAGCCAGTGTAATCAGCACGGGGTCGTTACTTTTGTGACGCCAGAGTTCGGATTCGATCTGGCCCAGGCCCATGATTTTACGTTTGTTCATTCATACTCTGATATTGATCCAACAGTTCTGAAAGAACCTCCTCGAGCTTAGGCTTACTCACGGCTTTTTCAGCCGTTTTATTTCCTCACAATTTAAACAGTATTCAGTCTGCGTTTTATAAACGTCAGATTCCGGAGTTATATAATGATATTCCTTGTTAAAAGGCCTGTCGTGGTGGCCTTATTCGTAGGCCTTGTTTTGACGGGTGTTCGTGCCCATTCTGCGAATGAGCAGAAAGAAGCTGGACATCATCAGCATGGCACTCATCCTGAATGTCCTATTCCTCAATCTGCGATGGATATCCTAAAGTGTGCCAGCGAAAATCACCCCAAGATTCGCGCGGCCCAACTGGATGAACAGGTTCAAAGCGGAGTTGAAATAAGAGAAGGTCAAATTCCCAATCCCAGCTTAAACCTGGAATCTGTGTCGGGAGATATGGGAAATGTTTCCCGCAAAGAAACCAAAATATCCCTGATGCAGCCGTTGGAAATCGGTGGCGCGCGCGGAGCGCGAATCGATCTTGCCAAGGCAAACACTTTTTTGAGTCGTGCTGAATTCGAAGAGATCCGTGCCAATGTTATGATTGAAACGGTGATAAATCTTTATCGACTAGCGCAGTTGAAAATTCAGGCTGAAAGCAGTGATCGCACAATACAGGCTTATCAAGGCAGTATCTCGTCGTTAAAGCGTCGTGCGGCTCTCTCGCCAGAGCAAAAAGTTTCTCTTTCTGTTTTTCAAATGGCCCTATCGGAGACAAAGCTGCGCAGGCTATCGATCACGGAAGAACAGCGATCCTTGTCTCACTATTTCCATATGGCGACAGGAAATTCCTACGACGAAATCAAGGGAGTATTGCCAAGCCAGTATAAGTGGCCCACTTTGGCAGAATTTGCAGAAATTAAATCTCCCACAAAAGCCAAAGCCCTCGCAGGGCAAATGGCGGCCGAAGCTCAGTTAAGCCAAGAACAGGCCAATTCCTGGCCCGTGTTGGCGATTGGGCCGATGGTGCAAATGGAGGAAGAGGGCAGTGAAAAGGCCAATCTCTATGGTCTGCAGCTAAGCTTTCCCTTGCCCCTGTTCAATGTGAATGGTGGCGGTCGCAAAGCGGCGCAGTTGAGTGTACAGCGTTCCCAGGAACTTTTAAAAATCACAGAACGTGTTGAGTCTCACGAACGTGAAGAGATTTTGCACAACTATGAAGACAGTTTAAAAGCGCTGAAGGAAAGCCCCCAGTTTACAGAGATTGATGAGGAAAATCGAAAAAATCAAAAGCTTGCCGGCAGTGGATTGATTCCAGCCAGCCTTGCTATCGAAGCCCAGCGCTCCAATGCGGAGTTGCTTAAGACTTTGCAGGAAAGAGAACTAAGGACCCTGCAAGCACTTTGGACCATCTATAAGTTGGATGGGCGAATTATGACGGAGAGTTTATAATGAAATCATTTACACTTTTATTCCTAGCTATTTTATTTTTCTCTGCGAATTATGCCTGGTCACATAATAACAATAAGAGCGCCGAAAAAGAACATGAAGAGCATCACGATGAACATGGTCACGAGGAAAAAGAAAAGCCTTTGAAAATTTCTGACAAGGCGAAATCCCATTTAAAGGTTGAGTTCACGAATGTGGGTGGCCATAGTCCATGGACGCTGCCACGTACGGCCTTGGTTCAAGTGAAAGATCGCTCTGGTATTTATAAAAAACACGATGACACTTTGGAGTTCGTGGAAATTCAATTGGTTAAAACCGACAAAGAAAAAATCACCTTTACCACCAAGGATCTTCATAGTGGGGATGCGGTGGTTGTTGAGGGAACGCAATTTATTCGTATCATCGAGTCGGAGCTTAATTCTGAACCCGCAGGTCACGGGCACTAGGGGGCAGAATGATTTCAAAATTGATTCGTTTGTCGATTTCCTATCGCTGGCTGGTGATCTTAATGACAGTCATCGTGGGCATTTTTGGATGGTATTCCTTTACCAAGCTTCCGATTGATGCGGTTCCAGATATCACCAACACTCAGGTGCAGGTCAATACCCAAGTCGAAGCCCTGGGGCCGGAAGAAATAGAACGTGTTGTTACTCGTCCCGTAGAAACGGCGTTGAACGGAATTCCCGGTGTGACGGAAGTTCGTTCTTTAACTCGTTTCGGACTTTCTCAAGTGACGGTGGTGTTTGAGGATCGTACGGATATCTATCGGGCTCGTCAGTGGGTCTCTGAGCGATTGCAAAGTGTGACGGATAAACTTCCCAAGGGTTCCAAAGTTGAAATGGGACCTGTAACTTCGGGTCTTGGAGAAATCTATCACTATGTGATTGAGGCTGAGAAAGTCGAGACTGGCGAGCGTCGGATCAAACAATTGATGGAGCTTCGGGCTTTACAGGATTGGTATATCAAGCCGCGACTTTTAAATGTTAAAGGTGTTGCCGAAGTAAATTCCATCGGCGGTTATGAAAAGCAGTTCGTGATTTCTCCGAATCCGCAAAAGATGGCGGCGTACGGTCTGCACTTTGACGATTTTAAAGAGGCTTTTGCCAACATTAATCAAAACGTCGGTGGCGGATATGTTGAGCAAACGGGTGATCAATTCTTGATTCAAGGCATTGGTGTTTTTAAGTCTTTGGCTGACATTGAGGATGTTACGGTTAAGACTCTTGAAAATGGCCGCGTTATCACTGTTCATGATGTGGCATCTGTCGGAATTGGCAAAGAGCTTCGCACGGGGGCTTCACTGCATAACGGTCGCGAAGTTGTTGTGGGCACAGTATTGATGCTGTTGGGAGAGAACAGCCGCACGGTGGCTTTGCGTGTTACTGAGCAAATGGAACAAGTGAAAAAGTCTTTGCCCGAAGGTTATAAAATTGAAGTCGTTTACAACCGCTCGGAGTTGGTGAATGCGACCTTAAGCACCGTGGAACATAATCTTTTGATGGGTGCTTTTTTAGTGATCCTGGTGCTCTTCATTTTGGTGGGAAATTTCCGCGCAGCTCTCATTACCGCGATCGTCATTCCTCTGTCTTTGCTTTTCACATTTATCCTGATGCGGCGATTTGGAATCTCGGGAAATCTGGTATCACTCGGGGCTTTGGATTTTGGGATTATTGTGGATGGAGCGGTTATTGTTTTGGATAACTGTGTTCGCCATGTTCACGACAAAACTCAATCATTGAAGCGAAGCCTGACTCAATCTGAGTTGGATGACACCATTCACGAGGCGACAACAGAAATTCGCACCAGTGCGGGCTTTGGTGAGTTGATTGTAGTTGTGGTCTTTTTACCGGTCTTTGCGTTTGTGGGCATCGAAGGTAAGATGTTCATTCCAATGGCATCGACATTTATCTTTGCGATCTTAGGTGCTCTGATCATGTCCTTCACGTTCGTTCCCGCTCTGGCAACTTTGCTATTAAAGGGCAAAGTTGAAGACAAAGAACCCTGGATTATGCGCAAGCTTTACACCTGGTATGAACCTGCCTTGTCCTGGAGTTTGAAAACACAAAGGGCGATCGTCGCTGGAGCCGTTATTGCGGTGGTTTTGGGTGGCGTGCTGTTTTCCAGATTGGGGGGGGAATTTCTTCCTCAGTTAAATGAAGGATCATTGGCGGTACAATTGATTCGCCCTGTTTCGGTGGGGCTTTCTCATTCCGTGGCGATGGAAGAAAAATCCCATGAGATCATTCAGGCTTTCCCCGAGGTCAAAGACGTGTTTGCGCGTATCGGGACAGCGGAAATCTCCATGGATCCCATGGGACCTAACATCTCCGATACCTTTGTGATGTTAAAGCCGGTCAAGGAGTGGCCACGTATCGATGGTAAAAAGCGCACAAAAGATGAATTAGTCGCAGCCATTCAAAAAGAATTGCAGGAAAAAGTTCCTGGCCAAACTTTCTTGATGAGCCAACCGATTCAACTGCGATTCAACGAATTGATGGAGGGAACTCGCGCGGATGTTTCTTTGAAAATCTTTGGTGAAGACCAGGAAATTCTTCAGCAAAAAGCGCAGGAGATCGTCGAGATTCTGGAAAAGATCGAAGGTTCCGGCGATGTCGAACTTGAAGGCAAAGGAATGGTCAACGTTCTTGAAATTACTCCAGATCGTCAGGCATTACGTAAGCTTGGACTCTCATCTGCGGAAGTCATGCAGACGGTCAGTCTGGCCATGGGCGGTGAACAGTTGGGAGTTTTCTATGAAGGGGCCCGTCAGGTTCCATTGGTGCTTCGATTGGATGAAGATCATCGTCAAGATTTAAATGCGATCAAATCTTTGCCGGTGGGGGTAGGAACGAACTTAACCAAACCACTTCATACGGTTGCCAACATTGGATTTAAAGAGTCCCACAGTTCTTACAGTCGTGAGCAGACTCAGCGTCGTCTGGCGATTTTAATTAATCCCCGAGGACGCGACACCGAGGGCTTCGTCAAGGAAGCGCAGATTAAAGTTGCCGAGGCAGTTAAACTTCCAACAGGTTACTATGTGCAATGGGGTGGAAATTTTAAAAACCTGCAAGAAGCAAAAACTCGCTTGATGCTGCTGGGGCCTTTGGCGTTGTTGTTGGTCGTTTTGATGATCTTTGCGGCTTTCAAAAACTGGATTGAAACAGCGCTCATCTTCCTGTGTATTCCGCTCGCATTAATTGGGGGAGTGCTTGGGTTACTGATCTCAGGCCTGCCATTTAGTATTTCCGCAGGAGTTGGATTTATTGCCCTCTCTGGAATCGCTGTATTGAACGGTGTGGTTTTGGTCAGCTACTTTAATGAACTTCGCAAGAAAGGTGAAAGCGGAGAGAGCCTGGTCAAAAAAGGTGCTTCTTTGCGCCTGCGACCGGTCTTGATGACGGCCCTGGTGGATATCTTTGGATTCTTGCCGATGGCGGTTTCGTCCAGCATGGGAGCGGAAGTTCAAAAGCCTCTGGCATCTGTCATCATTGGTGGAATTATCAGTTCCACACTTTTAACATTGATTGTTTTGCCAGTGCTTTATCGAGCGGCTGATAAAAAGAATTGGCTTAAACACTCAGAGGCTGGTTTGAGATAAGTCCGTTCTTTTATCTGGGATAGAATAAAAAAAGGGAGCTCGAAGTGGCTCCCTTTTTTTTAATTTCGGATTTAAACTTCAGTCGCGTCGTGGCCAAAGATTTTGTGATACTTCGCCATGAACCAAACCGAGAATCTGTGAACGTACAAGTGCAGAGCTGGAATCACGTATAGAGTCAGCAAAGTGGAACTGATCGTACCACCGATAACAACGATACCTAAGCTTGTGCGGGATTTAGAAGCCTCATTCAGACCAATCGCAACCGGGATCATACCCGCAATCAAAGCTAAAGAAGTCATGATGATCGGACGAAGACGGGTAAAGCCCGCATGTACCAACGCATCCTTCGGTGTTTTGCCTTCTTTTTGCTGCTCCATCGTCGAGTCGATCAACAAGATCGAGTTCTTAGTCGCCAGACCCATCAACATCACGCAACCAATCATCGAAAACAAGTCAAAGCTTGAACGCGTGATAAATAGACTTAGGAAGGCTCCGCAGGCTGCCAATGGAATAACTGCCATGATGGTAAATGGAGTGATGAATGATCCATACAAGCTCGCCAGAACCAGATAGATAAACATCACACCCAAGCCCATAGAGACCAGGATGTTTTGCATAAGCTCCGCAAAACGCTCTGCCTCACCCACGAAGCTGAATGTCACGCCAGCAGGCGGTTTTAATTCCCCCTTCGTCAATGCAGTCAGTTCAGTCATTACACCACCGATACCTTTACCACCCGGAGTGATGTCAGCAGAAAGCTGGATGTAACGATTGCGGTTTTCACGCAAAATTTGTGAAGGACCTTGGGAAGCTTTCACTTCCGCCACGTTTGCCAATGGAACCAAGCGATTATTCAAGTTCGGAACTTTCAAATTTCCGTACTCTTTACGCAAGTCCCGTTGATCTGGTTGCAAACGAACACGCACGTCATAGCTGACGCCGTTTTCACGATAGATCGCAGGTGTCAGACCTTCGATCAAAGTACGAAGCTCGTTCCCGATACTTGTTAAAGTCACACCAGACATTCTGGCGATATCGGGCTTCATTTTAATTTGGAACTCTGGTTTACCCACGCGGAATGAAGTATCCGGTTGGGACAAACTTGGATTTTCTTTAAGCTTCGCCAATACTTTGTTCGAGTATTCGATCAAAGCATTCATGTCCTGACCGACGATGTTCACGTTGAACTGACGGCTGTTTTGCTGACCCGGATTGTCTGTCACGATGATGTTGTACTTCGCAAGCAAGTCTTTGTATTCGTCACGTAGGACTTCCTTCATTTGCGTCGTGTTTTTCTTACGTTGCTTTGAAGGCACCAGGCGAATGTACAAGTTCCCTTTGTGGGCTTCACCATTAGAAGAACCAATTTGGGCAAGGACATCTTCGATCTCCTTGTGTTTTTTCAAGCGGTCTTCAAGTGTTCTGGCAACCTCATCCGTACCATCAAGGCTGGCGCCAGGAGGAAGCTCGAACATCACGAAGAACTCACCGTTATCCTGCGGTGGCAAGAACGTGAACGGAACAAAGCGTGCGATAAAGATCGAGAAGATAAAGATTCCGACAGCCCCCAAGATAGTTTTCATGGGGTGAGCCAAGGACCATTTAAGTGATTTTACGTACTTTTCCTCCAAGCGAGATTGGAAGCGGTCAAAAGCTTTCAAAGCTTTTTTGTTCCAAATACCGAATTTAGAAGTTGGCTCTGCATGAGAGTGTGAACCCGCAACGTAAGCAGACAAAGCAGGGGCCACAAATAAACCGTCAAACAGCGATACGATCATCGCAAAACAGATCGTCAAACCGAACTGTTTAAAGAATTGACCAACGATACCTTCCAGGTTTCCAATGGGGCCGAACACCGCAAGGATCGTTAAAGTTGTCGCGATAACCGCCAAGGTCACCTCTTGAGTACCTACCACGGCAGCCTTTTTAGGGGACATACCGGCTTCCAGTTTACGGAAAATGTTTTCCCGCACGACGATGGCATCATCCACCAGAAGACCTACCACCAACGACATCGCAAGCAAACTCATGATGTTGATCGAGAACCCAAAGATACCCATCACGATACACGCGCCCAAAAGGGAGTTCGGCAAAGCGAATCCGGTGATCAGCGTGGACTTCATTGAACCCAAAAAGAAATAAACCACGATGATCGTCAGGATAATACCGAATAAAATCGATTCGTAAACGTCATAAACGTTATCACGGATTTTCTTACTCGTGTCCTGAGTGATTTTCATCGAAGCTGCGATGTTTTGATCCGTCAGCTGTTGATTGATTTTTGTTACTTTCGCACGAATATCATCGGCAACTTTTACGGAGTTCGCTCCCGATTGACGATAGATCGCAAAGTTCACAGATTTTTTACCGTTCAAGCGTGTGCGAGTGGACTCGTCCTGAAGAGTGTCAGTGATTTTGCCTAAAGTGCTAATTGAAACCGGGTGGTATACGTCGGCCAAACGCAGAACTGTATTTCCGATTTCTGCGATAGACTGATATTGAGCAATCGTACGGAAAGAGTACTGCGTGTTGCCTTCGTCAATTTTACCGGCAGGCACGTTACGACCACCGGATTGCAAAGCTCCATTGATGCTGGTTGCAGAAACGTCGGCTGCGTTCAATTTGTTATAATCAAGACTCACATGGATTTCACGCTTACGACCCCCCAGGATCTCAACTTGACCCACTTGTGGGACCTGCTCGAACTGCGGGGAGATGACCTCTTTAGCTAAGTCATAAAGTTTCCCGTCTTCCATATCCGAAAGCAGGGTGATGTACATGATCGGAGCATCAGAAGGGGAGACCTTACGGATAACCGGTTGGTCGATATCATCGGGAAGTTCGCGCATAACGTTTTGAACTTTCGCGCGGACTTCTTGTTCCGCAAAGTTCAAATTTGTTTTCAAAGAAAACTCAACCATGACCACAGAAACTGAGTCCATGTTTTGCGAAGAAACTTTTTGCACGCCAGAGATCGTGGCAAGCTCATCTTCCAAAACTTTGGTGACTTCGGTTTCGATTTCCTGAGGACCCGCACCACCATAAGTCGTTTGTACAACAACTGTAGGGAACGTGACGTCGGGAAACAAATCGATAGGAAGACCTTTTAGTGAGATCATACCTAGCGTAAGCATCAGAATGACAATTGATAAGATAAAAACGGGTTGGCGAACGGAAAGTAATGCTGGTGACATAGTGGAGCGGAAACTATCAGGTCGCCGGAAAAAGACAACAGAATCTAAATTCAGGATCCAAAGCAAAATCGAAATCAGCAAGCCGATGTACTTGGCATTTACTTATTGGGCGTATGTAAATGCAAGCTATCGTCGGTTGCGGCAAAGTCCTTCTCGAACTTTAGAGGGAGTGAAGTTATAGATCATGACTCCGCCATCTTTAAGTAGGCCTGATTTTAATTGATCTAAATAAAGAGGGCGCCCACCCATTTCATCAGCATAGCCAAGTTTACGTGATTCGAAAGTTCCCTGAACACCTAAGCACCCAGCGGTGAATGTGTAGGGATTCCATCCATGGAGCAGAACGCCACGGCCATGTATGTCTTTATTACCTGCTTCAAGGCCATCCAGCTCGATTCCGTCCTTGATATTTGCGGTCCGAGGAGGGGCATATCTGCGGGTAACGATAGCTCCGTTGGGTGTTTTTTGGGAGCTTGTGCCTGCTCCGAAACCGCCGGCCCCGCGAGAGACGGGAATTGGATTTTTATCGAGGACTTGTGCCACTTGGCCTTGGGAGTTAAAGAAGTACATTTTTCCGGTCATTTCACCGTCGGCGAAGTCATTGAAAATGAAAGTGTCGGACGTAACTTTTCCGGAAGCTTTGTTTTTCTTGTGAGCCTCTAAGGCCATATCAAGACCGCATTTGAATGTGGGATCATTTTTGACTGAATCCGGAAGATCGGCACACACATTGTCCTGACCAGACAGGGCGCGGTTGGTATTTGTGACCAAGGCAGTTGACGCTGCTGCGGCAGAAGATTTTGGATCCGTGATATCTGTTGGCGTAACTAACGATTTAGGTTTATCACCCATGCCGAACAGATTAAGGAACCAATCGAAAAAGTTAAACTTGCTGGATTGATACACCGGTGCATCGTAAGTCAAAGTACAAGTACCCTTAGTGACACAGCTTTGATCCGCCGAGTTCAGTGAGGATTTGTTCAGTACTAGATCGCCGCTATTTGCCAGTGACTTTAAAGTCGTGGAGTCGGGAGATGTATCATTGTTTTTAATGGATTTAACTTCATACAGCGAATCGTTGGAAACTGTTTTAAAGCCCGATTCCGTTGTGGAGTCGGTCTGGTTGGGATTAAAGAAAGTATTTTTATTTCCAACAGACTTAACAGAGATTTGCGAGCCTTTTGAAATGGCACCCAGAGGTTGAATGGCGCGGTAAGTGGTTTGCGCAAAAGCCTGTGCGCTCAACAAGATAAGGAATGTACTGAGGATGAATTTCATAGCTTTAGTTCCTTTATTTTCTTAATCACCAATCGGTTTATTCAGAGTGTTCCTTTAGTAAACGGCGGACATCCTGGACCAACGAATGAATCCAAAGCAGGACCTGGACTATGGCCTGAATTCATCAAAGTTTGATCAAGCAAGAACCTCACAATTCCGAAGAGAAAGTCATGATTGCTCTTTGGTGTGTGATAGGTCTGATTCTTTCTGCCATATCGGTTTCGATGTTGGGCGCGGCATTTTCAATTGTCGGTCTTGCAGCGTTGTTTTCCGGTGCAGCAACAGCCGTCATGTTAATGGCGGGATCGCTAGAGCTTTCTAAATTCGTTCTCGCAGCGTACTTGCATCAGCGCTGGAATCATCTGAATGCCTTTCTTAAAACCTACCTTGTCAGCTCCGTTGTGATCTTAAGTGCGATCACCTCCCTGGGTATTTTTGGTTTCCTTTCTGATGCTTATCAGTCGGCAAGTACCGCATTAACCGCAGAAGCAATCAAAGTGAGTTCTTTGAAAACTCAGCAGGCGAGTGCTCGCGCTGAAATCGATCGTCTAAATAAAGCCGTTGATGAAATTCCTGTTACGCGTGTGACGAAAAGAATCGAAACCCGCAAAGAAATCGAACCCGGTATCGCAGCCCTTACGAAGCAAATCGAAAACCTGCAAGTGCAGATCACGCAAAGTGATTTGCATGTGATCGAGTTAAATAAAAAAGTCGGTCCGTTGGTATTTATCGCCAAAGCCTTCAATCTTGAAATTGATACGGTCGTAAAATACCTGATCATGCTTTTTGTCTCGGTATTTGACCCGTTGGCGATCTGCCTGGTCATCGCGACCAGTGGTGCTTTGCAATCACGCCGTGAAGAAAAAAATCAGCCTGCTCAAACTGACTCTGAACCGATTCCCTCAGGCGATAACGCTGAAGTGGTGGAAATGCGCTTTGTCGACGACAAAGAGGCCGCGGGGTAGACAATGTTTCTAACCCGAGTCCTGGAAAAAAAAGCCGTCATCCAAACTTTCGGCGCAGCCCTTGTCTTGGCACCTTTCGGCAACACTCTAGCAAAAATGTCGACCCTCGACGGAGTCTATGGTCAGTGGACCTTCGACATGTTCAAAAGAATCATAGCCGCCGGCTCGGTATTTAATCAGATTCTATATGTTGCGACTATTTCGATAGGCTTCTTGATGTTAAGAGGCTCAAGATCCGTTTGGAAATTCGCACTAGCACTCTTAGGCGGCTACATAGCCCTGCAAGTATCAGACTTCAAACACGTAAAATCCAGCGGCCTCACATGGACATTTTTCCTGACGAACATCGCTGTCTTCATGTTCATCGCCGATCAATTGGTGTTTAAAGTAGAAAACACAAAGCCCGTTCAAAAGCCCAAAGAGACTCCAAAGACTCAGCCAGTAACCTCAACAGCCGTCATGACGGCAACAGTGCAACCAACACAAAAACAATCGATGGATAAAAAAGACGTAGTAAGAAAACTACAACCCACAGAACTACCAACAACCCCAGGCAAAGTAGTCGTCCTGCAACCAAAAGTTCAAGCAAAACCAAGACACAGAAAAATCCCGCAAGTGAGAAGAAAAGTCCTATTCCAATTCGCCGGCCAAAACCCCTGGGGCCAACTAGTATCAATTTCCAACAAGGGCATCCAAATCAAAGGCCTAAAAGCCCCACCAATTGAAATAACAGACAAAGAAGTAGATCTAATCCTAACCAAAAATCTCAAGGTCAGAACCAAACTTAAACTGAAAAACGAAGATACTTATTTCTTCGACTACGCCGACCTCAACGAAGCAAAAACAAAAGAACTCAACCACTGGCTAAGTTCCCTGCAAGATTCTAAAGCCGCATAGGCTTCGACAAAATTTAAACGAATGAAATTAAGATCGCGTCTGACTGGCACCTGCCCTAGGGGACTGCTGTGCAGTCGACCTCTGTCGGCGCTGGATGCGCGCACCCGCCAAAGGCGGGCGACAGTGAGCCATGGATGGCGTGGCGACGGAACAGCAGTCCCCTAGGGCAGGGGCCAGGCAGATCCGTGAACTAAGTCACAAGAACGTCCTGAATCTTACTCAGAAGCTCCTTGCGGCGTGCCGGCTTAGTAAGAACTCCATCACACCCGGCGTCCATACATTTTTGGCCTTCTTCTTTCATCGCGTGGGCAGTTAAAGCAATGATAGGCTTAGTGTAACCAGCAGCACGGATGCGGCGAACTGTTTCGTACCCATCCATGATGGGCATTTGAATATCCATCAAGATCAAGTCAGGATTGTGTCCTTCCATGATTTCAATTGCCTCAAGACCATTTGCAGCTTGCAGGATTTCCGAGTGCGTGTTGCGCATATAGCGATCAATCAGCAGGCGATTGTCACTGACGTCGTCCACCACCAGGATTTTTGCACCCTGCAAATCAATGTCTTTGTTTAATGATTCCACCTTTTGCTCGATCGTTTGGTTGGTGCCCTGGGATTTTTCTAAAAGCATCGAAACTTCAAAGAACGAACCGACATTTGGTGCCGATGAAATCAGTTTCAAATCTCCACCCATGGATTTGGCAAGTTCGCGGGAAATAACTAATCCCAAACCTGTGCCCCCATACTGTTTGCGAGTCGAAATATCCGCCTGGCTGAAGGGTTGGAAAAGTTTTTTAGATTCTTCTTCGGAAATTCCAATACCTGTGTCACGGATTTCAAAAATCACGCGGTCGTGATGATTGCGATCGGGTTGGATATAGCAAAGAATTTTAACCGAGCCCTGGGCCGTGAATTTAATCGCGTTACCAGTGACGTTTAAAAGAATTTGTTTAATACGTTCAAGGTCAGATTTATAGAAAAGCCCCGGTGGATTTTTGGCTTCCACTTCAAGGGCGATGCCTTTATCAGAAGCCTTAAGTCCCAAAGTAGTTGCGATATCTTTTAGCAAATCGTCAAAGTTAAAAGACGCCTTCATAAAATGAAGCTGGTTCGCTTCAATTTTTGAAAGATCCAAAATATCATCAATCAACCGCAGCAATAATTCACCGTTACGGCGGATCGCTGCCAGGGAATCCTGTTTTTCAGCCTCGCCTAAGTCTTCTTGAACCAAAACATCCGAAAAACCCAAAACCGAAGCCAGGGGAGTGCGGATTTCATGGGACATGTTTGCCAGGAATTGAGACTTGGAAAGGTTTGCTTGTTCCGCACGTTTGCGCAGGAATTCCACCTCTTCCATTTTAGCCTTCAAAAGTTTGTTCTGACGATCCAAAGAAATAAAAGTTTGAACTTTGGAGCGCACGATATAGGGGTCCAACGGTTTAAACATCAAATCGACGGCGCCACTTTCATAGCCCTTAAAGATAATGTTTTGATCCTGCTGTTGGGCCGTCACAAAAATAATCGGCAAGTGACGAGTCTTTTGAATGCCACGAATAAACTGGGCAAGTTCAAAACCACTCATGTCAGGCATCTGTACATCCAGTAATGCCAGTGCAAAGTCGTGATCTAAAAGTAACGACAACGCCTGTTCGGGCTTGTTCGCCGTAATAAGCTCCAAATCATCAGCCTTGATCAATTCGCTCAGCGCAAAGATATTCTCGGGGTTGTCATCCACAATAAGAATCTTCGTTTTGTCCACGTTTCCCCTTCATCCTGAATTCTGCCCTCACGACACTTACTTTCAGAATTTTCATGTTGAATAATTAACGACCAACTTCCGTTTGTTTTCTAGCATTTTATCGTTACTAAAATGCAATCTAAACATCATTTATAAAAGGTGAGTGGTGTGCGCGCCTTCTGATAAATTTTGTCATCCTTATTAAGCTCATCAAATCCTTCCGCACAGGCGGAGAATCGAATGCTCTCTTTGCTTCCCAATCCCAGGAAAGCGCGGGACGCGAGTGACTCGTAAAAAAGTTTGAACACTCTCTCTTGAAGTTCGCGGTTAAAGTAAATCAACACGTTCCGACATAATATCAAATGGGCTTCAACGAAGCCTTCGCCCGTGGCCATGTTGTGTTCTGAAAACACAACTCGTTCACGAAGCTCTGGATTCATTCGAGCGCGGTTATAATGAACTGTGTAATAGTCAGAAGGGGATTTGGTTCCACCTGACTCCACATAGTTCTTAGTGAATACGCGAATGCCTTCCAGGTCATAGACACCATCCTGAGCCTTTTTTAGCGCCAAGGGATTGATGTCTGTTGCATAGATGGTGCTTCTTTCCAGAAGTCCCTCTTCGTGCAACAAAATCTGCAAACTATAGACTTCCTCGCCCGTGCTGCATCCTGCGATCCAAATGTTTAAATTTGGATAGGTGCGGAGCACAGGGATGACCTGAGTTCGCAGTGCTCTAAAGAAACTGGGATCACGAAACATCTCACTGGTATTAACCGTGAAAAGCGGCATGATTTTTCTAAAAAACCCCTCATCGGTCAGTAAGCGCGCCAAAAGGTCTGCCTCTGTGGGGATATCGTGTTTTCCCAGAATAACGTCAATACGTCGGGTCACAGACGCTTCGGTGTATTTTCTGAAGTCGAATCCGTATTTCAGAAAAATCCCCTCCAGCAATAAGTGACGTTGGACGTTTTCAACTGTCATCTAAAACACGTCCCTTTCATGCAACCACACCCGCAATACCGATACTAAATTTCCAATGTTGATCGGTTTAGAAAGATAGTCATTGGCACCGGACGCGAGAGCTTTTTCGTGGTCGCCCTTCATCGCTTTGGCAGTCAAGGCGATGATCGGAGTGTCTTTATGGTCAAGCAGCCCACGGATACGCTCCATAGACTCAAAACCATCCATACGTGGCATCATTAAATCCATCAAGATTGCATCATAGGATCCATCTTTACCCGCCATATCCAAAGCTTCCTGGCCGTCACGAGCCGCATCGACTTTAAAGCCTTTGCTTTCCAAAACGTGAGTCAGTGCAAAGATATTTCTCATGTCGTCATCGACGATCAAAAGTTTACGGCCATCGAAATTCTCTTCACCTTGCAAATCCGACAAAATCTGCTGTTGCTGCAATGGCAGAGTGTCTGATACGCGGTGAAGGAAAAGACTGACTTCATCCAAAAGTCTTTCCGGCGAACGTGCGCCCTTTAGAATGATGCTTTCGGAGTATTTACGCAGGTATTCTTCCTCGCGCTTGCTAACCTGTTTCGCCGTATAGACGATGACTGGAGGAAGCGGGTGATCCAATTCATTCAGTTTTTCCAGAAAGTCGTTGCCGGTCATATCTGGCAATGACAAATCCAGAACCAGGCAGTCAAAATGCCGAGCTAAAACTTCTTTCAACGCTTCTTCGCCAGTAGCGACAGAAGTCAATTCAATATCTGGAGCCTGCAGTAAGGCCACGATGGCTTCCCGTTGAATTTGATTGTCTTCAACGATCAAGAGCTTTCTGGTGGATTCAGCAGCAACAGTTTTAAGCTGCGCCACTGCGCCGTGGATTTGATCCATGGTCACCGGTTTACCCAGGTATCCCATCGCTCCCATGCGCAAAGTCTGCTGAGGATAATCCAAAGCGGAAATCATATGCACGGGTACATGACGAAGTTGAGGAATCTTTTTTAAAGACTCCAAAACCCCAAATCCACTAACGCCCGGAAGTTTAATATCCAGCATAATGGCGGTCGGAGTAAATTTATCCAAAAGTTGCAGAGCCAGCTCACCTGAATTCACCTGAACCGGTGTGAACTCATGGTCTTTCGCAGCTTCCGCTACTAAGGCGCTAAACTTTTCATCGTCTTCAATAATAAGAAGAGTTCTTTTTTCGCCATGGACAGCTTTCAAAATTCTGTCAACTTCTTCGGAAGAAGCTGAGCGCAGCTCTTGATCAAAGCTGATGCCCTTAGAGATATTGATATCCAATTGAGTCTTGGATGGAGTTGTCAGTTCACCCGGTAAGACGATTGGCAGACGGATGGTGAACTCACTGCCTTTGCCTTCTTCGGATTGCACCACGATCTGACCTCCCAGGAGTTCAGATAGTTCTTTAGAAATTGTCAGGCCCAGGCCCGTGCCACCGTATTTACGGCTGATCTGGTTATTACCTTGTTCAAAGGCTTCAAAAATTGTCAGACGCTGTTCAGGTTTGATGCCGATGCCTGTGTCTTTGACGGTGATATCAACGAAACCATTTTTAAAGTTGTGTCCTTTGATTTCAACCGAACCCATATCCGTGAACTTGACGGCGTTTGACATGAAATTGCGCAGGATTTGGCCCAGGCGCTGAGCATCGGTTTCCATGACCAGATCTTCGACCGTGGAATCCAAGATCACGCGAATCGCCAGACCTTTTTTCTCGGCCTGCGGTTTAAATGTCGAAAGCAATTGGTCCGTCATGCTTTTTAAAGAGAATCGTTCAGAGCGGATGACCAGTTTTCGTGCTTCGATTTTGGACAGGTCCAAAATATCGTTGATCAGATTCAGCAAGTCATTGCCGGCATCATAGATCGTACCGGCAAAGTTTTTCTGCTGCTCTGACAAGTTACCTTCTTTGTTTTCACGAAGCAGGGTGGACAGAATCAAAAGACTGTTCAATGGCGTGCGCAGTTCGTGCGACATTTTCGCCAGGAAATCTGATTTGTATTGATTGATTTTTTCAAGCTCCGTGTTACGCGTGTTCACAACATCTTGTTGGCGTTCCAACATGCGGGCTTGTTCTTCCAAATCCTCATTGGCCGAACGCAATTCTTCTTGTTGAGTTTGCAGTTCTTGGGCTTGAAGTTGAGTTGTATCCAAAAGATTTTCTAAATATCCACGGCTTTCCGCTGAAGCCAGGCCCGTAGCAATTAAATCTGAAGATTGTACCAAGAAGTCGCGCTGACGCTCGCTCATAGGCTGGAAGAATGCAAGCTCCATGATGCCGACTGGTTTATTAAGGGCGAATAGTGGAACTAACACCAAAGATGTCGGTTGAGCCTTGCCTAAACCTGATCCCACCCAGAAGTAATTTGCCGGAATATTGTTGATTTCGACGATTTCGTTTTTGCGGTATGCCTCACCCACCAAACCTACGTTCAAGGGAACCTGTTGCAAAGGGGCCGCTGCAGAGTTGTCCGTCACGCGCGCAAAGTGCGCTGTGCTTTCTAAATGATCTCCACGATGTGCATACATGCTGCCGGCAGGGATGCGAAGTTCATCTGCTATGAAAGCTAAAACTTTTTTCGAAACTGTCTCGGAGTCATAGTCCATTGCCAAGATCTGGGAAATCTCTGCCAAGCGAGTTTTCAACGCCAATTCACGCTCGCGTGCCTGGGCCTCGATGGATTGCAGGATTTGACGACGACGGATAATATAGTAAGCCGTGGCAGCCAGAATGATGTTTAATAAGCAGGAACCGATCAAAGAAATAATGACGTAAATTTGCGATCTGCTTGCTTCCTCAAGTCTGACATCCAGAAGTCTTTTTTCTTCGGCGTGCATCTTTGTCACAAAGCCGCGGGCTTGGTCCATCAGGATTTTACCTTCATTCAAAGTCGTTTTGCGACTGAGTGGACCTGGTTTTTGAATCTGCTGAACGTTTTCTTCAAGAACTTCGAAGCGAGATTTTAAAACACTCTCAAGACTTTTTAGTAAAGCCACCTGGTTAGGATTATCGGTAATCAAACCGGAGAGGCGGGCAATGGCGGCCTCAGAATTTGCGATACCTGCATAGTAGGGCTCAAGATACTCTTTATTGCCCGTCAGCAAAAAGCCACGCATGCCGGTTTCCGCATCCTTGGCGAATGAGATGACACTTTCAATTTCAATCACGACTTGGTTAGAGTGCAAAACTCGTTGTTCGTCCTTTTTTACGGTTTGAAAGGCCGAGTATAAGAAAACGGAATTCAAAACCATGATCGCGACGATGAACAGGAATGCTGAATTTAACCCAGTTACGCTTCGATTCGTGAATTGTTTCATAGCGCCCTTGTAACTAACAGAGCGCCAATCGCCAAGGCCGACTCGTGGGTTTTTGTGAATTTTGTCCTCTACGACTCGGCGTGCAAATGAACTTGTAAAAATGTTTTAACAATTGCTATACAACGGAGAAAAATGTTTGAAGAAATCGCCAAATGGAGTCGCTGATGTAGTTGTTTTTGTTTTGTGGTCCAATACAAAGTCGAAAGTCAGATATGGCGGCGAAGTCCGGATTTTTGCCGCCGAAATTTTCAAATTTTCCAGCTAATAGTTGTAACCCCACCCACGCAGGAAAACCCAAATATCTGATCGTCCTATCAAATCAAAATGCAAACTTCCGCTGAACTGCCCAACTTGTTTCGGAGCGAATTTCACAGTGGCTCTGCAAGATTGGCCCGGCCATAAAACACCGCCACAGTTTTCTTTATGACTGAATGCTTTTCCCGAAGTGTCTATATCGTTTATGTAAAACGGATAGTTGCCGTTGTTGCGAACACGAAAGCGCGCACTTTCGCTTTTGCCTTTTTTGACGAAACCAAAGTTATAGTTATAGGACTCTTGAACGGTGACGGAATCTTCATTGACGGTGATGGTGTGCTCTTCGTGATCGGTCAAAGTTTCTTCATAGGATTCTTGGGCAAAAACGGGAACAGATATCATAAATGCCGCCGTTAAAAATAATAGCGTTTTCACTGGGACCCCCTTTTTCCTTCATCATCGACATCACAAAGTGCCCAGGCAAAATGTTATTTTCCTCCCAGACTTGGTGAATTCAGATGATGCCGTCGCCAGCCATGAGTCCTGATGGGACTTGGGATCCGACAGAATTCTTTGAGGACGATCGTCGACAATTTGTTAAAGCAAAAAAAGCCGCTGACCTTTCAGTCAGCGGCTTTTTCTAAAGAATGAATCTTTAAAAATTACGGTTGGATTTTACCAGTAACTTGGAAGTGCAAACCTACAGTTGATGCACCAGCGCCGCATTGAGCAGCGGCATCTGAAACTGGAACGTAGATCGCAGCGCGACCGTGAAGGTATTTGTAGTTGTTCAATTTCAAAGCTGCATCAAGGAAAGCTTTACCCGCTGTGCAGGCAGAAGTGCCTTCGATAGCGTAAGCGCGAGAATCAACAAGTTGAGCCGTTTTTGCGGCATTGTCAGCGAATACCAGAGCAGAGTATTTACAAACACAACCTTCTTCAGAGAATGTACCTTTGATTAAAAGATTGTCCAAAGAGTAGTCTGTAGTAGCCGTTGCCAACTGAACGTTGAAAGCTGCGAAGTCAGCAGGGATTGTTTGTGTTTGAGTGTTGCCATCGTCACAAACGTAAGCTGTGAATTTAGACATCCAACGCTCACCTGGAAGAGTCAAATCTTCGTTTGGTGCAGCGAAAGCTGAAGAAAGAGACAAAGTAGCTAGCAAAACTAGAACTGATTTCATGTGATATCCTCCATCGGATTTTTATTAATCGTGGAGTTGTTCTACGAACGTTTCAGTAAAAGGGTCAAGCAGACGACGAAAATATACCTTTTGGTTTTCAATGGCTTTTCATCTTGGTTGCGTTTTGCTGTTTGACGTTTACAAAAGTTAATTAAGGACACGAATTGACGTCACATGCATCAATTCACAAGCGCCAGCGCCGGTGTCATCGCGACTGAGGGAGCTTCTCCATTCGCCACCTTCTTTGGTACTCACCATAACTAAACTTCCGGTAAGTTCGATCAAATTACCTTCGCGAAGACCCACGACAACGTCACGGATAATTTTGTTTGCGGGGATAATGTGTACGTTCGCACTATGGCGCATGATTTCTTGTTCTGAGATCGGCGGGTTTTTCCAGCGCACGTGATAGTAACGAAGTGACTGACCGATACTTAACTCATTTAAAACTTTTGAATCCGACATCGGTCCCCAACCCAGGGCAAGATCAATCGGAGAGATGCCCGAACCCGGATCAAAGTAATATCGATTTGTTGAAAGCACGCGGGCGCGAATTTTATATCGCGCTAAAGGTTCGGCAACACCGACATCAATTCGGATCGGCTTTTTATCGCTGTTATTTAATTCTTCTTGAATGGGGTCTTCAGGAATCAGCACACCGTCGGCCACAGTCACGGGACGAGATCTCCAATACAGGATAGCTGCCAGGATCAGGGCGCCGATAGTAAATGTCTTGCGATTGAATTCAAACATTCTCCTTTATTCTAGATGAATCGTGGGGCTAAGCAAGTCTTTGTGCCGGATGCGAGGAGAGAGGTGGTCTATTGGGCCAGGATGAGATATTCTAGCTCCCATGAACTTGAACACTGCTTTAATGTTAGTCGATGTCCAGGCAAATATGTTTGCTCCCTTTAATCCCGTTTATGAAGCTGATGCGCTGATTGAAAACGTCCAAAAACTTTTGGAATTGGCTCGTGCTTCAGGCACTCAGGTGATCTTTGTGCAAAACAACGGACAGCCAGGGGATCCCGATGAAACTCGTACCGAGGGTTGGATGCTGCATTCCGATCTCGTCATTGAAAATGGCGATTTAATAGTACAGAAGCATCATCCCGATCCCTTTACGGATTCAGAACTTCATTCGACCCTTAAGAAAAAAGGTATTCACAAACTTATTATTGCAGGTCTTCAATCCGAGTACTGTATTGATGCCACTTGCAGAAAAGCCTGTGAGTTGGGTTATGGCGTGACGCTGGTAAGTGATACTCACAGCACTTATCCTTCGCACGAAGGCACGGCTGAGCAAATCATTAGACGCGTGAATGCGGGCCTTGGTGATCTGATCAGTCTGTGGGCTGTTTCTGAAATTCAGGCCTAAATTTAAAATTAATATTCGAAATCGATCAGTGTTTTAAAGTACGCGGGAACGCGTGCTTTAAACTGCATACGCTTTTTGTTGTGCGGATGATTGATTTCAAGCGCTGCCGAGTGCAGGAACAAATTCTTAAACGGCGAGTTCGGCTTTCCGTATTTGGTATCACCCACGATAGGGTGTCCCTCACCTGACAGATGTACGCGGATCTGATTTTTCTTACCCGTTAACAGATTGATTTTCAAAAGGCTGAATTTATCGGTCTCTTTTAAAACCGTGTATTCAGTGATCGCAAGCTTACCTTTTTCTGAATCCTGGCTGGAGTGAACCACATAATCTTCGTCTTCGCTTAAATAGCTTTGGATAATGCCAGTTTTTTTCTCAAGCTTCCCATGAACAATCGCATAATAGGTTTTGCTAAAGGATTTCCAATTGTCTTTCAGGTAATTCATGACCTCTTCGGTTTTGGCAAAAACCAAAACGCCCGAAGTGGCCTGATCCAGACGGTGAACCACATGGACTACTTTGGTGGAACGGGGATTGCCCTTACGAACCCATTGATTCAAAAGACCGTGAACCGTGTTTTCGCGTTCCCATTTGGCTGCGACAGTTAAGATCCCCGGGGATTTGTTACCCACGATGATATCCAAATCCTCGTGCAGGATTTCGAAACCTTTGGGTTGATATTTTTTAGGGATCTTTTTAGGAGCTGGCATGACTCCTTGGTAGCAGGTCTTGCACCAAGGAGCACGTAATTTATGAGGGATGCCGTAAATTCGGCAAATATTTTCCTGATTTCCGAGAATTAGAACAATGTCAGCTGAGTGCCTACATAAAGTTCCACGTCGTCCTGGTCAGGATCTGCTTTATGGATGTAACGAACACCCCAGCTCAGTGGCAGGACGCGGAAGAATTTCGATTGCAAGATCAACTCTGCACCTGAGCTCTTCAGGTTGTACTCGATACCTTCGGCTGTGTATTTTGTGTTATCCAGGAATAAATTTGCGTAAATGCGGTTTACGTAAATCCACAGGCCCGCATTCCAATCCGGATAAGCGATCGGAAACATGTAATTGAAACTTGCCTTCGCAAATTTATCAGATGTTTTGTAATCGAAACCACGAGAGTAAACGTAGCCCACGGGATTGATAACCGGAGGCGCGAACAAATAATGGCCCGTGCCTTCTTCGCCTTGTTGGCCGCTGAAGGCTAAAAGGATGCTGTTATTTCGGAAAATCCCCGGAGTGGTAACTGCCAAGTTTCCGTAAGTACGATAAGACCCTGGTACAGACTCTTCGTTCATTGTCGAAGCATCTTCGTATTCAGCAAGCAAAGTAATGCTCCACGGAGAAAGAATCGCACGTGTCTGAGCTTCTTTTGCGTAAGAGAATTGGAAGTTCACAGTTTGATCAACATATTGCGAAGACCCGGTGCCCGCAACGCCGACATCATCAACACGGTAGCTTTCCGTGCGCAGGATTTTTGCGGAGTAGCCCAAGCCCATAAATCCAGAATACATGTGATGTTTGAATTGATATGGAAGCAACATGCCCACGCCGTAAGAACCCTCACGCCATGTTAGGTCTTGTTCGGGGTCCGAGTTCATCACATTCGTCTTACGATTGCGAATATCACCCAAAAGACTTAATACGGGCCAGTAGCGTTTGAAATCCACTTTCAAGGACGTGTACGGAACGTTTTCTTCGCCATCGCTACCCAAAGAAACAGTGGCTCCGAAATCTCTTAGGTAGTTGTCAGTCATAACTGTCAGGCCGAATCCACGAGAAGCAAAGAAGCTCCAGCTGTGCGGAGTAAAGGCACGGGCGTCAAAGCCGCTGTAATCTTCCTCATGATACTTAGAAGCGTTTTTAGTATCGTAGTTCAATTGATCTGCGATTTTAACTTCAGGAAACTTGTTGTAGGCATCACTTGGGTTATCGCCAAGATATTTGGAATCAATCAGTTCTGTTTTAGCAATCGGCTTACAATCGTTCAAAGAACCTTTTTGAATACGGTTTCCGTAGGGGAACTGCTCTGAATAGTAAAATTCAGAACCCGCAAATGTCGGGGAGTAAGAAGCAATCTTGCTTTGTGTACACTGCGAGAAAGCCTGTGAAGTTGAATTAAACTTTAGAATTTCGATGGCGCCTTTGTATTGGGCCTCGAATAACACATCGCCATTGCCGTTGCTGTGCAAAGAGAACATGTTGTTGCGAGAACCTGGCAAAATCGTTGTGAACTTGTCAGAGCCAAAGCTTGCTTGAATCATCGAGCGGTAGCCGGCTTTATCCAAAGCAAAGACTATGACTTTGTCTTTATCCAAGGCAACGGCTTCAACCAGATTCAAATTCGCAAGTTTCAACGAACGAAGTCGTTTTCCAGAAAGATCAAACTCAACGATCTGCCAAGTTTGGTCTTGTAGGTACTCAGTCGCTAAAACAGTTTTGCCATCATGACCGAAGTGCGGGTTGTAAACGCGCAAATCTGAAGTCATGTATTTATGAGAGCCAGATTTTAGATCCACCAACACCAGATCTGAATAGCCCTGAAAGCCATAACGTGGATGTGGCAAGAACTCGCTGTAGACGGCGTGGTCTGCAGAATAGTCCAGACGACCCAAGTCATCCATGTAAGGAATCTCGACAACTTTTTCAGTTTCATTAGCAGTCTTTTTGTAAAGTGCCGGAAGCTTGTTTAAGTCATACTGAACAAAGTAAATCGCTCCATCCTGGAATTTAGGATCTGTCGCAACGGAGAACTCAGTTTTCTCAAGTCCCGGGAAAGAATCCTTAGCCCATTGTTTGCGAAGCTCGTCAAAGGATTCGTAATAAAATTTTCTGAATGAAGTCCCGGAAATATCTTTGAAGGCATTTTCAAATCTCCAAGGATGAGGACCACGACTGTTTTTTTCGTTAATTTTTTCCCAGAAATCATCGCCGTACTTTTGATAAGCACGAGAAATCAGAATGTATCCATAGACGTATTGGTTAACCAGGCTGTCTTGGTAGGTACCACTGATGAATTGATCGTAAGTCGGTGTCGCACGGCCCAAAAGAAGTGCTTTGAGGCGGGCTAAGAAACGCGGCGAGCGACCACGGCCTGCATCCGTGAATTTCGTTTCCGCATAAACGGCGTCGCCTTCCTTCATCCAGGATTTGTTAACTAAAGAGTCAGCAAGGGCGATACCCAAGTCACCAAACACCCAGTTGAAATAATCAACTGTGTTGTGGCTAAAAGCATCGAACTGTTGAACGTGGCGGTATTCATGGATGGAAAGTGTTTGATACCATTCTGTCGAACCCACGATCGGGGAGAATGTCGTTGAGCCGTACCACTCCGTGCGGCGAGGCATCAGAGTTACGAAGCCGTTGGGCTCTGCCATCTGGTCACGAATGATCAATGTGACTTTTTTTGGAGTTTTAATTCCGAAGGAAAGACCCACGACTTGAGAATAATGCTCAATCAGGTTGGCGACGTAAATCGCACGGCTTTTGAAAGTTTCTGGATAGATCACTTTCACAAAATCATTTTCAATTGTCTTCCACTGAGTGGAGGACGGACTTTGATCAATGATAGAGACTTGGGCATTTGCTGTCAGGGAGCTCAGCAAGAACGCAAAAACAACGAAGAAGAACCGCATTATGACCTCTGGATTGGGTTTATAAATTACGGTGTTAACTATATTTCGTTGAGTGTAAACAGCAATGAAAAATCCGGAAGCCGCAAAGTGTAATTGCGATTATGGAAGCAGCGGTGTGACGAGAATGCGACGTTTATACGAGTCTTGCATCACCAGGCCCAGCGGTGTGATCTTTAGAACAAAAGCTTTACCTCTGCTGCCTGGTAAAGTACCCGGTAGATTCAACCCAGAGACAGAAATCGTTTGGAAGCCTACGCCAGGGCGGAAGCTAAAGACTTCGGTGATTCCGGTTGCGATGTTATTGGCCACCATATAGAAATCGTCGTTGTCGTTATTGTAAACGGCATCAATCCAGATTCTTCCGGTGGGATAGTTTGTTTGAGCAGTCAGGTCCATCACGTCAACGATCGTAGCTGGGCTGCCCGGAACAATTTTACGAATTTTATCGGCGTCGAATACCAAAAGATTGCCATCTTTATCTGGCTGCATTCCATAGATACGTTTCAAGGGAACTGTCGTCGCATTCGTTGCACTTGAAACGGTTGAGGTCCCGATCGTGCCATTGCCAGCAGCAACAGTTCCTGAACCGCCACCATTGGCTTTGAATATTTTCAAATTCGCCGACAAATTTGTATCGGAATACGCAGTGAAGTAAAAACTATTGTCTGGAAGGTATGTTCCTGTCCAGCCCCAGTCATACATCGTCCCTGTATAGATAGTGCTTGAAGTACCATAGTTGGCATTTCCGGTCACACTCCAGGCACTCATATCGTGAGTCGCCCAAGTGTATCTGCTGCTGCCATCTAAGCCATTGTACGCCAGGCTGCGGTCTGGAGCGACGTGGATCGTACCAAAGGTATTCAAGGTCCCGTTCAGAGAAGAACTGTAGGCAGTATCAACACGCGTGACGGCGACATCGGTGCCACCAGATGGTACACTCAGTTTTATGCGTCGTAGATGGCGAATACCGCGAGTATAAAGGTATCCCACTTTGGTGCCGCTGTCGTACTCATAGCCAAGTCCCGCAATAGATGTAAATGCCACCTGTGATGGGTCTGTACCGTTTCCGAATGTTAGGAAAGAGTTACCTCCGATTTTTGTCGAAGACAGGGTTGTATTGAATTTTACTTCAAAAAGTTCATTCGTTTCTCTAGACACAACGTAAACAGCCTTGTCTGAAGAGCCGACGGAAACCTGGATCGTATCAATAGTGTCGGTCGCAAGTGTTGTCTTTACCCCCGCAGTAGTGGCAGTCGAGGTGTTCATGTACGTCACATCACGACCACTACGTGCATTTTGCATACAGAATATTTTTGAAGTGTCGCTGCCCATGAATACACCGCGAGAACAATAGCTCGCATCGCCATCCGAAGCGGATCCCGTCACAGCGGAAATATTATAACGTTGAGTCGCAGAGTCTTGGGTTAAAGTAAGTTTGCTTGCCTGATTGGCAGCGGTTCTCCACCACACAAAGATTTTACTTCTGTCAGGCATAACCGTGATATACGCACCACGCGAAGTGGGGGACGTTACAAACTTACATGGTAAAGAAAGATCGTCTGTGAATACGGATGCGCTGACTGTCGGAGTATAGTCCGTACACATGGCAGTATTGCCGATGATCAGTTTTGGCGTACTTGAAGTATTGTTCAAATCAAGTTCATAGAAACCGTTTGCAGAGATATTGTCTGAATAAAGAGACGGGAAGTAATAGTAACCAGATTTCAAATACTGGTCGAAACTTGGACCTGAATTTGCCAAGCGATCATCACCGGTCAACAGTGGCACTGTTCTGTTCCAGATGATGCTCTTGTCGGAAATTTTAATCCGGGTGATGGTATGACAAGGCGTTGACACGATGGTCATCGTATCACCAGTAATGTCGATGATTCTTGGCGTGGTAAATTTCGCCACAGAATTTGTCGGGCAGCCTTCAACGAACATATCGCCGAGCCATTCCGTGATCAAACCCGTTTGACGGTCAATTTTCGTGATGGCATGGCGCAGACGAGAGCCGGAGTATAGGTTGTTTTGCGCATCTCCAAAGACACCACTGGAATTTGAAATATCCGCGGCACTGATATGCACTCCAGTTTCCAAATTCCCCGGGTCACCCACCAGAATTTGCCACGCTGAGTTTTGAATTGCAGAAAGGGACGTCGTGATCACACCGCCCGCCGTTTTACATGCCACCAGAACACGAATCGGAGTGGATGCAGAAATTGTAGCACCCGCCGGTGTTGTTGCCGGAATCGTCCAATTATATGTTCCTGAGGCTGGCAGATTCGAAGTCGTATCATCAACGATGGTAAAATAACTTAAACCGTCATCGATGGTGTATTGGATACTGGAGATCGGTTTTGTCGCTAGACCGATATCGGCACTGTTACTTGTACATTGCCAGGTGATTGGCATTACGTTACCAGGCAAATAAGTGCCGGAGCCCGAAGGTGACGTAACTTTGATGCTTGGTGGGTTGCCAGTATCCAGTTTTAAAGTCACGGACTTAGTCAGGGACATGATCCCCGCATTGTTTTTAATTTGCGCATAAACCGTGTGCGTGCCTGGTGTGTTTGCCATCGAGAAACTGAATATATCACTCGAAAACGGCATCCAACCGACATCATTGTCCGTATTCACATCAAAGTCAGTTTCAGAAATACGCATATAAGAAGTCGCTGAAGTCGAAGGCGTGACAGCCAATTGCGCATTTACTGAGGCCAGCCCGACAACCGCGGCACCATCTGCAATTGTCAGTGTGTTGATCACCGGGCGTTCTGATTCCACAATAAGGTCTTTAATATAGACCGTTTGGTTTGCGGCCGCATCCGTTACAGTGACTTTCAGTTTTACTGTTTTCAAAGTAGCAGCAGTATTCCAAGTCGCATTGTAAGTTTGGTTTGTAGCGCTTCCTGCTGGTAAGGCCTGCGTTGAAATTACGGAATAGTTCGCACCCGCGTTCTCGCTATATTCAAGAACGGTATTTTGCGAGGTAGACGTATGAATATCAGTCACGCGCCATGTAACTGTGGCAGCGACACTTGTTTTTTGGTCCGTCGTCGGAGCCACCCAAGTAATAACCGGGGGAGTCGTGTCTAGTACGATAGATTTACTATCAGATGTTGCAGAGATATTTCCCGCGACATCTTTTGCCCAAATATAAAGAGTGTGCGCGCCTTCACCCACAACCGTATAGTTATGAACGACCGGAGTCGCTGCACAGGCAGCCCAAGCAGGATTGCTCGCAGATGGAGCCCCAGCAGTTTCAGTTATTAGCAATGTCGCGGTATCGGTACAGTCTGCAACCGTCAACGCAACAACAGGATTATTAGTTAAGGTGGCAGTCGTTAAAGTGGCTACCGGGGCATTGGGTGGGGTGTTGTCAAATACGAAAGCCGCTGGAGTTGTCGTTGTTGAATTTCCCGCAGCATCTTCACCATAAAGGCGCAGATATCCGGAAGCCGCTGGAGTATAGCCCGTGTAAGGCGAGGTCGCGGCCGTCAAAGTCGCAACATCTGAATACGTTGTGTTATCTAGTGAGTACTGCAGTTTCAAAACGGCGACACTGGAAGTTACATCTGATGCAGTAAAAGCCAGACTCATAGCAGAGGAGGCTTGAGTTGCCGTCGGAACGGTCAAAGATAAAACCGGAGGAGTCGTATCATATGTGACGCTAATCGAAGTCGCAGTTGTTGAAATATTTCCGGCGGCATCCTTTGCCCACAGGTAAACGGTTTTAATTCCATCGCCCATGGATAAAGTGTAGCTTTCAGGTTGAGCCGCGGCCGTGGTGCAGCTGCGTGTAAAATCAGAAAGTGCAACTCCGCTTGAAGTTGCACTTTCAGAAAGTGCAAAAGTTGAAAAGGTGTCGCAGTTGGCGAGAAGGGCCCCGGTTGCAATACTCATGGTGGCGGCTGTCGAGTTGGTGACGGCCGCAGAAGTTAAACTTAAAGTTGGCGCAATCGCCGGGAACGTATTTAAAATATTCACTGAATATTCTTGATCGAACACAGCATAGTTCGAGTCAATCAAACCACCACCGTCATCCGTACCGATTTTCAAACGAAGGATATTCATCCCTTGTGAATTTTTTGTCGGAGTAAAAGCGTATGTCGCAGAATTGCCATCAGAGTTTCCATTAAGGATCCATTCATAAGCTGCAGAGTAACTGCCGTACCAGTGAGCTGCTGTTACGGTATGACTTGCAGAACTCATCTCGTTGTAAGCCGTTGGTGCTGTCAGGGTGTCGATGTAAGGTGGCACCATGGATACTAAATCGGTGATCGCGTTTAAACCGAAAGTCGAGACAACCTGAGCACTTTGTGTAGCACCACTGCCCGCAGTCAAACTGTCGTAAACTTCACTCATGGATTCAGAAGTCGCAACGTTCGGAGTGTTGGCGATTGAGGATATCACAGTTTCAAGTTCAGCACTGCTAAGATCCTGAAGTTTTTTAACGCCGCTCACTTGGACATACGGGATTAAGCCGACCAAACTTGTCGTGTAATTGACGATTTGATTTTCCATACCTGTCACGGGACGGCTTAATTTTTTTCCACACGCATCGACTTTAACAAAATATTTAGCAGTGGGAGCAATCGTAAACAGGTTTGTAAATTGGAAACCGTAATCGGAATCTAGATCTACGGATGCCAGTGGCGTTTCATCGACAGAGCCATCGCTGTTAAGCTGATGAAGGTAGGCCTTCTTGTCACCCGCTGCGCATGCGGCAGACGAAGTGATTCCTGTCATTTGCACTTTGCCAGTCAAGGTGTTGCCGTGTTCAGACCAGATGTTTAAGTCCAGACTGCAGGCGGAAAGAAACAATAGGGCGCAAATTCCCAGAAATTTAGCTATCTGAGACAGTCCAGTTTTGAGACTAAATTCGCGGGTTCCCCATACGTGCATATGTAATTAATCGGTAAATAGGAAGGATCGCTGAACATATACCGAGGAGAAATCGTCAATAAATTTTGATCAGTGACTCCAGTTCATATTTTGGAATGTGTTTTGTGAGACGAATTCTGCTTAGGAGTTTGAACTACTCGCATTTTTCAATCACAAAAAACACCACTGATTTTAAACACCAGTCCTATTACTCACGGAAAATTCCCTTATAGTCACACTCAAGAGTAAAAGGAGGTGCCATATGGCTACCAATAAAAACAGTCGTAAAAGTTCAAGTACGAAAGCAAGTTCGCAGGGCCGTTCAAGCTCTGGTAAATCATCATCAAGCTCTTCGCGCGGCAGCAGCTCGGGCGGCAGTTCGCGTTCATCCAGAAATCAATCGTCAATGATGGAAGATGATGAATAGTTTTTTTAAAAATAGAAAGGAGCCGTCGTAACCTGGGCTCCTTCTTTTTTGACCTCCAAAACAGGAGTTCACGATGCAAACAAGAAATGTGATTTTAACAGCGGTCGGTGCCGTGGCCTTGGGATACCTGATTAATAAATTGATTCAAACCCAGCGGGACGTTTCGGTTGTCAGGAGAAAGACTTCTCGCGAGGAAGATGTCGACATGACTATCGACGATTCATTCCCCGCAAGTGATCCGCCTTCCTGGAGCTCTGGAAACATTCATTAGTGCTCGTGAGTGGCACTCCAGTATCCTCCGGCCTTAATCCATTCTTCGCGGGCTCCGCGAATCGTGATCAACAGATCTTTGATCTGCATGGCACAGGCTTTCTCTAAAGCTATCCAAGCAAAATAGTCGCCCTCGAAGATAGGCAGACTTGCGATTTTTAATTTCAATTCCTCAACCTGTCCTGCAGGTCGACCGTTGCGGTAAAGCCAGTGAATTTCGGCTTTTCCATTGTGAGGTAGGTCGATTTTTTGCGATGGATCTTCTGTTTCAATCACCACCACGGCAAACGAATCTTGCGGAAGTTCCTGCAAGCGCCGTGCAAAGGACGGAAGGGCCGACTCGTCACCAATCATCAGATACCAATCGAAATTATAGGGCACCACTCGTGAACCGCGCGGGCCGCCAATCGTCAGTGTCTGACCGACAGAAACATTCTGTGCCCACTGAGAACCAGGGCCATCGCCATGCAGAACGAACTCGATGTCCAGTTCACGTGCGGCAGTGTCGATGCGCTTAGGTGTATAGTCGCGCATAATGGGTTTACGGCCATCAGCTGAGGGCTCTAAGCCATTAGGCCCCATCACTGGTAAGACCGGCTCTGATTCCCCAGGATAGGGGAAGAAGGCTTTAATATGGTCGTCAGGTGAAAGCGAAATGAAATCGTGCAAGTCTTCGCCGGTAAAAGTAATTCGTTTGATTCGCGAAGTAACCAGCTCCACTCTTTTGACTGTGAGTGTTCTTCTTTTTACTGCGTGCATAACAGTTTTTATATCTCTGTTTTTTTGTTCCATAGGTATCTCCGTCCTCAATTTAAGGAAGAGAATCCTGTTTCACAAGTCTGACGTGAAAAAGTCAGTCAACAGAAACCGAATTGAAAAATATTGGCGGGGCTAATTTTTTTTCCGCGAGCAAAGATATTCCGCATTTGGTTCATCTTTGCGGCAAGTATTCTCAACTTCATCCCAACAACCACGTCTTTCCTGACAACGGTCTCTGGAAATGAAATCCTTCATAAAGAAGATAAAGCCAACAGCGCACAACAATATTATGACGACTATGATGTCGTTAGATCGTCTCTTTTTGATACATCACTCCTGGAAAAAACGTACAGTTAGAGCTATGCTCCTGTCTTATCGGCTAGGTGTTAGAAAAGTTTATGTTCCCTATCGAGATAATAACAATATTTTGTTCCCGTCTTTGTGAGAACTCTTTATAGCAGGAGTATTTGTTAAGAAGTTGACAAACTTTTCCCCCTCGATAGGCTTTATGTTCGAGGAGAAAAATATGAATCTACTCAAGACTTGGGTTGTAGTCATTCTGTTCGCAAAATCTGCCATGGCTGAATCAACCAAATGCTTTGAAAAAATCAACCAACAAGAGCGCAGAGACATGATCGCCGCCTTTATGGATAAGAAATACAAGGACTTTGATGTAAAGTTCAATCAACTGTGCTTGAAGTATAAATCAGAGCTTCTGTGCGATGTTAAAACCGTGAAGTCCTCTGAAGCCGCGGAAAAGATGTCAGCTGTCTCTCGACAAAGTAACTGTGCTGAAGTGATGAGAGTGGAGGAAGGCAAGACAGTTAAGATCTATGCCTTTGACGATAAATCCGCTTCAAAAAAATAGTTACACCAGACTGTTTTGATCTTCGGCTTTGCCTGTAAGTTTTGAAAGAGTCTGCAAGATACCACCCACATTGTGCGATGCCTGTGATATTCTTTCCGACATTTCAGAGACCACCTGGGCGACCTTGGCATTTTCTTGAGAGGTCTGATCAATCTTTCCAAAGGCCAGGCTAATCTGCTGAATCGATGAAGACTGCTGATGTGACGACTGGGAAATCTCGGCATTGATGCTGGAAACCTTTTTAACGGACTCAAGCACTTCTGACATGAACTGCTCACTTTCCTTCGCAATTCGGGCACCTTCAATAATCTGCAGACGATTGCTTTCAATCATCTGCGAGATATCTTTAGCAGATCCCGCACTTCGTTGGGAAAGACTGCGCACGGCTTCAGCGACAACAGCAAAGCCTTTACCCAACTCTCCGGCCCGGGCAGCTTCAACCGAGGCATTTAATGCCAGCAAGTTTGTTTGAAAGGCGATATCGTCAATTGCCTGAATGATATCAACCATCTTTGTGGCCGAGGACTCAAGGCTTTGCATGGACTGAATCAATTGCTGAGTAGCTTCAGTACTTTTTAAGGATGCCTGTAGCGTTTTACCTGAAACCTCAGCAGCGGAAATTGCCGAGTTCGAAGTGATCTTAAAGGCATTCGTGATATCTTCCAGCGAGGCTGCGGTTTCCTCCAGGGAGGCCGCAGATTGTGTTGCGCCAGAAGCAAGCATTGTCGAGGTTTCAGTTAAAGCGCGACTGGATTCATCCAGTTCGCCGCCAGTTTGCTGGACACCTCGAGCGATCTCTCCAATTCTTTGATTGAGCTTGTGAATGATCACTGCACCGAACAGCACACATAGAAGTGCGCCGACAATCGCCGTCGTCAAATTAATAGTGCGCAGACTTGCGCCCGAATTATGCACGGCACTGGCATCTTTTTCAATCAGTTCGCCAAGTTTTTCCATTTCTTCTTCCAGGACTTTAAACGACTTTTCAAAATCCGGAAGTTTCAGGATCGCCACATCAAAACCTTGGTTGGCAGCAAGGCCGACGAGAGTTTCAGATTGTACAATATAGGAATTCATCGCTGGCAGGACGCTGGAGAGGGCAGCTTTGGTTTCTGCCTGTAACTCGAGAGAGTTGAGTTTCTCAATATAGGTTTTGAAATTCCCGGCCATCTCTTTAACTTCGGTCTGCGCTTCGTCCATTCCCTGTTTGTCATTGATCTTGGCAGAGAGCAATGCACCTCTTGCGACCGCACGAAGTCCATCATGCATCATATCTGCTAAGGTCATATAGCGAACGGCGGGGAGTTGAGTTTGCGCGACATTGTCGAAGTTGCGCATCAAAGTGGAGGAGTTTACAAATGACAGAATTCCGACGGACATCAATATTACCGTAAATCCCAAAACCAAAAGCCACATCTGCTTTTTCAGTGTCATTAAACCTCCAGGAAGTTCAATTATGCTGAAGTTCGGGGAGGAACTAAAGTTTGTAATACATTACAAGTGACTGGCCCTGACAAAAATCAGAGCCAGCTGTAATAATCTATACTTTAGCGTTGTGGAATCATATTGCCGATAATGTCCGAAAACGGCCACTCATTCTTAGTTAACTGTGCTATGGTTGTCTGTATGAAACAGGATGATATCTATTACCAAGCAATGCTGGCGCACGACCCACGGTTTGATGGGAAGTTTTTTGTGGGAGTAAAAACCACAGGGATTTACTGTCGTCCCATTTGCCCGGCAAAGCCTAAGCGGGAGAATACGGAGTTCTTTGCAAATTCACATCTCGCCGAAGCTGCGGGGTATCGTCCCTGTTTGCGCTGTCGCCCGGAAAGTGCTCCGCATTCACCAGCCTGGATCGGGAAATCTGCCACTGTGCAAAGAGCACTGAAGGTTTTGAACTCTTCAGAAGTTCTTGATTTCAACGAAGACGCCTTTGCCGATAAGTTCGGGGTCTCCGCTCGTCACTTACGCCGTCTCTTTGTTGATGAGATTGGCAAGACGCCGAAGCAGCTTGCTTTTGAAAATCGCCTCAATCTTTCCCGCAAGTTGATCGTTGAAACCAGCTTGCCCATTACTGAAGTCGCGTTTGCTGCGGGCTTTAGTTCAGTTCGCCGCTTTAATGACGCCTTTAAAGAACGCTTTAAAAAAGCTCCGCGAGAAATTCGCCGCAATCGTACTTCCGAAAAAAACGGTCTGCAGATTTCTTTGCCATATCGTCCACCCTTTGATTATGAAGGATTGTTAAATACCTATCGCAATCATCGTATCGGGAATTTGGAATGGTTTGATGGCGACAAGATGACTCGCGTGGTTTCATTCGGAAAGCAAGTCGGTCAGATCAGTATTTCTAATAGTCCTGAAAAATCATCTCTATTGGTCGAGATTGATTTTCCCGACACCAGCGCGATTCACACTATTCTGCATCGTGTTCGCAGCATGTTTGATCTAGATTCCGATCCCGTGATGATTGCCAATGTTCTTGAGCGGGATGGCAAAATAAAAAAGATGCTAAATAGCTATCCGGGAATTCGAATGTTCTCGGGTTGGGATCCCTTTGAGATTTCAATCGGTGCAATATTAGGCCAGTTGGTCAGTGTCGATTTCGGTCGTGCCTTGGTGCATGACCTGATAGAGATTGCCGGCAGTGATTCGGGTCTTCAGCGCGAAGGCAAAACAATTAAGCTTTTCCCCACACCCGCTCAAATATTAAAGGCCGATCTGTCAGGTCTTAAAACCACAGGGATTCGCAAACAGACACTCAAAGAATTTTCCAAAGCTGTTATAGAGGGGCGACTATCCCTGGACTCTACCCAGGAAGTTGGGCAATTCCAAAAATCAGTCCTGGCAATTCGCGGCATTGGGCCCTGGACGGCACACTATATTGCTCTTAAAGCGTTGCGCAGTACGGACACCTTTCCGGCAAGTGATCTGATTTTAAGCCGGGCTTTGCAACATCACCCTCAAGAAGTTCTTTCGCAAATGAGTCCTTGGCGCGGTTATGTCGCGGCACTTTTTTGGAGGACATACTCAGAAAATCTCAGTAAGAAAAAGAAAAGGAAGTCCCCATGACACTGATTCAAAAAAAACTTGAAACCAAGATCGGTCCCATGTTTTTGGTCGTATCAGAGAATGGCCTGAGGGGGTTGCTATGGAAAAAGCAAAACGTGCCCATGGTTCCGGGAACAGCAAAAATGGAAGCCTTGCTTTTAAGGGTCGAGCAAGAAATTATCGAGTATCTTTCAGGCAGTCGAAAGACATTTTCGATTCCTTTGGATGTGGAGGGTACTGAATTTCAAAAACGAGTTTGGAATGAGCTCGCAAAGATCCCTTACGGCCAGACCAAATCCTATAAACAGATTGCCACAGCCCTTAAAGATGCCAATGCCTGTCGCGCGGTTGGAACAGCGAATGGCAGAAATCCAGTCAGTATCATTGTTCCTTGTCACCGGGTGATCGCGGCTAGCGGAAAACTTGCCGGGTATGCAGGTGGGATAGAGGTTAAGAAAGCTCTGCTGGAAATCGAAGGGCTTAGTCTAAGGGACTAACATTTGCCTTAGTTTACACCTTTAAAAAACAGATTTGAATTTACTATACTCCAGTTTTGACTCCAAAAAGGTATTGTCGACAGTCAAAGCCCTTGCCTAGCACTGCGTATTCTTTCAAAATGATCTCATGATTCAAAAAGCCAACGGTGATGCCATTGAAGTTATTCTCGAGGGACCGATCAGCGAGAAAACAGAAATCTTTGATATTAAGATTCAAAATTTCAAAGATATTAAATTGAACATGGCCAAGGTGACCTTCATCAATTCCATTGGTGTAAAAAACTGGATCTCGTGGGCCACGCGCATGGCGACGGGGGCGAAACTGACTTTGGAAGAATGCCCTTACGTTATCGTGAATCAGGTGAACATCGTTCATGGGTTCGTTCCTAAAAACTCCGTCATCACGTCTTTCTTTGCTCCCTTTTTATGTGATGCCTGTTCTCATGAACAGGTCTTAAAATTGGAAAATGGCGTGCATTATAAATACGCACAAAATCAACTGCCTCACGAAGTGAACTTGCCTGAAGTTATTTGCGCTAAATGTGGCGCTGTGATGGAGCCGGATTTCATGGTCGATAAAACTTTTGGATTTCTAAAAGAAAAAACCTAGTTCAGATATTTCTTCAAAACATCGTGCATGGATTTTTTGTGCAGGGGAGTAAAGCCCTTGTCATTTTCGGTGGTGTTTTCATCCACTAAAACTTGCCACATTCCAAAGCCGCTCATCCAAGGCCATTGCGGCTCCCAGAAGGCTTTCAAAAAAGATTCCCAAGCTGCAGACTGGTGGGCGAGATTCAATTTTCCTTTGCTGCTTTCGTAGGCGGCGGGCTCCAGAAAACAATTTTCCACACTCGCGTAACCGACCTCTTGAATGTAGGCTGGCTTTTCCGCACCCAAGGTCAGTGCGATTTCTGTAAGGACTGTATCTAATTGTGAAGCATGAGATTGGGGGCGCGCTTCCAGTTGACGAAGCAAAGTGGAATAGTCGGTCGAGAACTTTTCATGGGAACTGGCTAAAGCACGGTAGTAATCAAAACCGACCACATCCAGGGAGTTCCATAACTCTTGCAGATCTTTTTGGTGTTTTTGATTTGCTGGCTTTTCAAAAGTTTCTGTCAGATAAAACTTCCACTGTTCAATTTCGCCACCAACGATTTTTTGACCGCCAACTTGAACATACTGATCCGTATAGTTGATACCATAGGTGATTTTAGTTTCTGCGCCCAAAATTTCACGGGCCTTACGAATCATCTCGACCCATTTTGCCGGGTAACCTAACCGCCACGTGGGCTCCCGATCTCCCAAGCCTGATGTCATTGAGTTCATCTCGGCACCGATCGAATACATGTCAGCGCCAGCCTTCGCAGCCAGTTTCAGATAACGTTCGTGATATTTATAGTAACTCGCAAACCATGCATCGGGATTTTTGGGTTGGATATTTCCGTGCCACCAGTAAATGTTTTTCTTTTCGATGTAAGGGAATTCTCCCTTAGGACCGACCACCAATAAAATAGGACGGAAAGAAACGCTTAAGCCCAATGACTTTGCGTAATCGACGGTTTGTAAAACTAATTTTTCTTCTATCGCTTGTTCTTTGACGGGAACCACGGGACGGATATCTGAACTTACACCGGTGATCATATGTGCGCGAAAATTTAAAATAACGGATTTAAATCCCAGCTCTTTGGCGGAATTTAAAATGGAACGAACGCGCTCACCTTGGGCCGAGGAATCCACCGTGAAACCCCAGGACTGATAAGTCATCAGGTGAAGACCAGCAACTGGCTTCGTTTGTGCGAAAGCCAATGCAGACAACAAAACCACAGAAATCGTGATTAAGAATGTACGCAAAATTGCTTGGCAGATTAACTTCATTGCCTTGAAGTAATAAACCCCAGAGGGTTGGTCAACTTAAGGGGTATTGCTCACTGCAGAAGTATGATCTTCTGCGGTCCGTCACGGAAAAGTGGCCGATTTTAATTATTCTCGCGCATTTCTTTACGCGGTTTTTCTAAGCGTTTTTGGTCTTCGCTGGTCAACCAACGGTCCACTCCTTTGCGGATCTCATCCAGGATTTCGGGATCGTTTTTCAGAATTTTATTAACTTGGTCGATTACCGACTTACCCCATTCATTGCGGGGGCAGGCCACCACAACACCAACAATGGGTTTGTTATCCGAAAGGGGCAAGTGAACGACCCGATCCTTGGATTTTAAATATTCATTATAATAAAAAGCCTCAAACGGATATCCCAAGGTGTATTGGATGCGATCACTTTGTAACATCTGATGCACTTTCAAACTGGTGCTAATGGTGATGATCTTTGGATTTTTCTGATACTGATTTTTTACCAAGACTTCGTCAATACCGACGCCATATAACCGGCCCACACCTAATTTCCAGTGAGGCTTTTTATCCAGGAATTTTTGCAAGGAGTACGGTTCCAAAGATTGAGTTTCTTTGATCTTACTTTTCTTTAGTAAAATGCCATTTGATGGAATAACGAAAACCGGTTTGGAAAAATAAAATAATTTGTGCCACTCCGGGGTATCCAACCAGCCGGCGTTGCAAGCATAGGTTCCTTTTTCGGCTTCAACCAAAACGCGTTGAACGGTACTGATTAAGGAGTCGTGGGAATACTGAGAGAGTTTTTTCGTGATGATTTTTTCTGTGATGTCCAAAAGGCCTTGTCCTTGATAAGGCCCTTCAAGAATGAATATCGGAGGATCATCCCATCTCATCCAAGTGATAACATGGGGATCTTTGGTTTGGGCCTGGGTATAGAGCGCCATAAGGGTCGCCATAAGGAAAATGCCTGATTTCATTTGACCAATTTTACCGAGACGAATGCTCATGTCCACTTACAACCAGGTTAGTTGGCTTTAAAGCTTAATTCCACCATGACGATTTCCGGCGGTACTCTAAAACGCACAGGCAAAATACTGTTTCCTGTGCCACTCGTCACAAGAATGTGATGTTCTTTTTCGCTGATGAGTCCATAGCGATACCGATCACCGTAACGAGAAGGCGTGATCGGTGCACCGACGATAGGAAAGTTCACCTGACCACCGTGAGTATGTCCCGCCAGCATCAAGGAAATATCTTTTTTAGTTTCAGGAAAGACATCGGGATTGTGAGTAAGGCCAATTGTTGGCAGATCTGATTTTTTATAACTCGCGATAAAATCTAAAAGCTCTTTGTCTTCCCAAAAATCACCGAAGCCCACCAAATGAAAGGGATGATCTTTCGTTCAAGTCGGGCTTCATCGCCAAAATATCTTCCCAAATGAACATCCGAAACCACACCGATACGCAAAGCCGGCAGTGACTTTTCATGAGAGAACTGCAGCGCATAGTTTTGCACTGTCAATGATCTAGGTTCCAACCAAAAAGCCCAGGCCGCCAGAACCCCCGCCGAAAAAATCAGAACACCCGTTAGTAGCTTAAACGCGAACTTTTTTCCTAAATTGATCATTGTTTGAAGGGTAACACTGGCTCTTAGCCTCAGCAAGGGCGGCGAGGGTGAAGCAGACTTTGACTCCATAGAAAACTAAGGGAGAATAAGTGCACCGGGGGATTCTTCAGTGAAGTTCATTCTAGCTATTTTCGCAGTTCTCACTTTGATGGTGGGTTGCAGTTCAAAACCACCCAGCTCACGTTATATTATCAACTCCATCAATACCGCAGACCTGGATGACTCTAAGTCCATATCCCGCAACGAATTTAAAATGTATTTCCAAGGCCGTTACAGTCAAATTGACGCTGGGGATACCGGCCGAGTGCCCGCTAAAAAGCTTTGTCCAGGGATCTTGGCTCCCAAGTTCTGTGAGGGTGCTGATACCAATAAAGACGGCATTATTACTCTGGATGAGCTTTTTAATCGTCTAGACCGCGAGTTTGATCGTGTGAACGTCGATAAAAAACCTGATTTGTCCTACAAAGAGTTCCACCAAGCACTGTTGCCTTAAGGACTCAGTTGCTCTGTTTAAGGGGCCCTAATTAGTAACTTCTTGCCTATTTCACCAAACTTTCTTAAAAAGTGCGCCGGCCCTAGGCGCCGTTAAGAAAGTTTTTTGATATGTCGTTCGTTTCTTTCGTTTTAGTTTCTATTTTTGCTCTGAATGTCTTTGCCGCTGAAATTCCTGATTTTCTAAAAAATCCGTTTGCTGCGACGATCACTTCCACACTGATTCTTCCTGAAAGCAATAAATCCATCATTCGCGGATCAGTAACGGTTATGCCGTCTCGTAAAACTGTTCCTTTGATGGAGCGAGTTTCTGATTTCAATTACAACTATCGCCTGCGTGCTGATAGCACGGCTCCGCTGGTGTTCATCATTCCAGGAACGGGTGGGACTGCTGAATCTGCAGCTGCTTTGGTGCTGGCTGAGCAAATGTTTAAAATCGGTTATCACGTTGTGACGGTGGATAATCCTTTCTCTTGGAAATTTACAGTAGCTGGCAGCAAAAGCGGATTGCCTGGATTTACTCCGCGCGATTCCGCGGATCTTTACACCGCTCTTTTGAAAACGACGAAAGCCCTTAAAAACGACCACGGTATCAAACCACGCAGCTTTAATCTGATTGGTTATTCCATTGGTGGCTTGCAGGCGTTTTTCATGAAAAAGCACGATGACCAGGCGGGGAATTTCAAATTCGCGAAAGTTCTTACTATCAATCCTCCGGCTGATTTGTTGTTCGCAATTCAAAAACTGGATCGCCTGGCAGAGCTAGAACAAAAGCTGACGAAAACCGAAAAACAAAATATTGGTTTCAAAGTTCAACGGGTGACTGATTTGGTGATGGGCAATAAGATTGACCTTAAAAACCCTCGCCAAATTGATCAGGTTTTTAAACAAGAAGCCTTCACTGACGTTGAAATGGCTTACCTGATCGGTAAAGAGTTCCGCGACAGCCTGGGGGACTTGGTCTTCGCTTCTCAGCAGGTTCATGATCTGGGCATTTTGAAAAGCCCGGTGAGCAAATACAAACGCAACGCCCGCAATGCCGAAGCTCGAGCCGTGCCTTTCGTGCGCTATATGAATCAGTTCCTTCTTCCCAATTTGAAACGCACTCAAGGTGCTGACTATTCGGTTGAGCAATTGAATCACGACGCCAGCATTTATCAATTCGCTGATTATATCCGCGAGAACCAAAATCTGTACTTCATCGACAGTGCTGATGATTTGGTTTCTAAGTCCGAAGACATCGCCTGGATGAAGGCTCAATTCGGGGATCGTGCTTTTGTTTTGCCATTCGGTGGCCACTGTGGATTCTTTCAAGTTCCTGCGTTTCAAGGACGCTTACAGAACATTTTCAAATACTAAGTTGGAGTCATTTTTGGAGCATGTTCATATCCGGTACATGCTCAAAAGTTATCAATATCGCTTCAAGTACCCGGAATCGGGTGCTTTTTTTCTTTAAATAATCATTCTCACAAAATTTAAACGACACCTGATCCCTGCCGATAGTGAATTGAATAGATCTGTCGGGAACGCATCTTGCTTTAATCATCAAGTACGTGGGGGGCCATGTGAGAAAATTAGTACTTATTGTTTCAGCTTTACTGACAATAGTGAGTTTTCAAAATTGCGCTGAACAAAGCTATAATTTTGCTGAGACTGACACCAACGCCGGTGCTGGAGTAGTGCCAGCGACAGAATCTAAAAGCCAAAGCTTTGCTTCGCAATCCACAGCTAAATCTATTGATATGGTTTGGGTGATCGACAATTCCGTATCAATGGTGCAAAACGTGAATCGCGTGAAAGCGAACTTCAAAGCCTTTGTTGAAAATCTTGATAGCAAGATCGATATCCGTGTGGCTTTGATTTCTCGTTCTGAGGCGTCTAGCATCAACACGCAAATCGCGCTGGCTGACTATACATCTAATGGTAAGCAAGTTCATTTCATGGTGCATAGTTATAACCCGATGCTGGTGGCGGCACTATCAACGTGCCCAGCTTCACCTGATAAAAGCGATGTGCTTTGCTCGACTCTAAAAGGTAACAGCCGCTATGCAGGGGCTTATGGCTCCTTAAACTCATTCTTTAGAAGTGGTTCACAGAAAGTCTTTGTCTTTGTATCGGACGACGACTCAAGCAATGTCTCGGCGAATACCAGCATTCAGTATGACTCTGTTTCTGATCCAAAAAGCTATGATAATATCAAAGTGTCTTCATTGACAGAAAACGTGGATTACATCACGCCAGCCACTTTCCAAGCGCGTATGACGAAAGCCTTCGGTAGTGCCACCGCAGTTAAGAGTTTTGGTTTTCTGGCTTACGATAAAGCCAGCAGTCCTTGCTTGGCGCGTACAAGTGTAAACTATCAGTCTTTGATTAAAAGCTCTGGTGGTGCGCACTTTAATATCTGTAACTCGGACTGGAGTTCTGCATTTAGCACGCTGACAACTCGTGTGGTGGATTTTGCTAAAAACACTTACGCAGTGGCGGATGATTCATTCTTGGGAATTGATTATGTCGAGCTTAACGGTTCAAAACTTCTGGCAGACAAAGATTTCACGGTGAGTGGTAACACGGTGACGTTGAATTCTTCGCTGTTATCGCAAGTGGGAAATTACTCGATTGTGGTGCACTATGTGCGCGGAGTGGTTGAAAAGTAGTTCATTGTTACAATCTTTAAAAAGAAAAACCGGAAGCCTGATAAGCTTCCGGTTTTTCTTTTTCCGTAGGCAAGCTGATTAGTAGCGCTCGATAGCGAAAACGGCGCGGCAACCTTTATCGACCCAGATATAATTTCCAGTCAGACCAAAGTTTCTGTTTTGCTCGCAACGAGTGTTAGAGCGTTGTTTTGCCAAATAGAAATTGCGGATGCCATAAGGATCAACGTAGCAAGTGTTGTAACGGTTGCCCTGAGATTCACAAGTCACGTATTCAATGCGTGGTTGGCTTGGGGGACGAGGTGGATTGTGCGGACCACCATGGCCTGGATTGCCAGGGTAGCCTGGATTTGGACGAGGACCACGATCATCACGACCGCCTCCGCGACGGTCATCGCGATCATCACCGCGTCGGTCGTCACCACGACGATCATCAAATCCTGGGCGGCGAGGTGCCGCAATCTCTTCACTGTCAGCATAATCAAAATCATAGGCATGTGCAGTGTGAGCCAGTGCGCAAAGTGCAATCATCGATAGAATCATTCTTTTCATATCATCTTCCTTTGTAAGTGGTGTCTTTCTGACGATAACGTCGTTTCGAGAACCCTTACTGCGAGGACCATGCCTGTTCTTTCTGGGGTCATAAAGAACCATTTAGTTTGCCTCGCGAAACAATAGTTTCTTATACTAAGGGGCATGAAGATTTCTAAAATTCTCTCGATCATCCTCAGCATTTTCATTCTTGGATTCGCGTGGTTTTTTAGTGTGAATCAGCCCCTTGAATCATCCACGCTAAAAAAGGAAAACGTCGTGTTGTCACCGCGCTCTCGAGAGGAAATGCTGCTATCTTTAAGGTGTGTGGGCTTTACAGGAAGCTGTGAAATCCCGGAAGTAGGATTGAAACTTGTGATGTCTTTCGAGGGCTCGCAATTCGCAAAACCCATCCCAAAATTTTTGAATATCAGCGGCTTCGGAGACAACAAAGGCTGGGGGACTCAAACACATTACTTTGGCCACCGCGTGTTGACGATCTCAAACCCACAAGGAATTGAAGTGGCAAAACTCCACCAGCAATTGTGGAATACTGGTGCATACGCCGACTTCAGCCAAATCCTGGCATTTGATTTAGCCGCCAAAAAACTTTTCATCTCCGCCGGCCAATGGGGTTTCAATAACGCGCAAGACTTTGCCTACGTCGTTACTTTTTAATATAAGCTTTCACATGGTCAATGAACGCGCGAAGCTTGGGTAGAATTTGTGAGCGACTTGGATAGTATAAGTAAAATCCTTCGCTCTCTGCTGCATAGCTTGCCAAAGCGACCTCAAGTTTTCCGGATTTCACCTTTTCTTTGATGTTTTCTTCAGCAGCATAAACTAAACCGTGACCCGCGATAGCGGCATCTAGCATCAAGTTTGAATCACTAAAGATTAAATTGCCTTTGACGTGCACTTGAAAGTCTTTGCCGCGCTCTTGGAATTCCCAACGATCATACAAGCCTCCGCCCAAGCGAATCAGAATGCAGTTGTGGGATAAAAGATCGCGCGGTTTTTTAGGGCGGCCATGTTTGTCAAAATATTTTGGAGATCCTGCAACTACAAAGCGAACCGGGCCATAAAGTTTCGTGGCGATCACATCTTTTGCCAAGATATCGGACAGTCTGACGCCAGCATCAAAGCCGCTCTCAAAAATGTCGCTCGCATAGTCTTCCAAATAGAGCTCTACAGTGACCTCGGGGTACTTTTTAATAAAGCTGGAAACTATTGGCTCCATAAAGGAATGATAAAGCGAGCGTGGCATGTTGAGGCGTAACAATCCCGACGGCTTTGTGCCTAAAGTTCCCACGCTGTCCATGGCATTTAGAATTTGATCAAGGGCGGGCCCAGCTTCAGACAGAAAACGCTGACCTGCTTCTGTTAATGAAGTTGTGCGCGTCGTTCGAGTCAATAGAGTCACTCCCAGTCGTGTCTCAAGTTGGCGAATCATCTGACTGATGGCAGAGGGGGAGACGTCGAGCTCTGAGGCTGCCGCGGTGAAGTTACGCTTCTCTGCGACCAGTTTCAAAGCCAGCAGGCCATCTAATCTGTTTTTATCCATTATGAAGCACTCCTTAACAGCACGTGAAGTAAACCCCTATTTTTCTTAATGAACATCAGGGCTATTCTTTTGGCAAAGGTTATCTCATAAATCAGGGAGAAATAGATGATTCAAGCAAAAGGCATGGCAGCCATGGCTGCTAAAGAAGCGTTAGTTCCATACTCATTCGAAAGACGCGAGCCTAAAGAGCACGACGTTGTTATCGACATCAGGTACTGTGGCATTTGCCATTCCGATATTCATATGACCCGAGAAGAATGGGGAGCAGGCTCTCCCTTTCCCATGGTGCCAGGGCACGAGATCGCAGGGATCGTTAGTGCGGTCGGCAGCAAAGTAACAAAGCACAAAGTCGGTGATCATGTCGGTGTCGGTTGCTTGGTCGACTCTTGTGCTGAGTGTGCGCATTGCAAGCAAGACCTTGAACAATACTGCATTGAGGGACAAACGGGAACATATGGCGCGATGGAGCGTGACGGCTCTGCAGTCACTCAAGGCGGATACTCGAATGTGATCGTCGTTAAAGACGACTTCGTTTTACAAATTCCAAAATCGCTTCCGCTGGATAAAGCAGCTCCACTTCTGTGTGCGGGTATTACTGTTTACTCTCCACTCAATCATTGGAATGCGGGCCCAGGCAAAAAGGTCGCCATTATGGGACTTGGTGGTTTGGGCCATATGGGAGTGAAAATCGCACGAGCGATGGGAGCTGAAGTCACAGTACTAAGTCATTCAGAAAAAAAACGCGAAGACGCGCTGAAGCTGGGTGCCCATCACTTCCTGGTTGCAAAAACACAGGACGTCTTTCAGCAAAATGCCGCAAAATTTGATTTGATCATCAACACGGTCTCTTCGGCAGATATCGATATGACTAGCTATTTCAATTTATTGAAATTAGATGGAACTATGGTCTCTGTAGGGGCGCCGGAAAAACCTTTGTCCGTTAATGTCTTTCCCTTGATCATGATGCGCAGATCTTATGCGGGTTCGGCAATCGGTGGGATCAAAGAGACGCAAGAGATGCTGGATTTCTGTGCGAAACACAACATCACACCAGAGATCGAAGTCATCAATCCATCTCAGGTGAATGAAGCCTACGAGCGAGTCCTAAAAAGTGATGTGCGCTATCGCTTCGTTCTGGATATGGGAAAAATCTAAATAAGGGGAGTTTGAAATGAAAAAACGTCAATTAGGAAAAAGCGGATTAGAAGTATCAGCCATTGGTTTTGGCTGTATGGGTTTAAGTTTTGGCTATGCAAATAAGCTAAGCCACAGCGACGCCGTGAAAGTTGTGCAAGCAACAGCAGAGCAAGGCGTTACATTCTTTGATACAGCGGAAGTGTATGGCCCTTATACAAACGAAGAAGTCGTGGGCGAGGCCTTAAAGCCGATTCGCGATAAAGTCGTGATCGCTACTAAGTTCGGTTTTAAAACGGGTGCCTGGACTGAGCTAGATAGTCGTCCCGAACACATTCGGGAAGTCTGTGAAGCATCACTGAAGCGCCTAAAAACCGATTACATCGATTTATTTTATCAGCACAGAGTTGATCCCAGTGTACCTATAGAAGATGTCGCAGGCACCGTTAAAGACCTGATCAAAGAGGGTAAAGTTAAGCACTTTGGCTTGTCTGAAGCTGGCGTCGCGAATATTCGTAAAGCCCACGCAGTTCAACCCGTGACAGCTTTGCAAAGTGAATATTCTTTGTGGTGGAGAGAACCTGAAGATCAAATCATTCCGACTCTTGAAGAGCTGGGAATTGGCTTCGTTCCTTTCAGTCCTTTGGGCAAAGGTTTTCTAACAGGTAAGATTAATGCCGATACAAAATTCGGCGAAGGGGACTTTAGAAATATTGTGCCTCGTTTCAGCGAAGAGAATCTAAAAGCCAATCAAGCATTTGTAGATCTTTTAACTTCGATCGCTAAAGAAAAGAATGCGACCTCAGGTCAGATTGCTTTAGCGTGGATCTTAGAGCAAAAACCTTGGATTGTTCCTATTCCTGGCACAACCAAAGTTGAACGCATGAAAGAAAACTCTGCCGCCGCAGATATCCAACTTTCAGCAAAAGAACTACAAAGTATTCAACAGGGAGCTTCGCACTTAAAGGCTCAAGGCGCGCGGTATCCCGAGCATTTGCAAAAACGTATCGACCGCTAGTTTCTGCTTTTAAAAATAAAGTGAGGCGCATCTACATACAGGTGCGCCTTTTTATTTTTAAGAGATCTCTTCTCCAATTACCTCTACCTTCGTCGCCAATTCTTACGCGTGTTTATAAAACCAACCTCTAGATCTAGCAGTCAAACGGCATAATTTCCCCACAATGACATTTTCGCAAGGCACCCTGCTGTAGTTGCACAAATCAACCGCAACAATGTGAGGGTCAATGACGAAAAATTTCCTATTAACACTGATGATGATCTCCACCGTTGGTCTTGCTACTGTTTCTTGTTCTAAAGCCGAAGGTGATCCAGCATACACAGAGCAATCATTAAGCTCTGAGGGCGAATCCCAAAACACATCTGAAAATTCTGAAACTGCTCAATCTGATTCCGAAGATATCGTTGAACATATCCACGAAGAATACGGAACCATCAATACTGACATTCAAGCACTTGGTTGCTTGAAAGCGACGAAGACACAAGAGAGCTTCGTCGAAACGGGTTTGACGAAAAAAGATCAATTTCTTGCTCAATGTGCCGCTAAAACAGGAAACTCTGCATGGTGTAACCAATTGGTTCGTCCAAATCCAAGCAGCTACAACACGTTCTCTTGCACTTACGGCTCTGAACAAGAACATATCTTGGTCCATCCAGATGAGTGGACTTGGCAGTTTCCAATTGCTGCCGTGAACATTATTAAAGATCTTGAAGCTAAAGGCATTACCGTGGCGATGATCTATAACTGGTGGAGACCAGAGCCCTACAATAAAAACGTAGGAGGTGCAGCTGGCAGACATCCTTATGGAACGTCCGTGGACGTGCGCTTCACAAGCAATGCGATGGCAAACGTAGCTTTTAAAGAACTCTGCAAAATGCGTAAAGTCGGTCGTCTTCGTGCGATCGGACACTATGGAAGTGCTTCACTTCATATCGGTGTCGGTGACAAAACGGCCAACACTTGGGGCAAATACTGTAACTAAGAACGTTTCAACTGTTGGATCACTTGATCCAAGGTGCTCAAAAACTTCGAGCGGTCCTTTTTATCCATTGGTGCGGGGCCGCCACGAACTTCACCCATATGTCTTAGGTTCTGCATAAGCTCGCGAGTGGCAACGGCAGATCCGATGCTATCTTCTGTAAACTCAATACCTTTTGAACCGATCGCTCGCACTTGTTTTTTTACGCAGCGTTCGGCAAGCAGAATGTCGGCAGTGATCACGATATCGCCTTTTTGGGCGTGGTCCACAATCCAGTCGTCAGCGGCATCAAAATCAGTGGAGGCCACGATCATCTGCACGCGTGAGCCCTGCGGAACATTCAGATATTTATTCGCAACAACGAATACTTTCAGTTGATAGCGCTCGGCCACTTTATAAGTTTCATCTTTTACAGGGCAACCGTCAGCGTCGATATAGATGTCTAGCATTTCTAAACACTACCATGTACTATTCAGCCATGCCACATTTAGTACCAAGCTTTTTGACTCTGGTGATTGTTATTTCTGTTGCGCGTTTCTTTGGAATGCTCTTCCGCAAAATGGGTCAACCCTCTGTGATGGGCGAGGTTCTGGGTGGAATTATTCTGGGCCCTTCCGTGGTCGGTTACTTTTTTCCAGGATTTACCGCGTCGGTTTTTCATCCGGAGGCCATGGTTTTCTTAAAGAATATCGCTGAAGTCGGCATCACGCTTTATTTGTTCGTGATGGGACTTGAATTGGATTTACCGCGTTTGCGCCAATCTGCCAAATCAGCAGTACTCATTTCACAAATGAGCATCCTTCTGCCCTTTGTTCTTGGGCTGGGGCTCGCCTATCAGATCTATTCTGGATATGCGCCAGTGGGTATCGGTCCGTTGGAGTTTTCACTTTTTATCGGTGTCTCGTTGTCGATCACGGCGTTTCCGGTTTTGGCGCGTATACTCGCTGATTCACACTTGCATAAAACTCGTTTGGGAGATCTGGCCCTTACGTGTGCCGCGATTGATGATATCACGGCATGGTGTTTGGTGGCGGTGGTTACAGGTCTTTTGGGGGCTTCCATGGGCGGAGCCGGCATCACTATTATTTTAACGATCTTATATGTTTTGATGATGATTTTTATAGTTCGCCCTTGGGTCGAAAAATTTTTACCTCGTCTGGAAAAGTCCTCAGAAAGATTGCCTCAGGCATTACTTGCAGTCGCCGTGCTCGGGGCAATGGGTTCAGCGACGTTGACGGATCTTATCGGCATTCACGCCTTCTTTGGTGCGTTCATGTTTGGTGCGATCATTCCGTATGACAGTTTGATTGCGAAAGACATCACAGCTCGTCTGCAAGACTTTGTTGCGATTTTGTTTTTGCCCGCGTTCTTTGCCCTAACGGGTTTAAAAACTCAGCTTGGCCTTATTTCAGGAACAGAGCACTGGTTTTTATGCTTTACAATCATAGCGCTTGCCATTCTTGGAAAATTTGGTGGAGCTTTTACTGCAGCAAAAGTCTCTGGAAACTCCACCAAAGAATCAGCGGTGTTGGGACTGTTGATGAATACCCGGGGCTTGGTCGAGCTGATCGTTTTGAATATTGGTCTTTCCATCGGAGTTTTGACACCGACACTGTTCACGATGCTTGTGATTATGGCGCTCGTCACAACTTTTATGACGGGCCCTTTGTTGAAATTGGTAGATCGCCGCTAAGCTACTCAAAAATTTTTTTAAAATGATCTTTAAGTGGGGTCAGGTTTAATCCTGGCCCTTTTAACTTGGCTTCACCAGAAATTTTGCCCCACGGTCCCAATTTAATTTTAGGAGTGAAAGGATCGTAACTTAAAAGATGATCTGAGAAGGCTCCTTCCCAGAAGAGGGAACGATGGGGGTTCTTATGCAGGATTAAGAGGCCTGCGCGGGCAAGGAGTGACGTTTCGCCGACCTGACAGCCCAAGCCCCACAGAATATTGTTCTTTTGTGCAAAGGCCAAAGCCTCCTGAGTTCTAAGCAGCCCACCCAATTTTGAGATGCGAACATTTAAGCAAATACGGGAGAAGTGTTTTTGATATTTTTCAAGTCCGGCGACCGTGATGAAAGATTCATCTAAGATCAAAAGGCTTTTAGAATTTTCTAAGAAATCTGCCTGAGCCTGGTGATTGTCGACCGCAAAGGGTTCTTCAATCGCCCAAATGGAAAAAGGTATTTGATTTAAGACTGCTTGCAGATCGTTAAACGAAGCAAATGAGTTGTTCGCATCCAAGCGGATTCGGGGCTTCATAAACTTTGTTGCTGCTACTGCGGGATGATTCAGAAACTGAATCAGTTCCTTGGCAGAGTCCGGGGAGACTTTGATTTTAAAATCCCGAAAGCCTAAAAACAAGCCGCGTAAATATGTTTTAAGCATTTTCTTAGGCGTGCCTAAGCCAATGACCATCGTGTTAGAGGGCCGTTGTCGGTGAAGCGTCCCAGGAAAAATACTTTCAATAGATTGATTCTTGATTTTGCCGTAAAGATCCCACCACGCAAGCTCCAGGGCACAAAATGCGCTGGGATTCTGATCAAGCCACGTGCGCTCCGCCGAAATCATTCGACTTAATTCTTCTGGGGAGTTGGCATCAGCAAATTTTTGTACGCGAGGATCGTTAAAGAACTTCGCAACGCTGTCATTGGTTTCACCCGTGACATAAGGGCGGGGACAAGATTCTCCCAGGCCTTCAAAGGTGTTTGATTTCAATGTCACCCACAAGGTGCTCGAAGCTTCGCGCTCAAATGTGGCGTGAGTGAATTTGATTTTAAATGGAATCTCGTCCATCGCATATTTTAATTCTCTAGTCATGGCGCTGCCACTCTTGCCAGTTCGGCAGGATCTTGATGAAGTTTGTAAAGGTGTTTAAGGCCTTTAATTTCCACTGCGCTTCGCGGATGTTCTTCAAAGTGATTTCTTGGTGACCGAATTCCTGAAAAAAGCCTTTTTTCATTGGGTGAATTTGGCAAGGGCCCAATCGCAACGATTCTCTTTTCGCCCGATATTCCATATTCTGGGTGCACAACGCCTCATCTAAATCCTTTTCGACGGCCTGCAAGCGCTCGCGGCTAAGATCGGATTCGCAGAATACGATATAGTGGGCTTTTTCCTCATGGGCGATCATCATCATTTCTAAATGCAGATGATACTTTTTATTGATCAAGGAGACCGCTTCTAAAAACTGATTCTCGTAAAGTTTTTCACCGGTAATACTCGTAACCCCTGAACCTTTGCGCTTAAATTTGATCAAAGGAATTTTTTCATGCAGGGCCGTGACGGCAATGATGTCATTCATATGATAACGATATAGGCCTGCCGGTGTGGTGATGATAATCAGATATTCTTTTCCGACCTGCAGTTGATCCAGAGTTAAGATTTCGGACTTCGCATCGCCATCGGAGTCGACCTCTTGAAACTCGAAGAAATATTCAAAGAGTGAAGGCAGTTCGCCGTCATCATGGGGCATCGGCACAGCCATGCGGCCCTCGGAGGCGACATATCCCACATCTTTGTACTGTACGGATTCAGCAAAACTCTTTTTTAGTTTTTCATAAGCTAATCTGCAGCTACCACCTTGCCAGCATCCGACCAAGCGAGTGTTGGGCAAAAGATGCTTCAGCAGAATTTTTCCTTCGCGGGCTTTGATCTCACGAAGCTCGGCAGCGCGTTCGGTATCCGCCGTGCAGCGTTCAGCTATTTCTGCTCGTTCTGTGGCAGGGAGATTATGTAACTGCGAGAAGCCACCTTTTTCCAAGTCAGTGATCAATGATTCAAAGTGAGTGTTTACCAACTCTTCAAGCTTTAAAAGAGTGGAAGGGTTTGCCGCAACAACAAAAGTGATATCTCGCTGGCTTAAAACCAAGCGTAAGATGCTTAGATATTTTAAAGTCGGATCTTCCAATCCATAAATCATATAAGGCACGACATACATATTCGTAAGCCAGCCGGGAAGGCTTGCATAGATATGCGCGGTCGTAGCACCAACTTCTAATCCGGAGGGCTGAATCTTTTCTACCTTTTGTCCCGAGAACACCAGGAACTTACCTTCGGTAAATCGCGGCTCCATCAGATGAGCATGGTACAGCCACAGGGCCTGCGTTTTACGATAACTTTCCAGAGTGGAACTAAGAATCGGAATGAGTTTTGGTTCGCTCGTGGAGCCACTGGTCTGCGTATAAAACAGGGGCTTGGGAGTGATCAATCCCCACTGACTGTGTTGATCTTGTTTTTCAAAGTAAGGACGGAAGGCCTCGTACTCAGCTAACGGAAAGGCTTTCTGAAAATCCTCAATCGATTGGATCGCTCCAGCGTTTTTCTGAGATAGAAATTCCGTCGTTCCGTTATCGGCAAGAATCTTTAAAAGAACCTTCTCTTGAGTTTGGCGCAGGTTTTTTCCTGCAGCGAAATATGTATTTTGCAGTTTACTGCCGCGACGGTGAACTGAAAATCTAATCAACGCTTGAAAGAATCTCTGCAAGACTTCCGGACGTCGAATGAATCCTTTTTTATCCAAGCCTTTGATAAAGGGCGCGCGCATTTGATCGATAAAATTTTGCGGGTAGTTCGGGTTTTGCAACCCATAGCGCGCCGGTCCCATTAGATCTGGTAAATAGTAAGTTCCAAAGAGTTGATCATAAATACTGGTTTTATTGCCATAGTTATTGTTTGACTCATGGATTTCGTAAGAATGATGAAAGCGATGAAGCTCTGGTCCCGAAATCAGGCGATTTAGCCAGCCAAGCTTGATATCGATGTTACAGTGCTGGAAGAATCCATTCACCGAATAAAAAATGAAGTAAACCGACATGGCAAGGGGACTGACGCCTAAAAACAGGAACAAGATCGATTCAAAACAAAGCTGCGAGACTTTTTCAATCGGATGAAAACGACCGACATTCCACCAATAAAGTTTAAGTGGGCTGTGATGGACCGCATGAATACTCCACATAAAGGGAATTTCATGACAGGCCCGGTGCAACCAATAGCGGAAAAACTCGCTTAGGAAGATCAGGCAAATCACTTGTGGGATCAAGGGCCACTCATTCGGCCAAAAAGCAGCTGAGGGAAATACACCTTGCTGTTGAAGGTAAATTATAAAGGCTAATGCACTCGCTTCAACCAAGCGGCCCAGAAATGCGTGCACACCAAATAGGTACATGCCATCAAGCTTTGCCTGCTTATCGAAACCCACCCATTCTTTTTTAAAAGGCACCCAGTATTCGGCAATCCAAATAAGTGATGAACCAAATGCGACACTCAGTAAAGTTCTGACGGGAAGAGAAGGAATAAAGGAGGATGACAGCGCAAAAAAGGCAAAGGATAGCGCGATAGTGAGTGGATAAAATGCATATTTTAGAAAACTCATGAAGCTCCTCAAATGCTGCATTTATCTCATCGGCGTTCCCAGACAAAAGACGATGTTTTTGGTTGGTAATATTTAAAAACCAAACGTATGCGTCTCAATTAGATACACACGAAGGCGTCGATTCTTCTAATTGGAATCTAAAGCCTTGTCTGCTGCCTCAAGTTGCTTTTGGCGTTCTTGAGAGGCCTTGTCCAAATCCTTTTTTACTTCTTTGGTTTTATTCGCATAGTTCTTCATAGTTTGTTCGTAAGTCGCTGAGGGCTTCGCATTGATTTTTTGCTGAGGGGTCTCTTCCGCAAATGATTTGATGCCAGTTAGGGTGATCAAAAGTGCAAAGATCCAGAATGATTTCATTGCAGTATTTTTTAAGCTTTTGTATTAAAATGATGATGATGTTCGAAGATAGCCCGCTCAATAATTTACTGTGGATCGAGGAGCTTTTACCTCCGGGATACGATGCCGCTCCCAAGCATGGGGGAATGGCATATTACCTGGATATGAAACTGGTCTTGATACTGGTGGAGCGCAAAGGGCTTTATGAACATAAAGGTGTCAGCTATCCTTTTGAACTTTATAATGGCGCGATTTTTCCAGTTGAGAAAAAGGCGCAGAATGCGTTTTTCCTAAAGTACCTGTTCTTGGAAAATCATCCGGCGAACAAAGACTGGTTATATATCCCGGCCGAGAATGAAGACTTTGAAGACCAAGTAAAGCAGTTGATGCGTGAAATCGCGAAACACAATCCTCTTCTGGGGCTGACCGTTAAATTCGATGGGCCGAAAGTTAAAAGCGACACTCCGAAAGCAAAATCAAAATCTGGCAAAAAAGTTAGAGCCACCAAGAAAAGCGAAAACGCCTACTTCCTGTCGATTGCCAAGAAGCCAATCAAATAGGCCTGATGCGAAAGCTGAGTTTGCATTGTTTTAAATGAAGTGAAGGAAGAATTTAATCGTCTCAGTTAGTACTTCATCTCACATACCTGTTTGGCATTGAGTCGCAATCATAAAGTTCACCGAAGAACACCGAACAAAGAAATCAAGAATCCTCAATATCTGTCAAGAAATACCGATCAATAGCACATGTTTCATTTAACCTATTTGTACGTATTTGAAACGCTAAGACGGTATCTTGCCTATCTGGGGCTTACGCTGTTTTTTTTGCTGTCTTCGTGTACGCTGGAATTGACGTTGGTTGACGTCGCCTCCCAGGCTTTTTTCACCCTGAAGCCCTCGAGCTATTCCGCAAACACGACGGCTGTTTTTGAATTTGATTCTTCGTTGTCATCGCAGGCTGTTTATAAATGCTCCTTAGACGGTTCGGATTGGTATTCATGTGGTAGCCCTGTGTCTCTGTCGAGTTTGAGTTCAGGTTTGCATACGTTCAAAGTGATGGTCACTGATTCAGCAGGGAAGTCCCATAAAGAATCTTCGGTTGCCTGGACAGTGGACACGGATCTTCCCGTTTTAACTGTGTCACTAACTCCAACGGCAGTTAATAATTTAGCAAGCGCATCTTTTAACTTTGAGGCTACTGACGCCACATCCACAATCGTAGGTTATGAGTGTGAGCACACGACTCTTACTAATTCAACGAGTTCGTTTGCAGCTTGTGCTCCGCTGGTCCCTTTGGTGGGTCTTACGCAAGACACTCATACTTATAAAATTCGCGCGGTGGATGCCGCGGGAAATCGTTCTGCCGTCTTTACTTATTCTTGGACTGTTGATTTAACAGCACCTTCAATTCAACTGACGGCAAAGCCCGCGGCTGCTACGATCAGCACTTCAGCGACGTTTAATTTTACAAATACCGAAACCGGCGGAGGCGCCTTTGTTGGTTACGAGTGTAAGATTGATTCTGATCCCTATGTCCCTTGCATAAGTGGCATTTCTTTTAATTCCCTTTCACAAGGTACTCACAGTTTTTCCATAAAAGCTTCTGATACTGTCGGTAACATCAGCACTTTGACATACAGCTGGATCGTGGACTCCGGGGTGGTGACGCTCTCGTCTTTTTCTATTGCCAATGGCGCGACCACCATCGGTTTCGCCTATACAACAACCCAATTAACGGCCACATCTTCATTTGCCGCAATCACAGGTGTCAGATTTTCGGAGCTCGCAGATTTTTCGGATGCGACCTGGGTACCCTTTTCGGCGAATGGCACGGTCACTTTGAAAAATCCCGGCGGCCTTAAGACTCTTTATGCTCAAGTACGAAATGCCGCGGGTACTGTCAGTAATTCCTTGTCGGATTCTATTACTCTGGATTTGGGAAATCCTCCGATCATCACGATTTCTTCTCCAGTCGGCGGGCAAAATTATTCCCCGGGCAATAGCACAATTCCCATTCAATGGTCGTGCAGCCCTGGTGCTGGTCCCATTCCGTTGGCGGCAAATCCTATTCGCTCGATTAAATATACTGTTGATGATGGCATCAGTTTTCACATCATCGCGGAAAACCTTCCCAATAATCTAAGTGCGACGACTGGTTCCTACGCCTGGAATTTGCCAACTGTGACTCCCACGGGCCAAAATATCTTAGCGTCCATGCCTTTAAAAATTTTGGTTAGTTGTGCCTCCGAAGCCGGCGTGGTCACCAGCGCAATTTCAAATGCAGTGAATTCCAAGTGGACCGTCCTGGTGGGGGAGCCTGGAAATTTAAATGATGGCGTTCATATTAATGCTGCGGATTTAACAGCTAACGTTTCGCTAGGAGCTTTCGGGTATTTTGCAGATTCGCAAAATAAAATGTATTTTACTAAGTTCAATAGTATTTCGACGGTGAATTCCGAGACAGGTCTGGTAACCTCGTGGATGGGAGAACCATACACCGCTTCTTGCGATGTCGTCGGTGGAAAGTTCACGGCTCCCGTAATTCTGGATATTAATGAATCAGACCAAATGCTTGTATTTAGTTTTGCTTGTTCGCTCGTTGCCCGTATTCGTATTTCTGATAGGACCGTTCTGTGGAGTAAGCAGCTACCGACGATCATTTCAAACAGCGCCGTTTTAAATAAAGAACAAGCCTCTGCTTTACGGTATGTAAAGACAGGACATTTGTTTTATTTTTCGAACGAAGCCTTTTATATGGTTGATCTGAATTCTACGAATAAGGATCCGGTACTGGTGTTAGGAAATCCAGGCGCATGCGGAACTCTGGGGGCTGTGGGTACGATGGCGGATGCTTCACCCATCCCGTGTCCTACTTCGGATCTTTATTTGACTCTGGTAAGACCTGATTTGCAAAAAATTTGGATTCAGGTCAACGGCAGTACTTTCGAGCTGCAACAGCAGGGCGCTTACGGCAAATATAAAATTGCGCAGGTGGGTATGACCACAAATACTTGGGGCACATTTTTTAATCGTTGCACCCAGGTGGCATCTCAACCGAATAAGATTTATTGCATCAGGGCCCAGTATGAGGGAAATAAAATTGCTTACTTTGATCTCACGACTGAAACCTGGTCTGCTACTTTTAATTTGGACAAGCATTATAAAAACATGTCGACGATCTATTTTCTGGGCGCGGCTAAAGATTTTATTTATGCCTTTTCAACAACGACCAATGAACTTTATAAAGTGGTGGATGATGAAGGTGTCTTTACCAATTCCGCCATTGCGGGTACACCATTCTTTACTTACGGAAATGGTACTGACGTCAATAAAACGGCCTTCACGCAAATATCCAGTATAGCTTACGAAGCGACAGGTAATAATCTTTACGTGCGTGGACCAAGACATTTGCGACGCTTGCATGTCAATACGTCGACACCGGGATCTGAATACATTGACACTATCTCGACGGGGTTTCACGGATCTGCCGGTAATAGTTCTGCGTATGCTTCATTAACCGTGTCCTCCGCGGGTATTGCAGCGTTTTCTCAGATTGCAGGAACTCCGGCCAACTTGTGGAGTTCATACAATCTCTCTGGGTGGGGAGCAGCCACGGTCGAGCAGACTCTGGCGATCGGGCCTTATTACTATCAGGCGACTTCGGCCGCATCAGCCTATCCAGCATATGGAGCAGGTCTATTTAATGCGACGGGCACCAGTTATAATTTGATGGCAGCAAGAAAACTTGGCACTTTCCTTCCGAATGGAAAACTTTATTTCTATGGCTCATCCGGTTTGAACGATCAAACGGACTTGTGGATCTTTGAATCAGACAGCACTACCGGAAAAATTCAGCCCATCGCTGGTGGAGCCGGCGCTGCAAGCTATGTGGCGACTGATCACGGGCAGTTGGCTTTGGGATCGTATTTAAGTGATATCTATGGAATGCAGCCGGATGCCAACGGAGACCTTTTAATTTTCGATGGAAACAGACTGCGCAAAATCACCGTCGCCACCGAATCAGCGAACCCCAGAATTTATGATGTGATAAACTTTGGCACTCTTCCAGGAGCTCCGACAGTTTCTTATTGGACACATGCAGTCTATGACGTCAGCACCGGATGGAGTTACTTTGCAGCGGCTGAATCCTCAACTCTTAATCAAGTAGCGCAAGTTTGGGCAGCACATTCCACGCAAGGCTTTCAGCAAATCTCTACGGCCGGATGGGTTTTACCGTCGCAGCTGGCGACCTATCGGTCGATCAATCTTTCGATAACGCCATTGGGGCTTTTATTGTTAGATACCAGTAAAAAGCGTATTCTAAAAACAGGGCTGCTTCCAACGCCGCCCTAGTTCTATGAAAAAATATCGGTGACCTGATAATGAATGGGTTTGAACGAGCCGTTGTTTGAACCCTCATGCGAACATGCCGTTAAGCCAACGATTAAATCCGTTAAAGCTTTAAACACAATATAGTCGCCAGGTTTCGATTTCGGAGGCAGTATTTCTAAAGCTCCCTCTGGGCTAACTGTCACATTCATAAAGATATTGAACGTCGTTGAGATATGATCGGGTTGAATCGCATATTTAGAAAATGCGTTACATAAGTTTTCATGGCAGCTCGGGTGGTAGTCATCATTACCCGCGACAATTTGAAACATACGCAGACTACAAGGAGTCATCAGGAAATCATGACGACCACAGGTGTCTTCAATAATTTCCAGCAGGGGATTGCTTCTTTGTGAATAAAGCTTGTGTCCCTTAGTTAGAAAAATTCGATCATTATAATCAATCGATCTTCCGGACGACAGACTTTCGGAAGGGTCAGAGGCATTAAAGCAAAACAAGTCCGCGACCTGTTCGCCGAATGGATCCGTCACCTTCAAGTGCTGATCCTTTTTCAACAGAAATGAAGCTCCCGATTGAGGAGGAATTATATTTAGATTTATTTTCCCGCTCCCTTATGAAAAGGACAGACCCAGTCTGCGCTGTTGTTCCGACCGGAAAACTGAATGGCTTCCCAATGATCATTATACTTTTCACTCATGGGATTCACATCGCCTTGAAATAGAATATCTCTTTTGCGATTGGCTTGAATCATCGGTTGATAACGATTTCGGCGGTCCAATTCCTTAAACTGTTCATAGACATTAAATACCAATGTCGGATATCGAATCCGACGCGACAGGCGAGAGCTTTGCTGATGCATGCCCACCACAAAGAAAGCGGTGCCCCCTAAACTAAAACAGAAGTTTTTGTCTTCAGGATTATCGCTAAAGGCGGTGTCCCAAGATTGATCAATATGGGGAACCTCTGTCAGATGCGAAAGCTCCTTCCACAGACGTCTTTCGAAATCTTCCTCATCCATGTCGATTAAATCAGGAAAAACAGCAAAGTAACTAAGCTCTAATGAACCGGTCTTTTTTTGTTCATCTCGAAGAGCTAAAAGATCTGCCGCTAAACGCGCGCTCTGATCTCCGGCTCCCAAGACGCCAAACATTCCCATGCGGCATTGTCCCGTGGAGAGCGTTTTAAGGGCTGCGATACAAGGGTAGTTTTCTTTAAAAACAAGATCGGAGATTTCTTTCTCAAATTCCGTGAGAGTCGTTTCATCAGTCATGCGGACAACGCTATCGATATGGTTTGCACATATCAATAGGGGGTGTCGAATAACAAGCGCGTTTAGATTAGCAATTCGTAAGCTTCTTTAGTTTCTACGCTCACCGGAATATCTCGCATTAGTCCCGAAAGCGAGCGACACGGGCCGATGTTGATGAATGTGGTGATACCCTTTTCATTCACCAGCTTTTGCACTGCTTGTGACCAATGAATGGTGCGCGTAATAGAAAGCAGAAATTCTTCCTTGATGATTGTTGGATCTTCCAAAGGTTGGGCACTTAAGCTTGAGAAAACAGGAATCTGCGGGCGGTATGTTTGCACCTCGGCAAAGTCACTTTCCACCGCGCGCACATAAGGCAGGATATAGCGAGAGTGAGCTGGATAATCGAGGATGTTCATCGTGTTCCAGCCTTTTTCTTTTGCACGCTCTTCCACTTTGCCTAAATCAGCGTATCTGCCGCCGACATTCAAAAAGCGCGGAGTTAAGCAAGACACGTCGACTGCGACTTCATCAAACCACCGATAGTCTTCTTCGCTAAAAATTTCGCCCTTAGGCGCCAGGACTCCGATGTTGCGACCAATTTGATCTATACCATCGATTTTTTGAGTGAAATGAATATGATTATAAATGGCGTCTTCAAAGGTGTAAGCCCCGGCAAACACGGCCCGAGCTAAATCTCCCAAGGAGCATCCCATCACCCAGTCGGGGCTTCCATGCTGGTCGCGCATGCGTTCCGCAACACCGGCTTGAATTGCACAGATAGCGACCGCCGCAAGGCTGATGTTATGGATGGAATAAATTTCTTCTGTGGGAAGTTCCAAGAATTCTTTAAAAGAAAATTTCTTACCAAAACGATTTGCAATAATGTCTTCCGCTTTTGTGAAATAAGATTGAACTTCTGGCAGGTGAGTAAACCGATTGCGATCTGATTTACGAATCAAGGCATTCAGGCCCGGGAAAATATATGCCGTAGCCATTATTGGAGCTCCATCATCGGTTCAGCTTCTGTAATCGGCACTTTCACATTCTTAGCCAGCGTCGTGGAATAAGCATGTCTGTATGGAGGAGCAAAGTTCGCCTTTTGATCAAACTCCAGCAAAAGCGCAATGGCGTTTTCAGCGACTTTTTCAAAGATTTCTTCTTCGGTTTGACGGACAAATTTCAAAAGTTCCGGATTTAGCAGACGCTGTTCATTTAACGCCGTATTCACCATTTGCGTGTGCTCGGCTTCGTCTTCAAGGATAGAGGTGATCGTGTGAGCCACTCCCACGTTGTCAGTCCATTTGATGATGTCGCTATAGTGTTTAAATACGCGCATCTCAAGACCCCAGGCTCCGTACAGATAAAGCATATCGGCATCTTTGATTTCACGAACCAAAGCGCTGAAATAACGAGTCAGATATCTTTGTAACTGACGATTTAAACGGTGATCGAGTTCTTTATACCCCTCAACCATCATCAAACGACGACGATCCATCAGGACAGATCGGTGAAGCATACGTGCGTGGCGCATTTCATCTTCCACGTGCTCGGGCATTTGCGCAGGCAAATTTAGACCGCGAGAAGTGAATTCCTGTTGCATGTGTTCTGCAGCGGCAGATTCACTGTGCCCTAAGGCTTGCACCCAGGCGATAGTGGCAGCCGGGCGCTCTCCCAGAAGCCAAGCTAAACGGACGCTCGCTTTGGCAGAGACACTGGGGCCTCGCGCGCGGGACTGAAATTCACGAATTAAATCTGTCATGCGCTCGGCCATCAGCAGACACATTTCTTTTTCAATACTTTGCAGCTCTTGCAGGGACAGACGGTCTTGTTCAGTTAAAGAGTTGCGAAATTTTCTGCCCAGCTGTATGTGGGCGGTTTCGTCGTCTAAAACTGATTGCATGGCTTCGCGAATATGTGCAAAGCCGGTGCTTGGGATGTAGGCTGAATAAATTTGAAATGGAAACTGCTCAATCGTGATCGCGCCATGAACGTAAGCCGCGAACCGATTGTTCGCTTTTACTAATTCTGGATTACCAAAGTAACCCATGATGAATGTTTCAATGATATCGCAAAAACGTGTGCGCAGATCTTGATAAGCTTGATTCAAAGGTTCAGCAAAAGGACGGATCGCCAAGATCACATCACGATGACGGTGCTCATCGCCAGCATGGGCCTTGATCTCTTCCAAAAATTCAGGGGGAGTGGAGTTTGAAATATTCCCTAAGATGGTTTCCGCAGCAAGATGCTCCATGTGCGCCATTGAAGTCAGCCACGCGGATTCGATATGCGCGTCTTTGGTGACTTCGTTCATGAGTGTCTGAATCGTTTCGCTGAAGCTTTTCATTTCTCAATTCCTAACACGACTCACGTTAGGGGAGCCAATTAACTTTGGGGTGCTTTACATTAATTTCTTAGACCTCAATGTTAACGATTTGATGGTTGTGCTGCGCGGCAATTGCTTCTGTTTGAACTAACTAGACCTTTGGCTTGAATTCACACCCTCAAATCGCTTGTCCTTCAATCTGGTTTAAAGCTGGCCTAAAGTACTGCGTATTAAGAGGTGATTTTTATGGGATCAATCGTAGCATTCATCAATCAAAAAGGCGGCGTCGCTAAAACTACGACAGCAATTAATGTTGCTGCACAATGGGCTCACAACGGCAAAAAAGTTTTGCTGGTTGATTTGGATCCGCAGTCGTCTGCGACTCGCTCGATCTTTGGCGACATGGATTTTGAAAATACTATCTATGATGTTTTGACGGGCGAGCTGGCTGCCCAAGACGCCGTGGTGCCTTCGGAAACTTTTGGCTTTGATGTGATTCCGTCTGAAATCATGTTAAGCGGTATCGAAATCATCCTGGCTTCTAAATTCGGTCGCGAGAGTATTTTGAAACGTGGCTTGGCAGAGATCAAAGATCAATACGACATCATCGTGATCGACTGTTCGCCGTCTTTGGGGCTTTTGACAGTGAATGCCTTGATTGCTTCCAAAGATATCGTGATTCCAATTTGTCCCGAGTACTTTTCTTTAAAAGGTATCGAGCTGATCCTTGAGACGTTGAAAAACATCCACCAAGGTTTGGGTCATAAAATTGACGTTCGTGGCATCATTATTTCTAAATACCGCAATCGTAAGATTGTGGAAAAAGTAATCAATGATCTGCGCACGAACTACACGATCCCGGTATTTAATAACTACATTCCGGATTCCATCGTGGTTGAAGAAGCGCATCACAATCACAAACCAATGCTTCAGTACTCGCCAAGAAATCCTGCAGGTCAGGCTTTAGCTAATCTTGCTGTGGAAATGTGGGCGTAGGCAGTCTTAATCCTTTATTCGTAGATTCAACAAAACCCATTGGTGATAAAGTCGTCACCAATGTGGAATTGTTATCCATCGTGCTTCACGATGGGGATTCCGTATTTTTTGAAGTCAGTGACGAATATGGTTTTCAACAACGCTTTGCTTTAAAGTCTGTGGAAACCAAAAAGTCTGTCAAATACACAGCCGAAGTTTGGCTTAAATACCAACATGAAATTCAATATCGCTTTGTGATGGTGAATGGCGGAGAAGAAGTTTTCGTCTCGGCCACACAGAAAGCTCGTGCGGGTCATATCATTTCTGACAAATGGGCGCCGACATTTAAACCAGATGCTTTGCGCGAGAAAAAATCAAAACGTCCACAACAACGTGGAGAAGCTGCTGCCGCGGCCGTGAAAGAAGCCAAAGCCCAACGCGAAGCCCGAAGTAAACCTTTGGGGCAACCTAATATGCTGTCGCAAATTAAGTCTTTAATTGACGACTTGCTATAGCATTAGAGAGCGTCCGTGACTAAATACTTTTTCATCAGTGGTTCCAGTTCACGCGCGATCTTTTCGTGTCGATCATTTAAATAGATATATAGATTGGCAGTTACGTAAGGCTTGCTCGAGCGCGCAAGGCTTTCGTTATATTCTTTTAGAGTCGGATCTTGCACCTCAATTGTGGGACCTAAGAAAACATCGACTCTGCCATTGGCCAGCATTTTTAAGCATTGAAAGGTATTTGCCGCTTCAATGACTTCCAAGTGGAGTTCTTTAGCCACCTGTGATCGCAATCTGTTGCCTAGAGTTAGGCAGGTTTTCCGCCCACTTAAGGAACTTGGCTGTTCGAGATCCAGTGGGGCTCCTCTTTTTTTGTATAAATAGTATTTCAGGCGCGCCATAGGTGTCTGAACCCGGATGAGGTGCGGGAGATCACTTCCCAATCCATCAATCCGAAATGTGTCCCCATCGAGTTCGCCTTTGGAGACCATTAATAGGGAGCGCGACAAAGGAATTTTTTTAAATACAATCTCACAACCAATGTCTTTGAACGGTTGCCGAAATCCCTCGATCAACTTATGAATTGCTGGCGGCCAACTTTCTGCCATTGAAATTTTCAAAGGTTGAGGACATGTTGCCGCTTGCGCCGTTAAGGATAATAGGAAGGTTGTTAACAGAACAAGACGGGTCGATGGCGATTTCATTTGTGCAAGATATCGCAGAATAGTGAAAATGCAAAATACTACCCTGTTCTTGTGAAAATGCACTTCAAACATCCTTATGAAATCTCAGTCCAGCTTGTATTCTGTTGAAAAATACGAGGAGGGGCTATGCCCACTAAGACGATACTTCTGTGTGATGATGTTTTTGCAAAAAAAGAAGAAGCGAAAGAACGATCTCGTGTTTTGCGAAAGTTTACTAATGATTTAGCTCAGAGACTAAAAAATAAGGTAAGAACAATTGCCGTCCTGGATATTCCCAAAGAAGTCATTACGGCTGTCGACAAAAAATCGGATATTGAAATTATTAAGGGACGTCCGGTTGAGACGATACTCAAGGAAGTCAAAGATCCCAATGTCGAAATGCTTGTTATGGGTACCCGGGCACGATCGGGAGTAAAGAGAACTTTTCTTGGAAGTGTGGCCGAAGAAATTGTGCGCAATGCTGAATTGCCAGTGGTGATTCTTGGATCCCATGCCGTCGAAGCAGACTACAGTATCGAGAAGAAAAGCTTAAAAATTTTGGTGATCTCGGATCTGTCTGGTTCCTCGGGGGGCGCGGAAAGGTTCGCTGCGAAATTTGCAAAGCGATTAAACGCGGAGATTGTGCTGTTCCATTCGGTCGGTGATCAAATCAAACACATGAAAGATATGCTGTACTCTCAAAGAGTGAAAAGTGCTGGAGTCGAAGTACTGTTTGATGAAATGAAAGAGTTTGCAGAAACTTCAATGGCACGAAAAATCAAAGCTTATAACAATCAGGGCCTTAAGGTTACAGGGCACATAGCTTATGAAGAAGTCGAAGTGTCTAAGTTCCTAAAAAAGAATGACTGGCAGAACGCGGATTTTATTGTCATGGGAACTCATTCTCGCGGACGATTCTTAAAAGCATTTCTAGGCAGTACTACTCGTCGAGTGATGTTGTCTGCACGTGTACCGGTAATTGTTGTAAGAACAAAATAAACACTCAGAAATTCAGATCGACACTGTCCCAAAATCGAATGTTTCACATCAGTCCGGTTTTGTTTCGCACTGGCCGTGTTGACTTTTAAAACTAAGTCACTCATTCCGCTGGCAGCACGAAGATTCCTTAATTAGATTTTTTCATTAGGAGAACAAATCACCCCGAGCGATCAAGGAGGATTGTATGGGAATGGCGTTTCTACGTGCGCTGATAGTTTCTTTACTGATGACCTGGTGTATTTCGACCTGGGCCTTTTTTATGCCCGAGGCTCCGCAGGGAGCTCCGCTTGAAGGGCCGGATATTCAGAATGATGACCCTCGCCCGCCCGGATGGTCTGCGTGGGATACGATCGGAGGCACGGGAACATCTGATCCGGCTTCTTGCTCAAGGAATAACTTCCGTACCGAGGTTTTCGTACGTGGAACTGACAATGCTTTATGGCATCGTCGTTGGAACGGTAATTCATGGGAAGCCTGGGAGTCACTGGGGGGAACTTTAACTTCTTCTCCTTCGGCTGCATGCTGGGGAGCGAATCGTGTCGACGTTTTCGTGCGTGGAACTGACAATGCCTTATGGGTTCGTAGCTGGCGTTCAGGTCATTGGTTACCATGGTACTCATTGGGTGGTTATTTAACAACGGGACCTGGTTCTGCTAGCAGATCAGGAAATCGCTTGGACGTTTTTGTTGCAGGTGCTGATAGTTCGCTTTATCAACGGTCATTTTCAGGAACATCTTGGGGACCGTGGGTGAGTTTAGGTGGTACGTTAACATCTGACCCATCGGCAGTTTCTTGGAGTTCCACTCGTTTGGATGTTTTCGTCCGTGGAACTGACAATGCCCTCTGGCATAAATGGTTTTCCAGCGGAACATGGTCTGCTTGGGAATCTTTAGGGGGAGTGCTGACGTCTGCGCCGGGTTCGTCATCGTGGGCAGTGGGGCAATTGGATGTCTATGTCAGGGGCACGGATAACTCCCTTTACTATCGTCGTTACTTAAGTGGTTCCTGGAGTGCGTGGAGCAGTTTAGGAGGAACTTTGACTTCAGGTCCTTCCGCAACTTCATCCGGTAACAAGCGATCCCTGGTGTTTGTCAAAGGTACTGACAATGCGATTTGGTATCGCACGTATAAAGAATAAAATTTTTAGAGAGAGGAGCGAATCCGCATCCTCTCTCTATCAAGTAAAATGTCCCATAGGATTTATCAGATAAAATCCGCAAACTATTTACCGTTGTTTTGTTCGAATTTCTGAAAGTTCCCTTTCTACATCTTCAACATCTTTTTCAATAGTGGAAAGGGCTGGAGATATAAGTGTCGTTACCAGAAATGCCATATATGACCAAACGAAGAATGTACCAAAAAACATAAGGGCTATTGCTGTAACTTTTCCCACCTGAGTCTCTGGAACCCACGGAATGAACCCAATTGTTGTCACTATACTGGTACTCCACATTAGACAATCTATAAAATTTGGGTGGTTTAAGCCGAATGACTCTGAATAGTAGATCAGAGCCGCTCCAAGTATTATCATAATATTTCCGGCCAAAGTTAAGATCCAGAACAGTGGGTGGCTTATCATTGCCGTAAAGCGCGTGATATATATCTTTTTCCTGCGTTTGTGCATAAGCATCTCACCAGTTATCAGTCGTCTTGGTATTCTTATAGCAAACACAATTCCTTTCGTATTGAATTCAGAAGAGATTCATGTAAACCGCTGCGCCATTTTGTCTCGCTCTGAGAGACGGAATGTCTTACCTGTTTTAAATGTTGGAGGCCACTTTAAAAATAAGTAAGACCACTTCGCAGGGCTAGAGAACTACAATTGGTTTAAGTGACAGTGAAGTGAGGTTTAAAAAATGTCAGGTAAAAATATCTTTGTTGGAAAATTTGTTCCAGGAGTTGCTGTGTCCATCATTTTAGCTTCCCATCTTGCTTTTGCAAAAGATGTGTTCCTGGATGTCAGAACTGCGGAAGAATTTTCTCAAGGACATATACCCAATGCCATAAACATTGATGTTCTGAAGACGGACTTTAGCAGCAAAGTATCAGAATTGAATCGAAATGATGTGTATAAAGTCTATTGCAAAAGGGGAAGCCGTGCAAAAAAGGCTGTCACGATAATGCACGACTTAAACTTTAAAAATTTAGATAATTTGGGAAGTTATGAAGATGCGCAAGTATACTTCAAAAAGTCGCAAGATGCTGCCGATACGCCATAGTATTACCTTGGGACTGATTGCAATTTCTCTTGCGGCCTGCAGTCACAGGGGCCTCAGTTTAGGCATGTACAAGCGGGAGGAAATTGTTCGAAGTAACTATCTCATCGATAATACATCAACTTACGAACTAGGCTTTGCCTCGGATGAATTTTCTGGGTTGCTTGCTGGCACCGTTCCCATTTATTTGAAATCCGGCATTTCGCTATTGCAAAGGAATTTTTCGTACCATGATCAAGAATATAATACAGGAAGTGGAAATGTTTCTGCCCAGTTGATTAAAGGCACGGTCGGTATGGATTTAATGTTTTCACGGCGATTCTTCTTTTCCGCGTTAGTGGCCGGCGAAGCACTGATTCATCAAAGTGATAACAATATGCTTGGTTACGACCAGTCTGAACTTCTTTTGGGAAGTGAGGTGGGAGTGAAACTGCAGGAATCAACATACTTGTCTTTTTACGTTGGGTCTAACTGGGAGGATCTATTCTCTCAGACACGAGTCCCAATTGAGGTGGGTTTGTTATTCAAGTATTTCTTTGTCGACGTCGAGCATAGAAATAAACTTTAAGGAGTGCTGATCTATGGAGCCGCTTGCGGTGGATGGTATGAATGGTGCGAATATATTGTTGGGCAAGATAGTTCAAGAAATAAATACTAAGATGGGATCGGGGTGTGCATTTGATCAAATACTTGAATCTATCTTTGATGCACTCATCATATTAATTCCATTTGATAGAATTGGTATAGCATTGGTGGATGCTGATACGAAATCGATTCGATTAGAATGGGTAAAGTCTCGAGTGGATGTCAACGCTGTCAAACGGGGCTACTCGGCTAATCTCGAGGGAAGCAGTTTAAAAAGGATTATAGAAACAGGGGAGCCGCGGATCATAAATGATTTACGCGAGTATGCTGCCGTTCATACTCAATCTGTCTCGACGAAATTGATATTAAAGGACGGGATGCTTTCCAATTTAACCTGTCCTTTAAGATCCGATAATAAAGCAATTGGAGTGGTTTTTTTTTCAAGTCGCGATCCTAACACCTATCGGGATGCCCATATTCAAGTGTTTAAGTCTATTGCTGATGAATTGTCAGTTGTCGTGGAACAGGCAAAGCTAAAGAACTATTTCACTGAAATTAGAAAACGTGACTTGGCCTTGTCCAAAATTATTCACGATATAAGGTCTCCCGTCAGCGTTATTGAGGGATATCTAGAATTGGCGTCTGAAGAGGGATGGTACGATTCTTTACCGACAAAATTTAAAGATATTTGCTCAATTTTAAAACGAAATACCAATTCTATACTCAGTTTGTTGGATGAATTAAGAGATTATTCATTAGTATCCATCCCTAAAGGTCCTCTGACGCCATTGAATTTAACGGAAGTTGCTGTGAATGATTTTTGTATTGATATTTCAGCTGTCGGCAAAATACTCTCTGCCACGAAGGATATTTCGTTTGAGACCGATTTGTCCGAAGGTTTACCCCTCGTTATCACGATTGATCGGAATCGAATGCAGCGCGTGCTAGAAAATCTGATTACAAACTCAATCAAATTTTCCAAAAGAGACACCAAAATCACTTTTTCAGTTTGGTCCCATGATGACCGGATTTACTTTTCAGTAGCCGACCAAGGTTTGGGAATACGCACCGATGAACTACCGAAACTTTTCACTGATTTTGGCAAGACGAGCACCCTGCCCAGCGAAGGCGAGAAAAGTTCTGGCTTAGGCTTGGCGATTGTTAAAAACATTATCGAGCAACATCGTGGCCAGATATCCGTCGAAAGTACTGTGGGACGTGGATCTACATTTACATTTTGGTTGCCTCTGGGAGGGCCGTGAGAACGGTAATTTCTGTAAGTGCATTAAAAGGAATGCCATTAACCAACGAAGGACTTCGAAGCGATCAGGTGATTGTACAACAGAACCGCTTTGGAAGGAACGAATTCACGAATAGTTCAAAGGCTCGTTGGTGGCAAATTCTCTGGGGATCACTTAAGGATCCGATGATACTACTATTGTTTGTAACCGGAACAATCTTTCTTTCGGTTGGTAATCGTCACGAGGCATTAACTCTTTATGTGGCGATTTTGCCGCTTTTATTGATGGATCTTTATTTACATCGCCGTACTGAAATATCAACTGAAGATTTAAAAAATAAAATCAGTAAGATTGCTTCGGTAATCAGAGACAACAAAGCTAGCGAAATTAACTGCGATGAATTAGTGCCGGGAGATCTTATTTTATTAAAGACCGGTGACGTTTTGCCGGCTGACGGCTACCTGGAATCATCCGAAAGTATACTGCTCAATGAATCGATTCTGACGGGAGAGTCTTTACCAGTTAGTAAAGTGTCGTTGGGTGCGTTGCCGACAATTTTGAACGATGATCAGCTGTCCATTGATTCTGCCTGCCTTGTGTATGCCGGGACCCGGGTGATGCGCGGAAAAGGCATCCTGAGGTTATATAGAACTGGTTCTCATACTGAGTATGGAATGATCATCCAATCTTTATCGAGCGTGCCAAAAGAACGAACGGCATTACAAAAAAGTATATCTGATTTGGTCAAGCTGCTCACGATAGCGGGTTTATGTGGCTGTGTCGTTCTTGGTTTGATTCGGTTGTTTCAAGGTGACAGTTTAGCCAATGCTCTATTAAGCGCCGCAATTTTTGCAGTGGCCGCGATGCCAGAGGAATTTCCGATCGTGTTTTCTTTTTTTTTAGGTGTCGGGGTGTATCGGCTTGCTAAGAAGAAAGCCTTGGTTAAGAGAGCTGTCACCGTTGAAAGCATTGGCAGAGTTCAATGCATATGTACTGACAAAACCGGAACAATGACTTCCGGTGAGCTGACACTTAGCGAGGTTTTGCCCTCACAGAGTTTTTCGAGACAGCAACTTTTAGAAGCTGCGGCGAGTGCGTCGGAGGAACACCCGGTGGATCCCGTTGATGTCGTAATTTCAATAGCGTTCGGAAAAGATCACTTAAAAAAGATTAAAGTCTTTCCATTTACAGAAATGCGGAAAAAGGAAACTGCAATCTGTAAAACCCCTGAGGATCAAGTCATGGGCTTCAGCAAAGGCGCTCCAGAGGTCATCTTTAAACAGTGCGAACTAACGGAAGCTGATCTACTGTACTGGCGGAGTCTCGTTTCCAAATATTCTAATATGGGTATGAAAGTTATAGCGTGCGCTCGCCAGGCGAAAGTTTCAGATCGAGAGATTGAGACGGAGCCCGTGAATGGGTTTTCGTTGTTGGGTATTTTAGGGTTTTCTGATCCTTTGCGTCCGGGTGTTAAAAATGCGATCGAATTCTGCCAAAAAAACCGAATCAAGGTACTCATGCTTACTGGCGATCACCCCGGTACCGCTTTGGCAATCGCGTCCCAGGCGGGGATGGGAAACGAACACCCCAAAGTACTGACTTTCGAGGATCGTCCCGAGTTGTGGAGTGAGCAAGGGATACTGGACAAGGCCTCCGAGCTTTTAGAATACGATGTCATAGCAAGGTGTAATCCACTTCATAAATTGTGGATCGTTCGTTCTCTCAGGACGCATTTTTCGGTCGTCGCGGTGACGGGTGATGGCGTAAACGATGTTCCTGCAATTCAACAAGCAGATATTGGAATAGCAATGGGCAAACGGGGCGTACAATCTGCCAGAGACGTGGCCTCTATAGTTTTAGCTGATGACAACTTCGTGACCATCATTAATGCGATACAAGAGGGAAAACAACTATTAAAAAACCTGAATTCCAGTTTTGAATATTTATTGTTGATGCAGGTCCCACTCGTGCTCGGCGCTTTGATAATTCCTATGATGGGGCAACCGCTGCTTTTTTTACCAGTTCATTTAGTTTGGTTAGAGCTCATCCTTCACCCAACGTCCTTGTTGGGTTTTCAGATGGATGTATCTAAATCAAAAAAATTCCAAGAAAACGACTTTTTCAATAAAGAACGAATATTAGCTATTTCCCTTAAAGGATTACTAGTGTGTGCTTTTATGTCTTCAAACTTCTTTCTTGCGCTATGGGAGAACAAAGGGGTCGCGCATGCACGAGCCAACGCCTTACTGGTGCTAATATTGGCGGGCATTTCTTATCATCTATTTAAGACGAGGCTTTCGACGAGGGCGAGCTTTAGTATTTTTTTGTTAAACAGTGTTGTGACTGTTGCGATTTTTCAGGTTTCTTATTTCGCTACTTTTCTATCGGTAGATGTCCTTAGTCTTTCTGACTGGGTAAGGGCATCTCTTATGGTTGTTTTATCGATCTCATTATCTGAATTAGTGATAAAAACGTGGAACTATAAATCATGAGTCTTTTGATTTAGAAGCCGGGAAATCGTTCTGCGACTGATCCCCAATATTTCTGCCGCTCTACCCTGGTGCAGATTCACCGAAGCTAATACATAGCGAATATAATTTTCCTCTAGATCGGATAAGGTCGGAAAATTTCTAAAATAATTAAATTGTTGAAAATCTTCCCTTTCTTCAAAGCTTGGAAGATCGACTTTTTCTATTTTTGTTTTATTCAGATTGAACACGATCGTGCGTTCGATAAAGTTTTCAAGCTCGCGAATGTTTCCGGGCCAAGAATGCGATTTTAATTCGCTCACTGCGTTTTCGCTTAAACTTAGATCCTCCGTAAGGGCATATTTTTTGCTAAACTTTTTAATAAACCCTTCAATCAAATCCGGAATATCATCATGGCGTTGACGCAGCGGGGGGAGGGACATGGGAATAACATTGAGCCGATAATACAGGTCTTCCCTAAACTTGGAATTCTTGATTTCGCTCTTTAGATTCTTATGGGTTGCAGCGATAATGGTGAAGTCCACTTTGTGTTCAAATGGGGAGCCAATGGGCCGTACACTTCGCTCCTGAATAACTCGTAAGAGTTTAGACTGAAGATGAAAAGGCATGTCACCTATTTCATCCAAAAAAACCGTGCCTCCGCGTACCGACTCAAAGATTCCCTTATGATCACAAACTGCGCCCGTAAAAGCTCCTTTACGATGGCCAAAAAATTCTGATTCTAGAAGAGCTTCGGGGATTGCGGAACAATTAATGGCAAGTAAGGGTTTAGATGCTCTTGGACTTAACCGATGAATATATCTGGCTAGCATTTCTTTACCAGTGCCACTTTCACCTTGGATAAGTATATTTGCATCGGTGGAAGCTATTCTGGGCAATGATCTTAATAGGTCTCGAATCAAGGGATGATGAGATCTAAAATCTGACGATGACAGTTGGTTCACACAGCCTCCGATCTCATGAAGTTACAACTTATATTTTAAAGAATAGTAAGGCAGGAACTTCTTCTTTGGGAGTTACATTTGGGATGTGGACTTGTCTGCGGATCGTCGTTTGTCCTAAGCGAGTCTTTTGACACGTACTTCTTTGGTGAAACACAAGCCCGCTTATGGGTACAGCGGGCTACATTTTAATGCACGGGAATTTGCTTGAGCTTGGATGATTCGGTTTTTGGTACGATTAATGTCAGAACACCGTTCTCAAATTTTGCATCGATTTTTTTTTCATCTATAGTACCAGGGATTGTGAAACTACGCTGATAGGAACCATAATGAATTTCTGAAAGATGGGTTCTTTTTGTGTCCTTTTTCTTTTCTTCTTTGCGCTCGGCAGACACAGTGATTTGATTGTTATCTACTTCCACTTTGACCTGGTCTTTGTTCACACCGGGCAGATCGAAAGTCGCGATATACTGATTTTCTTCTTCTGCTAGATCGCAAGAAGGGGAAAACTCGAAAGATCCAAGACCGCCATTGCGTTTCATATTCATCAATTCATTCATTAATCTGTCAAAAGGATCCTCCATGTTCGACAAACCACGAAAGGGACTTCTGTTCTCAAACCATTTTTGTAAATTGCTGGCCATTTTTTTCCTCCTGATTTGGGCATTTAATCTGAACTTACAGCAAGATTGATGCCATGAAATTTCCTCAGGCAAATTTCTCGATGAGACAAACTTTCTCTCTAAGCGGTGACGAAATGTCTTCATCCAGGGGAGGTCATACCCCTCCAGGCCAAGTCTCGGGAAGGTCCAGCGCGCTAGTTCTAGTTTTAAGCGGATGCACGGCCGTGGTTTCGTCGACAAATACGAAAGCGTCATATCGTTGTGCCGGAATCGTAGGGACATAGTTCATTCGACGATTTTCATTATGAGAATCGTAGACGACGCCGACAGCTCGATGGCCATACTGTCTTTTTCCCAGGTGGCCCTCACGCTCTTTGGCTTCAAAAACGATACTGAAACCAGAGCTCTTTAGATCTCTGCAGGTTTTGTGGCAGTAGTCTTCAAAAGTTGACGCGGGAGCAGAAGGGAGATTCATTTCAGTTTCTTTTCCTTCCCAGGAATGTGAGGCTAAAACCTTTCCCTGATATGTTCCGAAGCCGACCAAAGAGACTTCCTGAATACCAAATTGTTCCCTGGCGATACCTCCCAGATTGACATATCCTTGGCCTGCCATTTCAGTAGCATGGTAATCACCGATATGACTGTTGTGTGCCCAGACTATACACTTGCTTTCAGGCCCGTGGTTTTTCAAAAGGGTTGCGAGGGTTTCAGCCATGTGAAGATCGCGAACATTCCAGGAATCGGCGCCACCCAGCAACATCTTTCGATAATAGTCTTCTGCGTGGGCGACGATGCGAGCATTTTGTTGTGCATCTGACAATTCAGATTTCGAATTGTGGATTTCATCGATTCGAAGACGTAAAAGTTTTCGAAGGATGGAAAGGACTTCCTTACGACATCCCTCGGGAAACTGTGTTAGGTGACGTGCGTAATCTTTTTCATTCTGATGAAAAGCATCAAAGCACGAGTAAGCGATTTCGACCGTCAAGCCTAAATCCAGATCCTTTTCTTGGGCGTAACTTTTAACGGCATCGATAGATTCAAAAAGAGAATAGACATCAAGACCGTATATGGGTATTTGCTCCTCCTTCAGGAATTCCAATAGTTTGGTCACTTCGGAATTAGCCCACATCCATGTGGGCCAACGAGAAAATTTCTTAAGCTCTGAATCCGCGCCTGACGATGTACTTCCGTTTATAAATTTATTGAGTCGTTGAAAATCGGGCCAATCTCCCTCGACAGCAATAAAATTGAATCCGTGATCTTGAATCAGCCGTTCGGAGATCATACGGCGTAAAACATAAAATTCATGGGTGCCATGGGTGGCTTCCCCTAACATCACAATTCTGGATTTGGATACTTTCTCTATCACTTCATCAAGACTGCCTATTCCATGAAATGGGACGGCTTTGTTCTTGAGTTCCGTCACAATCATTTCTTCTGGAGTGATCCTTGAAGTAGATGTTAAATGTTTTTGAAACCAGGAAGACGCTTCCTCGACGACCTCGGTCAATGCGCCGTCTTCCTCGAAAAGATGAGTAGCGCCAGGCACGATTACCAATTCCGCATTTTGCAGCGAAGAGAGTGCTTTTTTATTCAATGACAAGGTTGGTTCATCATTTCCACCCACGATAAGAAGGCAGGGAGCTTTTACAACCTTCAGCATGTCCTCCGCAAGATCCGGGCGTCCCCCTCTGCTAACAACTGCAAATAATTTGTCTGGGATCTCGGCAGCAGCATGAAGGGCGGCACCAGCACCTGTACTGGCACCAAAGAATCCTATGGAGAGTTTTTTTGTTTCTGGCAGTGCATTCATAGTCCGCACGGCTAAAAGCAAGCGCTGGGCCAAGAGAGGAATATTAAATACATTGGCTCGATTTTTTGACTCTTCTTCAGACAGAAGATCAAACAAGAGCGTGCTAAAGCCGACTTTGTTCAACTCCGTAGCAACATATTGATTTCTGGGACTGTTGCGGCTGCTCCCACTTCCGTGGGCAAAGATAATGAGACCTTTTCCGTTGGGTACAAGATTCAAATTTCCTGGTAAGGATACATTGTCGCCGTCAATGGAAAGTTCTAATTCTCGGATAAATTCAGTATTGCTCCTGGATTCCTGGAGTTTCGCAATAACTTCCTCGTCCGAGACTTGGTCGAATTCTTCATACCATATTCCCACGGACGTAAAATTCTTGGGAGTCATTAAACAGATGACTTCATCGGCCAGTTCTTTAATCTGAGCCACACTGTCAGGGGGGGCCACCGGAAGTGCCACGAAAATCTTTCGCGGATTTTGCTTTCGGAGCATGCGTAGGGCGACAGTCATGGTTGCACCAGTGGCCAGCCCATCGTCAACCACAATAATGTCACGGCCATTCATTGATTGACGGTTCGTATTTCCACGAAATCTTCTTAGCTGTTCTTTAAGATCCTTGGATTTTAGAGCCGCCGTTTTTTTAATATAGGAACCATCAACATTAAGCGTGCGTACGGTATTATGATTTAAAATTACCGTTCCATCTTCACCAACGGCTCCGATCGCAAACTCAGGATTTTGAGGCGCTCCAATTTTTTTTATTAATAAAACATCCAAAGGACATTGCAGAACGCTGGATATTTCTGCCGCAACCGGCACGCCACCTCTTGGCAATGCCAGAACAATGGGATTGTACAATTCGAAATTCAAAAATTTCTCTGCTAAAAATTTTCCGGCCTGAACTCTGTTCTCAAGTCTCTCCATCGGATACTCCTAACGACGTGCATTGCCTGGGTAGTCATAGTCTCTAAGGCGATCGTAAATATCTTTTTTGTCTTCGCCATAACCGATGATGTTTTGCATTTCTTGGAAAGCGGCGAACATCAGATTAAGTCGTTTTTGGTCTGCTTCCACGATCCTGCGAGTAAGTTCAACCATGTCTTTTGAGTTGAACCTTTTATAGGCAGCTTCTTTAAAGAGAAGGGATTTCATCTGGCCTATGTCTTTCCTGATGTCTCTGGATTCGGCATAGGTTTTTAAATAGAGCGTATGAAGTCTTTTTCTTTGATCATCAGTTAGACCTGGAGCAGATGCAAACACTTCAGCCGCACGTTTGGCGATTTCGTCTGGGCTATTGGCTTGGGGTTCAGCATGAATCCTTTGTTCAAGAGTGGAATGCTGAGGTGGTGTCGTTGCACAACTTACCGAGGCCATGATGAGGCATAACAGAAGAGAAATTTTTAGCATGAGAAACTCCTTGGTCAGATACAAAGCAACTCGCATGCCTCGCTAGGGATAATAAGCGTGCGCTAGAATGATAAATTAGGACATTTCGTCGCTCGTATGAGACAAGTTGTCCTTTGGATTTTGCCGACCTGTTGTAACCTCAATGTTATAACTGGAGTTGAGCAGGGGAACGATCGTTTCAATTTTCAAATCTCGTTCAATCAATTTTCGCAGTTCATCAGATGCTGAAGGTTCGCCATGCACCAAAAAGACTTTCTTTGGCTTGTGACTTGCTTGTGATAGCCAGAACAAAAGTTCAGGTTTGTCAGCGTGGGCAGAAAAACAATCTGTTTGAATAATTTGTGCATTCACGTTTACAAAATTGCCGTGGACCTTTACCTGTTTTGCACCGGAAGCAATGGACCAGCCGCGAGTTCCTACGACCTGAAAACCGGCAAGTAGTATCGTATTATTCGAATTTTCTGCAAATGCTTTTAGGTGATGTAAAACTCTTCCGCCCGTCAGCATACCGCTTGCCGCGATGATGACCATAGGGCCTTGTTTTTCATTTAATTGCCGAGATTCCTCAGCACTTCTTATAAATTTTATCCTGGAAATATCGGATGCAAATTTTGCGGCATTGATTCTTAAGTAGTCAGGGTACTTGCAATAAATTTCGCATATTTGGCTTCCCATGGGAGTGTTGAAATAAATCGGCAGCTCTTCAGCCACAAGTCCAAGATTTTTTAGTTGGAGTATTTCGTAAATTAAATTTTGCGCTCGACCTAATGCGAATGCGGGAATTAAAAGAACGCTTTTCCTGCGCCAGCAGTCGTTAAGTAGTTTTTTAAGCTGTTCAAATGAGGTTACGCCGTCGTGGACTCTATCGCCGTAGGTTGATTCCATAATTATGCAGTCAGCTTCACCCGGTGGTAGGGGCGCTGGCATGAGAGGATCTTGATATCTTCCGATATCTCCAGAAAATAGCAGGCGTTGAGTTTCGTTCGATATATATACCGAAGCCGCCCCCAGAATATGGGCGCTTGATTGAAATTGAATTTCCAGGGAACCCACTGAAAATTTAGAATAGAAATCTATTGCTTTCAGTAAGGGCAGTGTTCTTTTCACATCTTCCAGGTCATAAAGGGGTTTGGCTGGGGTGTGCTTACTAAAATGCTTTTTATTGGCAAAATCGGCTTCTTCAATTTGAATTCTTGCTGAGTCCTCGAGAATGACTTTAGTAATGTCCAATGTCGGTGGTGTGCAATATATAGGACCAGTGAAACCTTGTGCAACCAGCAAAGGGAGGTATCCGCAGTGGTCAAGATGTGCGTGGGTTAAGATTACGGCTTTTAATTTTTTGACATCAATATTCAACTTTTCCCAGTTCAGAAGACGAAGTTGTTTCAATCCCTGAAAGAGACCACAATCCACAAGTATTTGATCATCACCGCTCGTCACAAGATATTTTGATCCAGTGACAGTGCCGGCTCCACCTAAAAAAGTAATATTCATTTTATTTCCTTGGATATTTTCAGTTTTGGCCAAATTTTTTATTGTGCAAAGTTAAATTTAACGGTGTGTATTGCAACAACAGAATTCAAGGAATTTTGATTTTATCTCTGCCTTTTGTTTTGCTCTTCATTTGTTCGTATAATTTTTTAAATGGGAGGCAGCGTGAGTCGAAATGATTTTCGTGTAGTTTTGACCGGAGGACCTGGTGGGGGAAAAACGACGGCTGCCGAGTTGTTTCGTCGAGAAATAAACCGCCACATTGTGATAGTGCCGGAATCTGCCACTCTGTTATATTCGGGAGGGTTCCCTCGATCTGTGCGCAGCGATGTGCGAAAAATAGCCCAGAAAGCAATATATAACGTGCAATTATGCCTTGAGGAAGCTCAGGCTGCTGAATACGGGAGTCCGGTCTTACTTTGTGATCGGGGTACCGTTGATGGCGGTGCATTTTGGCCGGGAAATTCGTCAGAATACTTTGAAAGTTTGGGCACTACTTTAAAACAGGAATTGGCTCGCTATGACGCTGTCATTTTTTTCGAGACAGCAGCCGTCAGTGGCCTCCCGTTCTTAAGTGGCAATCCACTGCGGATAGAAACTGAAAAGGAAGCGGTCGAGTTGGATATCAAGCTTCGCGAACTTTGGTCTCAGCATGAGAACTTTATCTTTATTCCTCACGATGTCTCGTTTGTTCGGAAAGTACAAGCGGGCCTCCTTGCAATGCAAACTGTAATCGAAAAAGAATTAGGAAAATCGCCTAAAGATTTACGGAGTTTGCATTTGAGCTCTCGAAACGACCGGTCACCTTCTTAATTTTGATTCTGTAAATGATCGCCGATTCTAACTGAGCAGCCATATCTAATCCCAAAGATGATAGTCGGGCAGCCCCGGTCTCTTCGCTTATTTTTTTTTAAAGCAGGCGCATGGCCTCATTAGCTTCGTACCCGTGTAACTCTTCGAAATCTCCCCAAGCAATGACGCTTTTCCAATGAGAATAGTCTTCTATTTTTTCCACCTGGACACAGACGTGGGGATTTTTCCGCATAATATCGATTTTTCTTCCGGATTCTGAATGGCTATATATAAATCCGTCAGTACAAATATAGGAAATTGGTACTAAATAAATATCATCTCTGTTGTGGCATGCAAGGTGCGCGAAGCGATTCTCTTCCATAAGCTTCAAAGCTTCGGTTTCATTCATTGCGCCAATTTGTCCGTGATGGGGTTTCATATTAACCTCGCATGCTCCAAGAATATGTCGCTTCAAATGCTGTGTCAGGATTTTGCCGGTAGGGGTGTCTTATTGCAGGCAAAAGTGCGCGGCAGCCATATTTGACATGTATGGAAAGCAAATTTCTCATGTGTAAGTTGCGGTAACAAACTTCGTAGTTGAGCCTTAAAACAGTTATGGGAGATTCAAATGAAAAATCAGAGATTGTATAAAACTGTGGAAACCAAAAAGGCATCTAAGCTTGGAAAAGAAAGTCAGCGCAAGCCCAAAAAAGCGACGACAAAGTTAGGTGCGCATCATGTGTTCGAAGAAGACGCTGATGAAAAGTAGCTTGTTAAGGTCTTAGTTCTTTCAAAATAGGAACATTCCAACGGCGGAGCAAAGCATTACTAGTGCGGTAAGAGAGGCCAACAGGGCCGTTGGTTTTCCGAGGGGGCGGTTTTTCATAATGTTTGAATCGCGGGAAACCAGTAGACATAATACAATCAATACCGGTGATAGAAGTCCGTTTACGATGGCTGAATAGAACAAAGCCTTGATTGGATTAAATTGAAAGAGATTCAAAATTATCGCGATACACATTCCCAGGCACAGGGTGGAATAAAACGCTTGTGCCTCATTCCATTTTTTATTTAGTCCGCTTTGCCACCGGAAAAGATCCGCAACAGCAAGAGACGACGATCCAACTAACGTGGGGATCGCGAGCATTCCCACACCTAGTATTCCGATGGTGTAAACGACCAGGGAGGCGTGTCCCAGGAGTGGTTCGAGCGCCCGGGCTGCTTGAGCCGAGTTTTCAACGTTGAATATCCCGTTTGCATGCAGGCTTCCGGCCGCGGTCCAAATGATGAAATACATTATAAGATTAGAGATAAATGTCCCCAAAAGTATGTCCCACTTTCGGAATCTTTTCACGTTGGCGTAGTCGAAATTTTTGTTTGTTCTAAGCTCTTCCAGTTCTTGGGAGCTCTGCCAAAAAAATAAGTAAGGACTTATGGTCGTGCCTAACAGTGCGACGATCATTGACCACTCTGCGGAACTTTCAGGGGGTCTAAAGTAAAAGGAACCCTTAATTAATTGCTCCCAATTTGTCTCTACTTTCATCGCTGTGAAAACGTAGGCGAGTAAAAAGAATGTTAGCCAGGTCAACGTTCTGGCTATCGTTCTGTAAGTAAAAAAAATCATTGAAGCGGTAACTATAATACCCGTAAGTATCAGGTAGAGCAGACTGGGGTGTCCTGTAAGGATGGCAAGAGCATCTGCCATAGCGGATAAGTCTGCAGCGACATTCAGAGTGTTTGCCGTGAATAGAGCGAATATTACGGGTGCGGCTAAACTTCTGGAATATTTTTGGATGAGGGTTTCGGTAAGACTTTTTTCCGATGCGAGCGCGATATCTGCACACATCATTTGAACACATGCCATCAAAGGCCAGGTTAGCCACGACGTCCAAAGAAACTTATAGCCATACAGCGCGCCAGCGATAGTGTAGGTCGCAACTCCGGAGGGATCGTCGTCAGCAGCCCCCGTCACCATGCCAGGTCCAAAATTTTTTATTGTCCTGAGAAATTTGGCTTTTTTTTCTTTCATACATTATTAGTTTTATTCTTCTCAAACAATTTGCTGGCAACATGTTTGATCACATTTCCATCTAATCCTTAAAGACCCTGAACATAAGAGAGTGAGATTTTATAGATGTGGAGTGCAAATGAAGCATAAAATTTTAACAATCACCCCAAACCCTGCCTTGGATATTAGCGGCACAGTTGAACTTGTTAAGTTGGACGAGAAGACCTACGTGCATGATGAAACACGTACGGCTGGTGGAAACGGAATAAATGCAGCTCGTATTTTACATCGTTTAGATGTCCCTGTTATCGCTTCGGGTTTTTTAGGTGGAAGTATTGGTAGGGAAGTGAGTCATTTGCTTGATGCCGAGGGTTTAAAACATCGGTTCGTCAGGGTAGATGAGTCGACTCGAGTCAATATGACAATAACTAGCTTGAGAAGCCATCGTCAGACTCGTCTGAGTTTTGCGGGCCCTCGTATTCAGGAGCGAGAAATTGATGATTTGGCAAAGCTACTGAAGATGATCAAAGGTTGTAAAATGCTGGTGATTGGAGGATCGTTGCCTCCTCGTTTTGGAATTACTAATTTGATGCGAATTATTCACTCTGCTCAGGATCTGAGTATACCCGTGGTTGTGGACTGTCCTGGAGAGATTCTAAAGCATCTGATGTCCACGAAGATACTTTTGATCAAGCCAAACTTAGAAGAGTTTCATTTGCTAACAGGCAGTCGCGTCCAGTCGATATTGGAAGTTAAAAAGAGAGCCGTAAAGTTGTTAAAAAATATTTCTTTTGTCTGTGTCTCATCGGTACAGGGTGGGGCATTATTGGTTACCCCAAATGGGTGCTACTATGGTCAAAGTCCTAAGATAAAAGTTAAGTCAACAGTGGGGGCGGGAGATTCAATGGTCGCAGCGATGTGTGCACAGATCGCTAAGGGAAATCACTCCGGCTCTGAAATTTTAAGGTGGGGATTGGCGGCAGCCGCAGCCACGTTAAGTGAAAAGAGTGGATGTTTGGGGCGCGCATCTGTAATCGCGATGCTTTACAAAAAGACTGTTGTTAAAGTCGTTTAATGTTCTCAGCTTTGCTATAACGCATACAGCGCCTCTGCCTATGTGTGCGGAACCATTGAACTTCCCGAGCCTAATTAACGCTTGGAATTTTCTGTTTAATTGTATAGAATAATCTATACAAAAGAAGAACTTGTAAAAGTTAAGGAAACTCTATGAGAAAAATTCTTTCACTGTTTGTCCTTTTAAGTCTTTGTGGGTTCAGTTGGGGACCCTCTCATGATTCTTCGGATCCTGAAGTCGTCTCATCTGTAGATTTAAGTAGGTATGTTGGATTCTGGTACGAGGTGGCTCATTCTCCCAATTTTTTTCAACGCGGATGTGTACGCTCGACAGCTGAATATGCGGTGCTGACCCCACTGTCTGTTTCGGTGAAAAACACGTGTTATAAAGAGAATGGCTCAACGACGGATATTCATGGCCAGGCAAACGTGGTCGATCCTTCGGTTCCGGCGAAACTAAAAGTTAAGTTTAATATCTTTGCCAAAGGAGACTATTGGATAGTTGATTTAGATCCTAACTATCAATGGGCAGTGGTTAGTGGCCCGAAAAAGAAGTCGTTATTTATTCTTTCACGGCAGGCTCCCATGGAACCGCTGGTGTTAAAGCAGCTGATCACAAATCTAAAAAATCGCGGTTTTGATACAGACAACCTTATTTACGATAAGTATTAATTTATGAAACTATTTTTTGTAATTGGAGCCTTGTTGTTATTGGGAGGGTGCGGGACGATGTCTCAGGACAAACTTGCAACTGTATCTTATGTGGATATTTCAAGATTCATGGGCGACTGGTATGTGATCGCCAATATTCCGACCTTTGTTGAAAAGGGAGCGAACAACGCCATCGAGTCTTACTCTTGGAATTCCAAAGAAGAGCGTATCGACGTGGACTTTCGATACAATGCGGATAGTCCGACCGGGCCTGTAAAAAAGTATCCTCAAAAAGCCTGGATCTATGACAAAAAAACCAATGCCGAATGGCGGGTGCAGCCTTGGTGGCCGCTTAAGTTCGCTTATTTGGTGATCGATCTCGCTGACGATTACTCTTATACCGTAATTGGCGTTCCCAGTCGCAATTATGTTTGGATCATGTCGCGAAAGCCGACCATGCCATCAGATGTTTATGAAGCTCTAGTCGCAAAACTTAAAGCATCTGGTTATGATATCTCGAAGATTCAGAAGGTTCCCCAAGTTTGGTAGTTTCTTACGAAAGATCTTTTAGATAGGCGTGATACTCACTCATGGAGCGAAACGTGACAAGCGGACGTTTCAGATTTAAGTCCGTTTGCATGGTGTTGCGTCCTGCTAAAAGAAAAACGACATTTCCTGGCAAGTTTCGATCTAAAAAGTTGATATAGCTAAAAAGACTTTCTTTGGCACCTTCTTCTTCAGAGACGGTGCTGGAAATCAGTAGGTGAGTCGCATTGTACCGAAGACAGGTTTCGCTGAGATCTATTTTTGGCGTGCTAGGCCCCAAGAAAAGTGTTTGAATTTTTTCAAGCCTGCTAAGGCTTGAAGCAAAAGCAATTCCCATATCATGAAGGTCACCATCGGGAGTTGTCATGATCAGACGAGCTTTAGATTTAGCGTTTTTTTTGGCACTTTGAATAAGAATAAGTTGTTCTTTGATAAACGCCGACAGAATATGTTCTTGTCCCACTGATAACTGTCCTGCGCCAACAAGATAGCCCATTTGCCCGGCAAGAGGAGTTAAAATATCAGTGACGAAAGCAACAGGTTTCATTTTGCTGCGCGTTTTGTGAAGATTTTCAGATAGCACATCCCATTTGAAAAGATGGGCCAGATCCATGGCCTCATTCACAAAATTTAAATTTTCTGGGGACGGGGTCAGTGTTGAACTTACTGCCTCCTGTTGCGGCAAAATTTTTTCAAGATCTGTAAGGCTTAGTTTGGCTATATTACCGATCTTGTATCCTTTGTCTAAAAGAGTCTGCAGGAGGCGCGCTTTTTGAATATCTTGGCGAGAATAGATCCTTCGTCCGGTGGCGCTTCTTTTTGGCTTAAATGCTTTATAGCGGGTTTCCCAACCCCGCAGAGTGAACTCGGAGATCCCGGTCAGCTCTATTACCTGTCTTATCGAAAATACCTCAATCTTAGCCATTGGAATAATTTTAACCCCGACCCCTTTCAATTGTATAGAAAAAACTATACAATAAATTAAAAGTAAGACATACCGCAGGTTCGAGGTTTCATATGAAGACAGCAGTTATCGGAGCGGGCATCAGTGGATTGGGCACAGCGTGGATTTTGAGTCAAACAGATGAAGTTCATCTTTTTGAGTCTGAAGGCCGTTTGGGAGGACATGCACACACTGTGCAAGTTCACGATGGCGCCTCTGATATCGCCGTGGACACAGGCTTTCTGGTGTACAATGAATTAACCTATCCGCACCTTAAAAGCTTTTTTAAGACTCTTGCCGTAGAAACGGTCGCCTCTGACATGTCTTTAGCTATTAAAGCGCCTCACAAGAATTTGGAGTGGGCGGGTACCAACTTGGACACGGTTTTTTCTCAACGTCTAAATGTCCTGCGTCCGGGTTTTTTAAGAATGCTTTACGATATCACTCGATTTCAACGGGAGGCTGAAGAAAATCGCGAGGCAGCACAAAGAAATGAATGGAGTCTTGGGCAACTTATTCATGCACGCGGGTACAGTGATGAGTTCAAGCGTGATTATCTTTTGCCGATCGGAGCGGCCATTTGGTCAACTCCCGAGCGCGGCATGGAAGCCTTTCCCGCAGAGACCTTTTTGACCTTTTTTATCAATCATCGTCTGCTACAAATAAGCAATCGTCCGGTGTGGAGAACGGTAAAGGGTGGTTCGATTGAGTATGTTAAAAAGGTTGCGGCACAGATCCCTTTCATTCATCTCAGTACACCTGTCGACGCTGTCGAGCGCAATAATGGCAAAGTCCTGGTGCAGGCAAAAGGCGAAACATTAGAGTTTGACCGAGTTGTTTTTGCCACTCACGCCCCGCTAACGGCTCGTATGTTGAAGAACCCTTCGGACCTTGAACAACAGGTGCTGAGTTCGTTCCGTACCTCTAGTAATAAAACAATTCTTCATACAGATGCGACGCTGATGCCCACCAGAAGAAAGTGTTGGTCTTCTTGGAATGTTCTTGGTTCCCCGGATAAGAGCAATCACGAAAACGTATCATTAACTTACTATATTAATAAGCTGCAGCCGTTGAAAACGCAGAAAGATTTTTTTGTGACGTTAAACCCTCGGCAGCCCATTCAGTCGGTGGCTCAAGAGTTTCAATATGATCATCCGCAATTTGATCGTTTGGCTATTAACGCACAAAAGATGCTGTCAAAGATTCAAGGAAACGGTGGCGTCTATTTTGCCGGCGCATGGACTCGCTATGGATTTCATGAGGATGGATTGTTGAGCGCTGTGCGTGTCGGAGAAGCTCTGGGGATGCGTCCACCTTGGGAGGTTTCATGACATCCCTTCAGATTTTAAAAGGACATATTTATCACAGCAGAAATCATCAGGTCCGTCATAGTTTTCGTTATCCGACGTTTGCTTTGCTATTTTCCCTGCAATCAGAAAGCGATCAGCTAAATGTCTTAAAAAGAATATCCAAGGGCAGTTTTTCTTTAAAATCTGAAGACTATCTGCAGGGGCGTAAAAATTCTTTCTATGAGGCGATCGTTGGTTTTTTGAAGAAAGAATGCAACTACCAGCCGGAAGAAGTTATTTTACAGACTTTTCCTCGGATGTTTGGATTCGCTTTTAATCCGGTAAGCTTTTGGTATTGCCGACGTAATGGTGTGTTAGAGGCGGTTTTGTGCGAAGTAAATAACACGTTTGGGGAGCGGCACTTTTATTGGATTTGTCCTGTCGGAGGAATTCAAGCGTCTGAATTTTATCGATCAGACAAAGTTTTTCACGTCAGTCCATTTTTTCCCGTGGATGGTTTTTATAAATTTAGATTTCAGCTCGAAGACGCTAACTCTCGCGTTGATATTTTTTATTATGATGTTAACGAAAATTTGCGATTCTCGTCATGGATTGAGGGAGCAGTTTCAAGTTTTGAAAAAGAATCATTTTGGAAACTGCTAGTGACGTATGGTTGGATGACACCGCTCGTGGTGATACGGATTCATTGGCAGGCCTTCAAGTTGTGGAGCAAGCGAGTGAGTTTTTACAGAAAGCCGGAGCCCCCTCAAAAGGAGATCACATGAACAATATGACATTTAAATCAAAACTTTTGATGAAGCTTTTGCAGAACTCTAAGGGAGCCACTATACAAGTGACTTTTCCTGACGGAGCTCAAGACTCCTTTGGGGCTGGGGAGCCGATCATATCCGTGCGAGCACGCAATTGGCGCGTCTTTGACGAGCTAATCGATAAGGGCGATCTAGGCATGGCCGAGGCGATCATTCGCGGAGATCTTGAAGTTGACGATATTGCAGCGCTTGTGCAGTGGGCTTGCGTCAACGAAGATGCAGTGAACCGTCTGCTGCACGGAACTTGGTATGGGACTTTGTTCGCCCGGCTCCGACATTTTATGAATCCCAATACAAAAAATGGGGCTAAGAAAAATATCATGGCCCATTATGATCTGGGTAATCAGTTTTATAGTCTTTGGCTTGATCCCAGTATGACTTATTCTGCAGGGCTTTTCGATAGTGCCGCAGAGGATCTGCAGCAGGCCCAGATGAAAAAGTATGATCGAATTATCGATGCACTGGATATTAGCGCCGACGACCATGTTCTCGAAATAGGCTGTGGTTGGGGTGGATTCTTTTCCCGTGCAGTAGAGCGGACCGGTTGTCGAGTGACGGCGGTTATGAACTCTCCTTCTCAAGCCCAGTACAATCGTGAATTGATTGCTCGATCCGGATTTGCAAATCAAGTCGAACTGCGCCAGCAGGACTATCGTGAGATTGAGGGGCGATACGATAAAATCGTATCGATCGAAATGATCGAAGCCGTGGGTGAAAAATACTGGCCAGAATTCTTTAACAAAGTCAGCAGTTCCTTGAAAGATAAGGGGTCTGCTTTGATCCAATCCATCACGATACAGGATCAGTACTTTGAACAGTACCGTCGCAAAACGGACTTTATCCAACGCTATGTTTTTCCTGGCGGTATGCTTTTGTCGAACCAAGTTTTTGATAAATATGCCAGTCGTTATGATTTGAAAAACGACAGGCCTTTTGAATTTGGCGTTTCTTATGCAGATACGCTTCTGAAGTGGAAAGAAAACTTCCATTCGGTTGAAGCGGACATTCGCCAGATGGGTTTCGACGACAAGTTTATGCGGTTGTGGGATCTGTATTTAAGTTACTGTGAAGGCGCTTTCAGAGCGGAACGTATCAACGTCGGTCATTATCTTTTGCAGAAATAAGGAGTTGCATCATGGCTTTAGAAGTATTGATTGATTGGATGGAAAAAGGTTGGATTCCAGAAAAACTGGTCCGCGTTGGAATTCGTCAGTTGTGTCGTGATCGGCTTAAAAGCTTAGACATCGCCGACAGAGAATTAGAGCAGGAAAGAAACTCTGCCTATGTGAATGATCTCAAAAAGTCCGCCATTGCGTTTGCGACAGAAAAAGCAAACCAGCAACACTATGAATTACCGGCAAGTTTCTATCAGCTGGTTCTTGGAAAGAATAAAAAATACAGTTCTGGTTATTGGCCTCAAGGTTGTACCAGTCTTGATCAGTCAGAAGACGCTGCGTTGCAGTTGACTATTGAACGCGCGCAAGTCGCAGACGGAATGCGAATTCTTGATTTGGGTTGTGGCTGGGGATCGGTTTCTTTGAAACTCGCAGAGAAGTTTCCGAACTCACAAATTGTGGGAATCTCGAATTCCAAATCTCAACGGGAATATATCTTAGAACAGGCCTCAAAACGCGGTCTTTCAAATGTCAATATAGTGACAGGTGACATCGGTGACTTTAAGGCACCTGAAGATTGGGTTAATGGTTTTGACCGAGTCATCAGTGTTGAGATGTTAGAGCACGTTCGCAATTACGAGATCCTGTTTGAACGCCTCAGCACTTGGCTTAAGCCCCAGGGCAAACTATTCGTTCATATCTTTACTCACAGCAAGTATTCATATCCTTTCGAAACTGAAGGAGCTGATAATTGGATGGGGCGATATTTTTTTACGGGCGGACAGATGCCAAGTCACCAATTGCTAACATATTTCCAGAAAGATCTTTTATTGGAACAGCAGTGGAGTTGGAACGGTGTCCACTATCAGAAGACGTCAGAGGCATGGCTTCAGAACATGGATCGAAATCGCGATGAAATCTTAAAGATTTTTGCCAAAGTCTATGGGAACTCCGAGAGTGAAGTCTGGTTTGAGCGTTGGCGTGTTTTCTTTATGTCTTGTGCTGAACTTTTTGGTTTCGATAAGGGCCGTGAGTGGGGTGTCTCTCACTACCTCTTTAAGAATCGACCGCGCTAGGAGATGTTATGGAAAGCTTTTGGATGCAGCTTTGTGGCGGACTTTTGTTGATGGCATTAGTAATGTCGGCCACATGGTGGTTGGGCAAACGTTGGAACAATTTTAGTATAGTTGATAGTGTTTGGGCTTTATCCTTCTCCTTGGTTTCCGGGTTTTATGTTTTGTTTGCAGAAGGCTGGTGGTTGCGAAAAGTTGTGATCTTTGCCGTGGTATCTATCTGGAGTTTGCGGCTGACTTATTTTTTAAGCCGTCGAATTTACTCCCATCACCCTGCAGAAGATTCAAGATATCGCACCTTGCGCGAAGAGTATGGCGCTAATTTGGGCTGGCGCTTTTATCTTTTCTTTCAGTATCAGGGTGTTAGTGTCGTTCTATTAAGTTTGTTGTTCCTAGAGCCTCTTAACAATTCCACTCCGCATCTTACGGTGCTTGAATGGTGTGGTATTGCGGTAAGTCTTGTTTCACTCGTTGGTGAAAGCATAGCCGATGCTCAGGCTCAGAAGTTTAAGTCCAATCCAGAAAATCAACGCAAAGTGTGTGATGTGGGGTTGTGGAAGTATTCTCGGCACCCCAATTATTTCTTCGAAAGTATGATCTGGTGGGGATTTTATATCGCGGCCCTGGGAACTCCGGGAGCTGCATATACGATTTTTGCCCCGCTGTTTATTCTCTTTATCTTGGTGAAGGTCACTGGAATTCCTCCATCGGAAGCTCAGGCTTTACAAAAACGAGGTGACGCTTATCGTGCTTATCAAGCCAGGACATCCGCATTTATTCCGTGGTTTCCCAGAAAGGGAGATTAGTCATGTGGCTTCGCAAAGCATTTGATCGCAGTCGGCAGTTTCTTATCCAGCAGCTTAAGCAAGGGGCTTCAGCAGAAGGATTGGCACTTACTTGCGCTGTCGGTTTTGCTTTGGCCTTGTTTCCTGCGTTGGGAACGACGACGGTGCTTTGTCTTTTAGTAGGCTTGGTTTTGAAGCTGAACCAGCCGACTTTGCAGGCGGTGAACTATCTTTTAGCGCCGGTTCAGCTCCTGCTTATTCCTGTATTTCTTAATATGGGAGCATGGATCTTTTCTGTTCCTGCCGTTTCGTTTAATCCAAAGACGATCATTGCGGAATTTTTCGCAGCTCCCGGCATTTTTTTCGTGAACTATGGACTGGCGGGTTTAAGGGGAATGGTTGCTTGGTTGCTCGTCATGCCTGTGATTGCCGCTGTTGCTTATCTTGTTTTAAAAGTTGTTTTTCAGAATCTTCAAAAAGTACGGAGATAGTTATGAGAACGCTCGTCGTTTTACTTTTTATTTTCCCTGCGCTAGTTTGGGCTAAGAGCCAAACGCGAATTTCAAAGATTTATGAACTCGGAAAAATGAACCAGGATCCTTTGTTCATACAGACGACGGAAATTCAGCAGCAAGATTCAGAAAGCTTCACCTCTAAGGCCAAGATCGAAGATACCAAGGGTCAGGTTGTCATGACTGAAACTGTTGTTGTCAGAAATGGTGCTTTAGTTTCTCAGTCAGTTCAGCAACTGCAGTCCAAAGAAGCTTGGGATCTTAATGTACAAGGGAATAAAGCTTCGTTTGATACCTACAAGATTGCTGACGGCGGTGGCAAACTAAAAGTAGGGTCCGGAAAGACTCAGGAAGTGGATACGTTTATCAATGGTCCTTTGATTGAGCATTTTATTTCCCGTAATTGGGAAAAATTGATGGCTGCAGAAATTGTGCATACTGCATTCAGCGTTTTAGAACTTGAAAGAACCGTCGACTTTCAGTTTGAAAAGATTAAAGAGAGCGAGCGTGATAAGAAAAAAGTTCTGGTATTAAAGATGAAGCCACGGAATTTTTTTATTTCGGTGTTGGTGGACCCCATGATATTGGAGTTTGATGTTTCCACCAAACAGCTGGTTTATTTTAAAGGGCGCACGCCTTTAAAAGTTCTAAAGTCAGGAGTTTTAAAACCTTTCGACGCGGAGATTTCCTATGAAACGCGCGACAACCAAACTGATTAAAATCACATATGACGAAGGTTCTATGGGTGTAGAAAATGTTCCAGAATGGAACACGCCACAAGGGAAATGTCCTTTTGTTTAACAAAGAAAATTCCGATGAAGAAGTATGCAATACCATCTCGTCGCCTTCATCATTTTGCTTGTTGCGCTCGTCGCAATTATTGCATTCCGAAGTGTCACTCGCGACTCTCAGGTTCAAGACGACTTGGATCATTTTTTAAGCGAGCCAATGTCGCCACGCCAGGCCGCTCGCTTCTATGAACGCTATATAGGCCACATTTATGAAAACCAAGGTCATGATGTTGCTTACCTGCCAGGAATTAAAGGCTATGCAGATCATGGGCGAGATATTATCGTTAAAACTCCCAGTGAAATTCTGATCATCCAAACCAGAGCGTGGGGAAAACGACGTGTGGTTCATGATAATGACATTTATCAGTTGTTTGGTAAGATGACTCATTTAAAGGTCACGTCAGAAGATACCAACCGTAATACCAGAGCGATCTTTTACTCGACATCCAACTTTTCAAGCTTAGCAAAACAAGCGGCAAGTGCCTTGGGCGTCGAGATCAGAACAGAAAAACTCAATCGTTCGTATCCGATGATAAAATGCAGTGTTTCGCCAACCGGGGAGAAGAACTACTATCTTCCCTTTGATCCTGTTTACGACAGAGTGAAAGTCGATCGTCGACGTGACGAGCATTTCGTTCGAACTGTTGATCAAGCCGTTAAAAAGGGCTTTAAGCGCGCGGGATAAGTAGCTATCAGATGTCTGTTAAAAAAAAGGGTCCCTTGTGGAACCCTTTTTTTAATTACTGTGCTTCGAATTGTTGAACTGGGTAAAGACCCAAGAAGTTTGCTTCTTCAATCGACATATCGAATTGCGGGTACAAACCTTTAGTCATTGTACAAACCACGTCCACGTCAGCATTGCCTTCAGAAGTGTTGGCATACAAAGTTCCAGAATATGATCTGGAAGAAGCATCAAATTTAGTTTCCAAACGACCGGCAGCACCTTCGCCAGTAGCTGTTGCGCGGATATAACGGCCCTCTTGAACGTCACTTGAATTTACTTGCATCGCGATTCTTTTGCTAGATCCACCACTCACCGTGACGATAATGTCGCCCACGATTTGGTTACCAGACGTCATTGCATCAGCTTGGAATTTGTACCAGTAGTAAGAACCTTCACAGTGAATTTGCGCCGCTTGCGCCAAACCACCAGCCAACAAAATCGCACCCGTCAAAAATAGACTTTTCATTGAACCCCTCCGTACGTGTTCGTTAAGCGTGACTTGACTAGAGTAAAAGGTCAAAGAAACGTGATGACTCTGTGTTTAAATCGCTAACTAGCGCCGCGAATCAGACACGAGCACGGATTTTTCGTTGTCTACAAGTTAAACGCGTTAAAAATTATAGTATCAGATCAAATACGCTGCTGTTGATATTTTAAACGGAGTCATGTTTGTTGAGTTTTGGAGTAACTTCGTTGCCAATTCCAATAAGGACAATTTTGAAGTTTCGCAAAGCACGGTAGTATCATTTGTAAATGGTATAAAAAAAGGATTCGGGCAAAAGTAGGGAAAAGTGATGTTTCGTCATGTGAAAATTATTATTTTAATTTTATTGGCCGGTAGTCACGTAGAGGCTTCCTGCCCCGCAGATCCCAAGAACTATGTTTCTGGGGATTTCACTGTAATTTCAATCGAGAAAGCAACGCGAACCTGTTCCTACAATGAAAAAGGTTCGTCGATCAAGCCCATTGAAATTGAACAAGATGGTTGTGTAATTAAAATGCGTACTGTCGGAGAGCTTAGAGAAGATAAAGGGCATGATGATAAACCTAAGGATGGCGTGTTTGTGGTAGGTGCCACAGGCTCAGCATGCGATAGCAAGGTGGGCACTAAAGTTACATATTCTCTCAGCTATAATCGTTATAGATGTTGTCAGATTGCTGGTTTGCGTGGATTAGAGGATCGAGCTTGTAAAATAAAGCCAAAATCGGATTTCATTAAAGTTCAAAAAGAGGAATTCAACATATGTCATTGGCATGATGTTGAATGGGTTATTCAAAAACAATGACTCTTTGGCCCGGCTTTATAGCGCCATTCCACTCTTCAATTTTTCTTATGCACGGTGAAGCGGACGGAGATGATTGGCTATTACTCGGAGTCTTTGTCGTCTCAGAAGTTTCCGATGGAATTGCTTTATGGGTTTTATCCTTGGACGGGAATTTTATTGATTTGATGCCAGAAACCAGGACTGAAGCGCCAAGATTCATTTGGATCGCGAGTCACTTCTAACTCACCATTTGAGGTAGTTCTTCCAGGAATCCTGAGGATCCAGGATTGGTTCTCGCTATAGGGCGAAAGAATAATTTTAAACATTACGAATAACCTTCTCCAGCGAATCAAAAAGTTCGGTGCGCTGAATCGGCTTAGTTATGTAGTCATCAAATCCAGATGCCAGTGCTTTTTCCTTGTCTCCTTTCAGCGCGTTGGCAGTTAAAGCGATAATCGGTTTGCTGTAGCCACTTTGTCTTAAATAGGAAGTTGCTTTGTTTCCGTCCATTTTTGGCATTTGGATGTCCATTAAGATAATGTCGTACTGATTGTTTGAAGCTTTGGTAATAGCTTCAAGTCCGTTGTTGGCTAAATCGACTGTCATTCCTTCCTGCTTTAGAAGTCTTGAAAGCAAGAACTGATTGTCAGGTGAGTCCTCAGCCACAAGTATTCCCAAGCCTTTAAAGGTCGCTTGGGGTTTGGTTACATTTTCTGCCGTGCTGTTTTGTACTTCCATTGCCTGTTTTGCCATGACGGTGATTTTAAATGTGGAACCAACGTTCTGTTGGCTTTCGACAAGTTCTAAACTGCCACCCAGTGCATTTGCCAGATTCCTGGAAAGGACCAAGCCCAAACCTGTTCCACCGTATTCTCGCGTCGTTGAGCCATCGGCCTGAGTGAAGGGTTTGAACAGTTTCAGTCGTTGTTCGTCAGTGATGCCCAATCCCGTATCGGTCACGAGCAAGTTCACTTCAATATGGTTACTGTTTGTTATCTTGAAGGACAGCTCTGCTGTGACACTGCCATACTTAGTGAATTTAACAGCGTTCCCAATAACATTCAAAAATATTTGGCGAACGCGAGTGGGATCTGTTTTAAGGTTGGCCGGAAAGTTATCGGGAATCTTCGTAATCAGTTGAATGTTTTTTTCCGCAGCCTTCGGTTTTAAACCCAACACGATATCATTCAAAATATCCGTGATAGAAGTGTCAACTTCCTCGATCGCCATGTGACCGGCCTCGACTTTTGCAAGGTCCAAAATATCGTTCACTAAATCTAGTAAAAGATTTCCGTTACGTTGAATGGTGTTGAGATAGGTTTGTCGTTCTTCTGCCGATGCATTTTCGTCTTCGGCAAGACTTGAAAAGCCGATGATAATTCCCAAAGGAGTTCTGATTTCATGACTCATATTTGCCAGGAATTCTGATTTCGCTTTGTTGGCTTGATCTGACTCAGCCTTAGCGGTTTCCGCTTCTTGGCGCGCGACCACGAGTAAGCGTACAAGATCGCGGACTTCATACTGCCGCCTTCTATTGGCAATACTCGATTCCAGAACATTAACCAAGGTCGCGACACGAATAGGTCTTTCTAAAACCGTGGCATTTCGTAATGACTTTAAGACTTCCAGGGTTTCTTTCTTTCCTTGGGTCAGGTCGCCAGCGCTTGCTAAAATAATAATAGGTAAATCCGACCAAGATGGCTGAATGCTGAGTGAACTCTTTATGCGTTCCTGGTTCTGCGGAATTAAAACTTCTTTTGCCAATAGCAGGGCGCCCGCGCCTTCATTGATTTTCTCCAGCAAGTCATCAAAATCACGGCAAATACATGGGCAAAGATTCGCTTCAGTCAAAATCTTGTGAGTTGATTCGGAATCTCTTGCCGTGCTGGCTAATATTAAAATTCTTTCTTCTAGCGCTGCCATCTAAAACCGACTTTCCGGGGGTTCGTTTCTAACAAAATCTGGAACACCGGTTAAAATTCCACGGAAGTGTTTCAAAGGCTCTCCAACCTGAATTCCTTTGTTTGAGAATGTAATTTCGCGAATAGATTTTTCATGAACACCACTGCGTCTTTTCAGAGTCGAGATGGCTTTGTGAACTTCTCCCGCGGACTCAAAAAAACGCATAAGCAAGACTGTATCGGCAAGATAGCTTACGTCGACAGGGGAGTTCATGTTGGAGCCAATCAGGCCGTGCTGAGCCACGATCATAAATGTAGCGACTCCACGTTGATTCAAGTAGCTTAGCAGTTCATGCATTTGAATAATAAGGAAGCGCTCTTCGGGCATGGCATTGATGTATCCATTTAAACTATCGATAATAACGACTCGCGCGTTTTGTTTTTCGACGGCATCGCAAACCAGGCTTACAAATTCTCCCGGAGAAAGTTCTGCCGGATCAATTTGTTGCAGTGTGATCGTACCTTTTTCGATATAGCTAGCAACATCAATTCCCATACTTTGTGCTCGCTTAAGAAGTGATCTTTTTCCTTCATCGAAGGAAAAGATGGCAGCTTTTTCGCCATTTTTTGCGGCGGCAGAGGCGTACTGTAAAGCGACCGTCGATTTGCCTGCTCCGGCCGGCCCCATAAGTAACGTGCTTGATCCGCGGTCTATACCGCCACCAAGTAGTTGATCAAGTTGGGAGACCCCACTTTTAAGCAAACTAGTCTCGGTTGTCGTTTCATGATCGCTCGCGACAAGGCGTGGGAAGATAAGAATTCCACCGCGCTTAAGAACAAAATCATGATAGCCCCCGCGGAACGATACGCCTCTCAGCTTAAGAATCCGCATGCGGCGTCGGTTGGCTCCATACTCTGGTGCAAGTTGTTCCAGACGAATCACACCATGAACTAAACTGTGCAGATCAAGATCACCAACATCTGAAGTTCGATCGTCAAGTAAAAGAACCGTCGTATTTTTTCCTACGAAATACTGTTTGAGTGCAAGGATTTGACGACGATAGCGTAGTGATTCTCGTGCCAACAAGCGAAGTTCTGAAAGTGAGTCGAAAACAACGCGGCTTGGATTTATTTTTTTAACGACATCTAAAATCGCCTTGGTCGTTTCGCCTAATTCAATTTCTGATGGATGAAAGAAAGTATTTTGATTGTCGACTTCCAGCTCAGTTGCGGACCGTAATTCAAAGATAGCGATTTTTGAAATATCCCAACCATGGGAATGTGCTACAGCTTCCACTTCTTTTTTTGTTTCAGAAAGTGTGACGTACAGAACCTTCTCATCATTGGCGACTCCCGCCATAAGAAACTGAAGACCTAATGTGGTTTTTCCAGCGCCCGGATCCCCATCGACAAGATAGAGACGATCTGATGGCAGACCGCCATTTAAAATTTCATCTAAACCATTTACGCCTGTTTGTACTAACTTCTGTGTACTCATAATCTACACCCTCACGATCGAGTTCAATTCCTAGGTTAATGTCATGCAAAAATGGGGCGTAATGGGGGGGGGATTTCTCAAAAAATGAAGAGGCAGGACGTAGATAAAAAGTTACGTTATTTCGGCGGTTTACGAGAGGGACAATGCGGGAATTACAAGACAGTATGCTCTAGGTTTTGATCGAGAGAAAATACGAGGCAAAAATCCCCACGTGCTCGGATGTTTTGGGGATATTTGTCTTAATGCATATTTGCACTTTGAGGGGATTGCTGTGAATCCCCTTATTGAATTTAGCGGGCAACTAAAGAGCCACTAAGATTCCCCAGAACTCCTAATTGTCCCAAAAGTTGCGTCGCGGCTGTGTAACAGTGGAATGAAACAACTTTTCCATCTTTGATTCTGAAAACATCAAAGCACGGTGTGCTCATTTTTTTATTCGTTGCAGGCAGATCACCTATTGGAAATCCCAAAGCGCCACTTTGTGTTCCATTCAGTGAGAGTTCCACAAACACCATGTCTCCGACGGTCCACATGCTGTAAAGCTCGCGGTGCATGTCGGGGAATGCTTTGGCATAGATGTCGACAACTTTGCCAGTGTCTTGGCCGTAATAGTTCATGCCAGCAGAGACATCCCAGAAGTGACCGTCTTCGGTGAAAAGATTTGCAAAGGCTTTTGCGTCTTGTTTTTCAGCGATGGCATAAAGCCCGCGAATGATCTCTTCATTTTTTGAATTGCCACCGACGACTTTTTGACGGTTTGCAAGGGCAGGGGAAGCGAACGGATTTACGGATTCGATTTGGTTGTACATTTTAATTCTCCTTTTTTAATAAATCTAAGTTTCTAAACTTGAGTCATGCCGCCATCGACGACAAGCTCGATGCCTGTTACATAGCTGCTGTCATCAGAAGCTAAGAATAAAACGGCTTTCGCGATTTCATCTGTAGAGCCGGGTCTGCCCAATGGAATTTGCATGGAGGCTTGAGCTGCAAACTGATCGATTTGCTCTGGGGTAAGCCCTAACTCTGTTTGATATCCTTCAGTGGGAATAAGGCCAGGCATAATGGTATTCACGCGGATTTTGCGATCTTTCAAATCGTTAGACCAACCGCGAGCCAATGAACGAATGGCTGCTTTTGTCGCTGCATAAACGCTGAATGCTGGCATACCTTGAAGAGCTGCTGTGGAACCAGCCAAGATGATGGAGGCTCCGTCTTTTAAGACAGGTAACGCTTTTTGTACCGTAAAGACTGTGCCTTTGACGTTGATACCGAATTCCTTATCGAACTGTGCTTCGGAAATCGCACCTAGCGGAGCAAAACTTCCGCCGCCTGCATTGGCGAAAAGGATATCGAGTTTTTTGCCGGAGGATTGGATTTGCGCCATAACGCGATCAAGGTCTTTAAGATTTGAAATGTCCCCTTGGATGGCTGTTACTTGAGAGCCTAGCTCCTTAGCTGTTTTATCCAGCTCAGATTGTCTGCGTCCGACGATAAAGACGTGGGCTCCTTCGCGAACGAATCTTTTAACTGTTTGTAAGCCGATACCGCTTGTGCCGCCAGTTACTAGTGCTGTTTTACCTGATAGTTTTTGTTCCATTGTATTGTCCTTTGTTTGTGACGTCCCTTATGTGGTGACTGTCTATGAAACCAATATATCGGCCATTGCACTGTTTGATTAGATAGATTAAAGTGAAATCATTGTTTCCTATATCGAACAATGGAGAATGATATGCTGGATTTAAATGCGGTGATGATCTTTACCAGAGTCGTGAAGGCTTCAAGCTTTTCCAAAGCGGCCTCTGAGCTCGGGGTGACTAAATCAACAATCTCAAAAAAGATCTCTGAACTTGAAACGCATTTAGGAACGACACTTCTTAAACGAACCACTCGCAGTTTGATTCTGACGGATATGGGCCGCCAATTCTTTGATCAGGCCTCTAAAGGGTTGTCTGAAATTAAAGAGGCCTCTGAGTTAGCCCAAGCTTCTAGTCTTGAGCCTCAGGGTAATTTACGTATTACAGCGCCTGGCGATTTCGCGCCCAGTATTGTGGCTCCATTACTTGCAGGGTTTTTAGATAAGTTTCCAAAGGTTTCTGTTGAGATGGTTTTAACGGATCGTATTTTAGATTTAGTCAGTGATAATATCGACGTCGCGATCCGTGTGGGTAAATTAAGTGACTCGTCTTTAAGAGCCCGTAAAATCGGGCGCGATGTTTTTAAGTTTTTAGTGTCGCCAAGCTATGCAAAGAAAATGAAAGACTTAAAACACCCTTCGGATCTTGAAAGATACAAATGCCTTTTGTTCGCTCCCAAAGCAGAGCTTAAGAAATTTCACATCCGCGCGGGGAACAATCGCCATGTGTATGAGGCCAAACCTGCATTTGTCGCCAATAACGTATTGTCGGTAAAGTCATTGGTGATCGAAGGTGGGGGAGTGGCTTTGTTGCCAGTCTCAACATGTCGCGAGGAGCTTCAGAATAAATCGTTGCAGGTGGTGTTACCTGATTGGACATTGGATGATGCTCCTGTGCACTTGGTTTATCAGAAGCACTTGTTCACGCCGCCCAAGGTGCAGGCTTTTGTTTCTTATATGGAGCCTGCGCTTAAACCATTCTTTGAGCCGATTTAATTACCACGCGCTTACTTAGGCCAGGAATAAACCCAAATTAATTTAATACTTGGTGATGCCTTGGAAGCAAGATAACATTTGTGGATATTTGAAAGGAAACTTATATGGTAAATTTCTTTTTGGTGTTCATAACGATGGCTTTCGCTATTCCTCAAGGACCTCCGAAAAAAACCATTAAGTATGCAGTAATTTTCGAAGTCTTGATTGAGCAAGATAAAGTAATGAAAAAGTGCGAGATTTCCAAGGTCATCGATCCCACTAAGGGAACGGATGCGATCAAGTTCGATGTTCCGCAAAAGTATAAAGAGAGCGCGTGTAAGATCATATCAACTAAAGGACCTAAAATGGTGGATGGTAAAGCCACGCCATTTTATACCTACTATTTCCTTGATCCCAACAAGCCAGAAGAAGTGATCACAAAGTAATGTGATCTGCTAACAAAGGACCTCCGTCATCCTTTATGAACATCCCGAAGTAGAAGCATATCTTTTAGACGTTGCTCCTTCTCATCATCAAAACCACAACTGCCATTCCACTCTTTAGGATTTTCATAAGTTCCAAACATCATGTCCCAAAAGACAAAGTCGCCGTAATTGTTCTTATGCTTATTATATTCATGATGAATTCGATGCATTTCTGGGCGTTGGAAGATGTATCCCATCCACTGTGGTGTTCTGATATTGGTGTGATAGAAGAACTCGCCCAAGGCTGTGAAAAGGGTATAGACCGCACCTGCTTCAACACTTAAGCCTAAGAACGTAAATACGATCAGACTTCCCAAGATGGAATTCACCAACATCTCTTGGGGATGCTTATAAAATGAAGTGATGACTTCCAGGCGTTGCGGGCTGTGGTGGATTTGGTGAAAGTATCTCCATAGGAAATCTGATTCGTGCCTTGCACGGTGCCACCAGTAAAATATAAATGTCGCAAAGAAGTAGGCGACGAAGCCTCCCATCCAGGGACCCACGTGATCGGATAAATTAAACACTGAAACGGCAGCAAGCCATTTTTCCCAGGTGTATCCCGCAAGTGTGACGATACCTAGTTGCAGGATGTTGATCGCAAGGACTCGGATGTGCCAGGTTTTTACGTCCGGTAACTTCCAGCCCGTAAAGATTCGTTCAAGAATAAAGCAGAATACGAATATTGATAAAGTGATCGTGAGCATGTTGCCTCCGTCTCTATGGTTCTAATTTATCAATAGGTATCGGTCATGGGAATGAATGGTCCCGACAGAACTGGTGGTTTTTTGTCGGTCTGATACTTGTAAACACGGTCCTATTTTGAGACGATTGATCCATGGCGAATAAGGCTGATTCTAAAGAGCAAAAGCAGGTGGCAGTGTCACTCGCTATTCTAGAGGTTATTGAGCGCGATGGCTTAAATGGGGTGACTCATTCAAAGGTATCTCGTAAATCAGGTGTTTCCCGTGCCTGGATCTATGAATATATCGGGAAAGAGAAGTCGGACCTGATCGAGTACGCGGGGGAGATTTTTACTTCATTCTTTGCGCGTACTAAAAAGGCGGATCGTCCTAAGACTCGTGCTGAGTTAGTACAGCGTTTGGAAGAGGGCACTGAGTTCGTGCTTCAAGCGGTGCAGGCGAATCCGGTTATTATTAAGCTTCACTATCGTTTTCGTGGGACTGATACGGCGATTGGGAAAGTGATTGCTAAGTATGAGAAGTATTGGATTGGGAATACTTCTAAGAGCCTTATGGAGATTATGGGAATGAGTTCGGCAGAGGCGAGTGCTTTTGCGGAGATGGTGATGGTGCTCCGGCTTGGGTTTGCTTTTCGGGTGGTGACTTCGAAGGATTCTTCGCGGGTTTTGCGGGAGGCGAAGTTGGCGATGAATTTCATTGATGGCCTTCGTAATGAATAAGTACGTATCGAAATCCTTTCTTATTACTTTCGTTGGTGGTCTGTTCGTTATGTGGCTCGGGGTGTTCATTTACTTGCGAAATCCTGTATTGCCTAGCTTTGGTTCGGCGGATCGAGTTGCTGTTAGTAAAGAGAACCTTGAACGCCATGTGCGCTTCCTTTCTGAAATGTCTCCGCCACGTTCTTACAGAAATCCATTCTCCATGCGAGCTGCGGAAAATTATATCCGTAAGGAACTGGAGAGTTATGGATACGAAGTTATGCTTCAAGAAGTTAATTCCTATAAAGAGACTTATCACAATGTCATTGCTCGTTACGGCGATAAGGATGCGAAAGAACTGATTGTCGTTGGTGCGCACTATGATGTTGTTGACGATAAAGTCAGTCCCGGTGCTGATGATAATGCAAGTGGGGTGGCAGGGCTTTTGGAAGTGGCTCGTCTTTTAAAAGCGCAGAAGCGTGAGTTACCTAGTGCGATTGAGTTGGTGGCTTATACCTTAGAGGAACCTCCGTTCTTTGGTGATCACAGCATGGGGAGTGCTTATCATGCGGATCAGTTAAAGCTTGATGGCTTTACTGTGAAGTTGATGATCGCGATTGAGATGATTGGTTATTACTCTGATTCTTGGTTTTCTCAGAAGTTTCCGATCGGGTTGCTTTATGGATTTTATCCTTGGACGGGGAATTTTATTTCTATTGTCGCAAGTCCCATGGAGCGTGAGGTTGTGCGTGAGTTTAAATCTGCGATGAGCGCGGGGGCTTCTGTTCCGGTTTACTCTATTAACGCACCATCAATGGTTGAAGGGGTGGATTTTTCCGATCATCGCAGTTACTGGGCGCATGATTGGCCGGCATTGATGATTACGGATACTTCGTTTTATCGGAATACGGAGTATCACAAGTCTGGGGATACTGCGGATCGGTTGGACTATCTGAAGATGGCGGATGTTGTGGGTGGGGTTTTGGGGGCGATTAAGAAATCTGCGGAGTTGAAGTGATGAAATATGTTTTTTTCTTGGTATGGTTTTTTGCTTCGATTGTTAATGCCGGTGATATTGCGTATCAGTCTGGCGATTTGATTTTCCAATCTTCAAGTTCCAAACAGTCCTACGCAATCATGTGGGCGAGTAAGAGTCTTTATAGCCATGTGGGTATTATCGAAGTGGATGGGGATAAGATTTATGTGCTTGAGGCGATCTCTCGAGTCAGTCGTACTCCGTTAAATGAGTGGATTGCGCGTGGGCGCTTTGGACGTTATTCGGTCTTTCGCTATAAGAATTTGGATTCAGATAAACGAGTCGAGATTGTGAACAACGCAAAAGATCTTTTGGGTCGTCGGTATGATTTATACTTCACTTCTAAGAATAAAGAAATTTACTGTAGTGAGCTTGTTGATATAGCTTTTGGTAAAGCTGGAGTGAGTGTCGGTAAGAAGCAGAAGGTGAAAGAGTTGGATATTAATAATCTGGTAGTTCGGAAGCTGGTAGAGAGGCGTTGGCGTCGTCATCCGGTTTGTAAAGATGTGGTAAAGACTTTTGAGGAGTGCTGGAGACTGATGCTAGAAGATGAATTGATTACGCCGGAGAGTTTGGCGGAGGATGTTCATTTGGAGAAGGTTTGGTCGAATTATCCTTAAGCGTTTACATAAGATCAATATTAGAATGCTGTACCTTTGGTGCAATGCTAAATCTGGAATTACTTTTCGTATTATTTACGAAAATCAACTAGGGGAATAGGATAGGTACATGGTGTCTGAGGTCAGTGGCTCGATGAAGGATCGGATGAGTAGCCCAATCTGGGGTACATACACTACATATTTAGTAATTCTACATTGGAAAGTTTTCGTGGTTCTATTTTCTCCTGGTACTGCAGGTGAAAGAATTGAGGGAGTGGAAGAAATTCTCAATAAGATATTTTGGTTGAATGTCTGTGGAGCATTAGGGCTCACACTGGTAACTCTGTTGCTGTTACCGTTCTTAAAAAATAGTTATGACAAGTTTTTAAGCGATAGGGAAGCAAACACAACCAGGCATGTGAACCGAAATAATCGCAATGTAGAGCGGGAAAACTCTGAAGCGGAAAATTCCATCAAACAAATTGTGATGAGAAAAACTGAGTTAACGGAAGTTCAAAATATCTGCGATTCACTAAAGTCTACTCTTGACTTATATGAACGTGTCATTGGAATACGGGGGGGCCATCAAGCCGAGCTGAAGTCTATACTAGAAAACCATATTTCGCAGATTATTAGTCGCATTGTAATGACTAAGTCTTCCGTCGATCTGTTGGCTAAGGATGCGAAGAGTCTCTAATAGGTTTCTCAACTTTGGTCTATGGAATTGGTCATTTTGCTGACGGCTATCGCACGTCCCTGTAAACTAATGTTGTTTATAGAGGAAATTTATGCATTTGTCAGAAGTTGAGATTTGTAATTTTAGATTGTTTTCCCATCTTAAGTTGATCCTTAACCAAGGAATAAATATTTTCGTCGGCGAAAATGATGCTGGTAAAACGGCTTTCGTGGATGCAATTAGGTTAACACTTGGCACAAGCACTTCAGACCGATATTTTATACAGCCTTCTGATTTTAACGAAGAGTCGAGCGAATTTTCGATTAAATTGAAATTTGAGGATTTGGACAGGTTTGGCCATATTCTTTTAGAACATCTGACTTATGAAAGCGCAGTAGGCGAAATGAACACTGCGGTCTTGTACGTTACCCTGACTGCAACTCTCACTGGGGCAGAGAAACGTGGGGTACCCATTGTTAAAACTGAATTGCGTTCTGGAGCAGACGGCGGAGGGCCGCAGATTGATGCTGAAATCCGATCTTTTCTGGCGACGACATACTTGAAACCATTGAGAGATGCCGAATCGGAACTTTCATCAGGACGAGGATCTCGGTTGTCTCAAATATTAGGATCCTCTAATGCGTTAAAGGATCAATCAAAAGCGGATTTGATTTTAAAGACAATTGCAGATGCAAATTCGACTTTGGTTAAAGATGGGTCTCCTATTTCGGATACTTCCATTATTATAAGAGACAAGTATCTACATAAATTAATTTTCGAAACAGATAAATCTTCTTTACAAGCAATCATTGATATTGCTGGCGTCAAAAATATTGAAGGACTTTCAGAAGGTGAAAAAAGGCGGTATCTCAAAACAGTTTTGGAAAGCTTGAGGCTGAGTCTTTCGCATGTTCACCGGACTCACGGTTTGGGGTATCATAACATTCTATTTATGGCGGCAGAGCTATTGTTGCTAGAGCAGGAGCTTGAATCTGAATCACCACTTTTATTGATAGAGGAGCCGGAAGCACATCTTCATCCTCAGCTACAGCTAAAATTACTGAACTTTTTGGTTGAAAAAGCTAAATCAAAAGAAAATCAAACTGGTTTACAGGTGATACTTACAACGCACAGTCCAACTTTAACTTCAAATGCAAATCCTCATAATCTCATAGTTATGAGCAAAGGAGTGGGATATTCATTGCGAGCAAGTGAAACATTATTGGACGTGGATGACTATTCTTTTATTCAAAAATTTCTTGAGGCGACGAAGGCCAATTTATTCTTCTCAAGAGGAGTCCTTCTTGTCGAAGGAGACTCTGAGAATATTCTCCTACCAACGCTTGCGCGCCTTTTGAACGCACCGTTGGAAAACTATGGTGTTACAGTTGTAAATGTCGGAAATACCAGTTGGAAAAGATATGCAAAAATATTTTTGCGGAAGAATTCTTCCGAAGTTATGCCTATAAAGGTCGCTGTGATGCGAGATTTGGATTTATGGCCAGATTGTGCCGAACTTGTCATTGAAAATAAATATGGGTTTAAAATCAGAAAAGACAACAATGCATTCTATTGGGCAAGTAATGCTAATGACGACGAACGACGATCCGAGTTGAAGTGTGGTTTGGAGATGCAGAATGTGAAGATATTTATTTCAGATAAATGGACTTTTGAATTTTGCTTGGCATATTACGGCCTATTTGAAGAATGTGTTAATTCGATCCATGGATTCAAATCGAATGGCGACGAGACTTTAAAAATTCCTGTTGTCGATCATTGCACCATCGAGGGTGATCTTGAAAACAAAGCCACATATGTTTTGCGCGAAATCGAAAGCTCAAAGACAGATTTTGCGGTTCAAATGGCGAAAATTCTTGAGGAGAAGTATCGAGACAAGCCGACGGAATTAAAATCTCTTCTGCCACCTTATATTGTGAATGCAATTTCTTTTGCAACAGGCGTAGAAGTGTAAAGTATATGAATCTCACAGACATGATTGAAATTACGGACAAAGATATCAACAATCTGGAATCTACAGAAAATTTGCAGTTCGATGTCACCCGGCGAGATATTTTGCGGTCTCTTGAGTCACTTGATATTCAAGCTTGTCCTGGAAGTGGTAAAACGACTCTAATCGCTGCCAAGCTTATTTTGCTTGCCGAAAGGTGGCATTTTAAGCATTCAGGTGTATGTGTTTTATCTCATACGAATGTCGCTAAAGACGAAATCATTGCGAGGATAGAAAAATCCGCCTCAATAAATGCTCGTAAATTGTTGGGGTATCCACATTTCATCGGAACTATTCAGGAGTTTGTAAACAGGTTTATTGGACTTCCTGAAATTCGCTCGAGTGGAATTGACGTCAGATACGTCGATGATGACGCCTGTATTGAGTTTATGAACTCAAAGTTATCAAGAGGAACAAAGATTTTTGTTGAGAGTAGATTTATAAATTTTAAAAAATTTGGGCTTACATATACTGAGGGAAGAATCGGATTTGACTTCAGAATCAATGCCGGTCCCGAAACACCTAGCTATAAAGAGCTCTGGAATGCTCGATCTGAACTGAATAACCAAGGACTTTTTTTTTATAGGGACATGTTTATTTACGCTGAGAAGTTGATAACAGAGAGTGCGCAAGTTTCCAAATTTTTGAGAAGACGATTTCCGTATGTTCTTGTAGATGAAATGCAAGACACTTTACTTCATCAGGATGAATTGATAAGCAAAATATTTGTAAACGACGAGACCCCTTCTGTGCTTCAAAGATTTGGGGATCCCGACCAGGAGATATATGGTATTAGTGGGGTAGATCGGCCAAATGTATCGTACAACTCAAAGACAATTGACCAGATGTATGGAGCGTGCGCGGTGGTTGATAGTAATCGATTTTCAAAATCGATAGCGGACAAAATTTCTGGATTGAGTAAAAATAAAGTTCCATTGAGATCAGCATTTTCGCCGTCAAAAATTCTAATCGCCAGTGAGCTTCAAAAGGGGAATTCAGATTTCGGGCATACTATTATTCTGTACGACGATCACTCTATATTGAAGGTACTACCTTCATTTGTTGAAATTATATTAAATAATTTCAAAGTGACGGAAAATTTGATTCTTAAGGCGGTTGGTGGGAATGGCAGTGAAAACAGTGCGTTCACTATTCGAAATTACTTTCCGACCTACGATTCAATTTCGCAGAATAGTGCTACTCATGATTATTTGATCGATGCCATTAGGCAATTTGTATTTTTTGGTTCCTCATCTGACGTCGCTGATGCCATTTTGAAGTTGTTGAGAATTTCAAAAATTAAAGATGCGAACGATAAGAATTTCACGCTAAAAACGTTAGAAGACTTTTTAAATGCTAATAATGACCTTGAGACATATAGAAAGTTAATGTTCGAAGCGTGCCGTAAAGTTGCCAATAATATTAGCAAAGATGAATGGGATAGCTTCGCAAGCTCCCTCATGAGAATACTTAAAATTACCTCTAAGCCTAACTTTCTTTTATTCCGTCATTCACGGACTGGTGAGTCACCTACTCAACGAGCGAATTTGTATTGCGAAAACGACGTCGAGGTTACTATTGGAACTATACACTCAGTTAAGGGCGAAACGCATGATGCGACACTTATTCTCGAGACTAAAAATGGACAATTTGATGTGTCTTCTTTGTTGCCGTGGTTGGTTAATTCGGCAAGGCCGGTCCCAGCGCAGGCAAAAAAATTAAAATTTATGAAGGAGTTGTATGTAGCCATGAGTCGTCCAAAGCATTTGCTCTGCATTGCAATTAATAAATCAAATATCTCAGATGGTAAACTAATGGAGACGTTGCGGTGTGATCCGTATAATTGGAAGATTTTGGACTTAACGCTGAATCCTGAGGAAAAAAGGTAGCGCTTTAATTTCGGCTAAAAGGGGCGTCCGCAAAATTGGCAGGAAGCCTCTGTTGGCATGATCGGTGCGGGACCAGCGAAGAGGCCTTTTAGTAATGGTTGCAGTTCAGCTTCGGAAACTTCGTTTTCTTCTGCTCGTTTCACCAATTCCAAAATTTGAATTAATGTTCTTTTCTGTTCGGAGTTAAGGCCTTTAAATATTTTAATCAGATTATAGAGATACATGACTAGTCCTTATTTGCCACATGTGGGACATACTTTTCCGGTTATCGGTGCAGGACCAGCGAATAGTCCTCTGTGCTGCATACCGAATGAAGGAAGCTTCTGCAGGAGGTTTATTATGGTAGTTCGTGATTGAGAGTTCAAAAGTAGGGTCGTAAGAAACTTTTCTTTTTCATGTGGTGGTAAGTTTTCAAAAATTTTTTGCAAGTCATTTTGCATCGTTATTAACCATTGCCGCCACAGAGTTGGCAGCTACCTTTCTTAAAACTCCAAACCGATTTTTTACAGTTTGCACAGATTGCGTAGCTAATTTGGGCTGGCGAGAATTCTTTTAAGGCCATTCGATAAGCGTATTGTTGAACCTTTTCCGGAATTCCTTCAAATAGGCTCATTTCTTCAATGGTTGAATCTGATTGTCCACGGAGGTATTCCAATGCCTCTTCTTCGGTTGCATTTTGATCAGTTAAAATTTCTAAAGCGCGTGAGGCGGAACGATGGTTCTTTGCCATATATGTGCGATGGCCAACTAGATTGTCATCCCAACGGAATATGTGTCTGACAATTGAAACGATCAGAAGAAGAACAGCTAAGACTGCTCCAACACGTTGTCCACCTAAATATGATGTTACGATTTCGGATGGAAGAAAGTATACGATCGGAATTGCAATACAGAGAATCTCACTGAATTTTGTAATGAAAAGTGGTTTTTTTAGAAGTTTTGAGTGAGCATGTTTGCCCGACAACTCATTCATTCGAGCTTGTTGTACAAGGGTGCGAGTATTGGTCGTCATTGGATTCATAGGTATAATTTATTATAAAACTATTTTGTTTACTATTTTTTTAATAAATACTCGACCGTTGCAAGGCTCGGCTCCTCCCACGATCGCGCATCCGGCGCGATCGTCCCGAAGCCGGGGCCGTTCGCTCGTCACGCTATCGTGGCGTGCCGCTTTTCGACGAACGCTCCCCCGGAGCATTCGCCGCAAAGACGCTCTCTCTTCTTCGAGTCCTGCTGCCCCGCAGACGCACAAATGCCTTGCGGAGATTTAGCTGGCTTAGATTTTTTTTGATTTTTTAAGGAAAAATGGATGGGGTAGCAGGACTCGAACCTGCGAATGACAGAATCAAAATCTGTTGTCTTACCAACTTGACGATACCCCAACAAGCTGAATGGCTGAACCGCTAAACTACGGATATTACGTTCCGAAAGCAAGATATGACGCAGGGCGATCTCGAAGGAAACCCAAATAAAAAGCCCGCTCATACAGGGTTTGCTGCAAGAGCGGGCAAAACTGTCCTTGGGTTTTGAAGCCGCCTCCGGTTTCAAGCCTCCACAAATGGCTTAAAACTTGGCGTGTGAGCAGGAATCTTCAACCTCTGGTAGTCGCGTTAGTAGTCGTCGCTACCGTAGTCCGAGCCTGGCGCCTTCTGGCGTTTCAGGTTAACCAAGGTTTCTCCCATGGACTTTAATTCGTTTTCGTAAGCTTCAAAAACCATATCCTCGATCATCGCACGCGTCTCTTGGTTCAGAGGGTGGGCGATATCGCGGAATTGGCCGTCTTTTCTTTTTTTAGAGGGCATCGCGACGAACAAGCCGCTGGTGCCTTGAATGACTTTCAGATCGCGGACTACGAAACAGCCATCAAGGGTGATGGAGACGTAGGCCTTGAGGCGATCCTCATTGACCGGGAATACTTTCACTTCGGTGACTTTCATAGAGTCCCTTTCTAGGTGCTGATCTTGTTGCTACCAATGGAGCCATACTATGGTCCGATCTCTATTTCGGACGTCGCTGAAAAAATCTAAAGACCTAGGTCGAGGAAAGTTCAAAATTCTGAGCTCTTAACCAATTTTGTATCAATCTGAAACGCTTCACCACTTACAAGATTTTGAACCAAGGGCATCTTCGTCTGGATGCAGGGAATTGGGGGAGTTTGTGGTGAGGTCAAATCAGCGGACAGTTTGGGCAACCGGCAAGAAATTCAGATGACTTGCAGTAACGTGACATGGGTCGGGAGCCATGGGAAACACTCCGTCCTTATTTAATTAAATATTTGTTTGAAGAGGATTCTATGAAAACACTTTTGGGTTTTATGTTCGTTTTGGTTTCTGCCCTGACTTCTGTGTCACACGCCGCTGGATCTGAGGAGTGGATATTCGCAGCTAGCTGCATGCAAACGACAACAAACGACGGTTCTTTGCCAAACAACGTTTCTATCTACACAAACGCCCAAGGCATCAGCCAATTGCTTCTTAAATTCTATATCGGAAACGACCCCCGCGAAGTGATCGCAACGCAAACCGGTCGTGAATCAGCGGGTACAGTTCAATTCGACGATGTTCGCTTGTTTGAAGATGGCGCCGTAAAGGGTGGTCGCATGGGCATCAAGTTCAACATGGATCTGGGAGTCTTCCAAAACGGTGGCAACATGACTTGGAAATACTTTGACGGGTCTGCTGCTTCTTACGTTTGCGCTCCTTTTTAGTTTTACGATCCAATCGATTTTAAAAGAAAAATCCCCTGTGATGAGCAGGGGATTTTTTTTGCTTAACCCAGATAAACTTATTTCCCTAGGCGACTTCGCGAAGTTGCGGGGATGCGTGGGGCTCTTTTTTAGTCGCAGCCTTATTCGCCCCGTGGACTAATACTCTTAGTTCTCCGACTAGTGAACTTAAAGTGTTCGCTTGCGCTGACATTTCCTCGGAGGAAGCGGCCACTTCTTCAGATGAAGCCGCATTTCCTTGAGTCGCTTGGTCCAATTGATTCATCGCCTTGGTTATTTGCTCTAAACCAGTGGACTGCTCGTGGCTGCCGGCAGAGATCTCGCCATTTAAGTCGGCAACCTTTTTAACGGACGTCAGAATTTGCTTAAGGACGGCGCCACTGTTGCCAGCGATAACGGCACCTCTTTCGCTTTTTTCCACGTTGTCTTTAATAAGAGAGTTGATACCTTTTGCGGACTCGGCGCTTTTCTGTGCCAGTGCGCGCACCGCTTCTGCCACGACGGCAAAGCCTTTGCCCTGTTCTCCGGCCCGGGCAGCCTCGACTGCGGCGTTCAGTGCCAACAAGTTTGTTTGAAAGGCGATATCGTCGATCACATGAATAATTTCTTCGATCTTTTTTGAACCTTCCGCGATCGCATTCATCGCCGTGATCAGCTGTTCAATTTCATGAGCGCCTTTTTCCGCTGAGTCTCGGGATGACTGCGACAATTGATTCGCTTCCTGGGCATGGGAGGTGTTGAGCTTCACCATACTGGAAAGCTCTTCAATAGAGGCGACTGTTTCTTCCAGTGAAGCCGCAGCCTCCGTTGCGCCCGTTGACAATTGCACACTGGCAGAAGCAAGTTGAGTGCCTCCTGAAGCCGTCTGCGCTGCCGCCCCATAGATATCGTCGCTGATGCGATTCAAAGTCGTGGCCAGTGCACTCGAGAAAAGAAAGCCAAAAATCGAACCAAATAATGTTCCCCCGATAACGATCACCATAATCAGAGTGTTCGAAGAATCACGGATTGAAATTGCTGATTGAACCTTTTTGTCCGAGGCCACTCTGTGGAAGTCGGCAAGGGTGTTCACGGCAACGGTATAGATCTCGGCTTTTTTAGGGGCCTCCTCAAACAGCAACGTCATCATCTTGGCATGATCTGCTGGAGTTCCCGTTTTATAAAGCTTTAAAAGCTCTTCGCTTAGATCTTTAAACTCGAGCCATGACGACTGCAGCTTTTCGTAGTGATCTTTTTGTCCCACAATAAATTCCAAGTCAGTGTAGGCCTTATTTGACTTTTCATAGTCCTGAATTCCCGAGACCACGGCATTTACACTTTGCTCTGCTTGTTCCTTTGGCAAGCCATCAAGACCCAAAACAGTGAGGTTGATTCTAATTTTACGGTAGTTCAGAAACATCTGATCCAATTGTTCCATTTTAGGCATGGTACGTGTGGCTATCCAATTGTACTCAGTACTCACTCGCGCGAGAGATATATAACTGGTGACTCCCACTGCGATACTGACTCCAATCAAAGCGGTCGTGAGTAATAATAATTTCGTCTTCAGGCTCAACTGTTGCATTTTTTTCTCCGGTTTTGAAATCCAAGTCAGGGGAGGTATCGGTTGATTATTATATTTCGTTAAGGATATATCCGTACTGATTCAAACTTATGGATCAAGCTGGATAAAAGTATATAACCAATATATGGGACGTGTTGTTAAAGGGATTAAAGACAAAGAGTTGGGCAAGCTGGTGAGGAATTTGTCGAAAAATCTGCACAGGGAGCGGACTAGGCTAGGGTTCACTATGCAAGGTCTGGCCTCGATGGCTCAGATGGCGACCTCCACAGTATTTGAAATTGAAAATGGAAAAGTCGAAGATGTGCGCATGAGTACAATCACGGCACTCGCGCGCCAGTTGGATATAGATCCGTTGGATTTATTAAAATAAAAAATAGTACTAAGTTGAGTTCAGGCGAAATGAAAAAGTGGTTGCCCTATATGATAGTGATTGCGGTGCTCTTGGCAGCATCTTTTGTGGTACCTCACCGCACGGTGGATCCTTGGGGTCTATTTAATCCCTACAGTCTTATCCGAATTTTATTAGCACTGACGGCGCTTCAAGTTTTTAGTTCTTTACTGATGAGTTTTTTACGCGGGCACCATGCCGGCCTGTTGTTGGGTTTTTTAGGTGGATTAATTTCCAGCACCGCCTTGGCAGTTTCCCTTTCTAATCAAAGCCAGGACTGTTCGGAGGATGAAGCGCGGCTGCTGAGTCTGACTTACTTAAGTGCTCTTTTGGGAACGGTTGTACTAGCCGCTGTTTTATCTATGATTGGCTCGGATCAGCTCAATTGGAGATTGCAAGGCGTCTTTCTTGGGCCAATTGTAGTGAGCCTGTGGCTGGTCGTGTGGCGAGCTCGTTCTATTCAAAAGATTCAATTTAAACCTGATTCCATTCCGACTTTAAGTGTGAAATCTGTACTTTCTCTGGGTCTTATAATCATGTTGTTTCTTGTTTTTTCAAAAGTGCTGCAGACCTATTTGGGAGAAGTGGGGCAGTACTATTTAACATTCTTGACCTGCTTGTTTGAGCTTCACGGTTCCATTATTGGTAATACACAGCTTTTACAAAATGGCACTGTTAATGCCGCGACAGCGGGGAATTTATTCGCCTTGGGAATTTTGGCTTCTTATATCGCAAAAATGGCTATCGTGATTGTGATGGGAAGTCGGTCCTTTAAGAAACGTATTATCAAATACACGGGTTGGCTGAGTTTATCTTTAATCGTCGCCTGGGTGTTTGCTTCGGCAGCGCTTGCATTTTGAGAAGTGCAAAAAAAATCCCGGCTCCTCGCCGGGGATTTTTATTCAACAGCTGATATCCTGACAGATTCGTCAGGATATCACGAAGGACTCTGGATTAAGGCGTATCGATGTTGATGATTTGAATTCTGGAATTGCGAGCAATACGTAAAGTGTTGCTGCCTTTTTTCAAATTCTTCAAAACGTCTTTGGAATTTGAAACCGCTTGCTTGTTCACGTCCAAGATCACGTCTCCCACGGCCAGGCCCGCTTTGCTTGCCGCCGAGTTGCGAGTGGTCTCAATGACAATGGGTTGTTTCATGTCATCAGGTAAGCCCCATTCACTGCGGATGGCAGGGGTAGGGTCGATGATTGTAAAGCCCACGTTGAATGGAGCTTTTTGACCGTCGTATTTTTTTACATCTGTTTTTCTGAATTTTACGTTGTCTTCAGGACGCTCGGCAACGACCACACTGACAGTCATCGGCTTTCTGTCGCGAATAATTTTCGCCTGAGTCGGTTTGCCAATCGAAGAGTCGCTGACAGCATCCACCAGGCTTAATGAACTATCGATCGTGCGACCATTAAACTCGGTCACGATATCGTAAATTCTAAGACCGGCACGAGTTGCGGGACCGCGAGGATCAAGCTGAGTGATCACAGCACCACTTTGCTCGCCCATTCCCAGGTACTCGGCGGCTTCCGGATCAAGATCTCCCAAGGCTGCACCAATCCAGCCGCGCGCGATGCGACCTTTGGATTCAAGTTGCGGGATCAAAGCTTTCACTTCGTCGATTGGAATTGCAAAACCGATACCTTGAGCGCGTGCATCGATTGCCGAGTTCACACCAACCACCATGCCTTTGGTATTCACCAAAGGACCACCCGAGTTACCCGGATTGATGGAAGCATCTGTTTGAATCAAAGGGATCTTGTTGATCTCGGCAATGCCGCGACCTTTCGAGGATACAATCCCTTTAGACATCGAGTGGCCATGGCCAAATGGATTACCGAAGGCTGCAACCCATTCACCGACTTCAAGGTCTTTCGAAGAACCCAAAACCGCCACAGTTAGTTTTGTTTTTGGTTTGATTTTGATAAGTGCGATGTCCGTGCGCTCGTCGCTCCCGATCAATGTTGCTTCGTAAAGGTCTTTGGAATCTTCACTTAATTGAACTTTGATTTGGTCAGCCCCTGCGATCACGTGATTGTTCGTAACAATCAAACCGTCTTCACGAATGATAAAACCCGTTCCCAGGCCCATCATCTGGGGTTTTTGCTGTTGCTGAGGTTGCTGCATGCGCAGGCCATACAGCTGCTCTAACATATCCAGCATTGGATCACGTCCGCCGCGTGGCATGTTCTTGGGAATCGCCGTCGTTGAAATATTCACGACCGCAGGATTGATTGCTTTCGCCAATTCCACAAAAAGATTTGCAGGAAGTGGAGCCGTCAGATTCATTTTCGGGGGATCTTTGGGAAGGCTTGAGGATTGAGCCTGAGATTGGGGACCTGCCACCAGGGAGGTCGCGACTAGAAGGAATAAAAACTTCTTCATAACACTTTTCTCCTAACAGTTTCGGAACAACTATCACTCTAACTGAAATGCCCAACGTCAGCCAGTCTAAGTCGCTGGTCAATTCTGAGCGTTAGGCATTTATTTTTTAAACTGAAACAAACTTCATTTGCAGATCGTTAATTAGGTTATCTAAAAATTGCGCCTCGTCAGAACTTAGGTTGCCTTTGGTTTTTTGCTGCAGCACCACCAAAAGATCGATGTTAAATCGAGCCATATTTTTATCTTTAGAAGTCTGGCCTGTTTGTGGATCCGGGGCCAAACCCATTGCCATTACGGCAGAAGAGGCTAGGGACATAATAAGAACTGATAATGAAGCTTCCATTTTTTCTTGCATAAAACACCCTTAAGTGAACATGAGTTCACATAATTTAATGTCAAGGTTAGATCGGATAGTAACCCATTAGCTTTTGCAGGCGGGTTTCAATCGACGGATGGGATTTTAAAAACAAATTCTTTTGCTTAAAACCCTCGGGATTCACAATAAACAAATGGCTGGTGCAAGCCGGGATCTCTAAAGGTTGAGTTTGCGCAAGGCCCTCAAGTCTCCACAAAACTTCGCCCAAAGGATGGCGATTATTTAATAATTCAGACGCCATGAGGTCATTTTCAAAAAAAGACTTTTCACCCACAACCGCTTTGATAATCAACCAACCAATCGGCGACAACAGCGGCATAAAGAATTGCAAACGATAGGGTAGGAATGAATCTAAAAATTGTCCCAAGCCTACAACTGAGTTCGCAAGCGTCGAGCTGACGCTGAAGGCAAAAGTATCCAAGCGACGAATGTGACAAAGTTGATGGGCAACGACCGCTTCAAGTTCTTTGGCGCTTAACTTTTGCAAAAGACCCAGTGTGAAACCCAAAGAACCATTTTTCCAGGAATGCCCCACGCAAAATGCATTCACGGAAGAGTGCGGAGTCATAAATACTGCTGGTGCCGGCATGCCCAGTTGGTGGGACATGCGCTCCACCATATCCAGAACGCCCCAGGCATCTTGGCCTTTCACGCGTTGGGCGCGAAGTTTGAACAGTACGCGGTTTTCGCCATAAAAGAACACGATGAAATTTAAAAGCAGGGCTAATAAAAATCCAATAATTAATCCCAAACGTTCGCCGAACTGGTAGCCCAAAATAAGCAGCGCTAAGGATGTGGATAGAATGAAAACCCAAACTTTCGTGTTCGTATTCGTCATATTGATTTTGTCCCATTGAACCGGGTTTTTTTCAACGCGTACAAGTGGTGTAACGCCATGCCCGTCCAAACTAAAGGCTAGGACTGTGACATAACAATTGCAAGTTTTCCTGTGCCCGACGCCCCGAGAAATTTAGGTCTGGAGCGCCTCGGTTAGGGCTTGCCGCAGGAAAGCTAACAGAGTGAAATAGTAAGGATATTTCCCGAGGAGGAATGGGTGAGCGAAGTTGATATCATGGCGTTAAACGCCGCGATCAAACAAGAAAGTCAATTCATCGACAAGATGATGACAGAGATCAACAAAGTTGTAGTCGGTCAAAAGGAAATGGTCGAAGGGATCATGATGGGTCTTTTGACGGGCGGTCACATCTTGCTTGAAGGTGTTCCCGGTCTTGCAAAGACACTGACAATTTCCACAGTTTGTAAATCCATTTCATTGGATTTCCAACGCATTCAATTTACTCCGGATCTGTTACCGACGGATTTGATCGGTACCATGATCTTTAATCCCAAATCAGGAGAGTTTGCCCCTCGTAAAGGTCCTATCTTTACGAATATCGTTTTGGCCGACGAGATCAATCGTGCTCCGGCAAAAGTGCAATCGGCGTTGCTTGAGGCGATGGCGGAAAAGCAAGTCACGATCGGTGATGAATCGTACAAACTCGCAAATCCATTCTTGGTTCTGGCAACCCAAAATCCATTGGAGCAGGAAGGTACTTATCCACTTCCAGAAGCCCAAATGGACCGTTTCATGTTTAAGATCAACGTGGTTTACCCACATAAAGGCGAAGAGCTTGAGATCCTAAACCGTATGGGTACGAATGAAAAACCCGTGGTGAATCCGGTGATTTCTAAAGAAGACCTGTTGCGTGCTTCTGAACGTGCTGACCAAATTTACGTAGATAACAAAATCAAAAACTATATCGTGGAAATTGTGATGGCTTCCAGAAAGCCAGCGGAATACGGTCTTAGCCGTATCGCAAATCTTATCAACGTCGGTGGTTCACCGCGTGCGACGATTTGCTTGTTCCGTGCAGCGAAAGCCCATGCGTTCCTTCGTGGTCGCGGTTACGTGACAGCAGAGGACGTAAAAGCCATTGCTTACCACGTGATGAGACATCGCTTGATTCTGACTTACGAAGCTGAGGCAGAAAACATCAAGTCTGATGACGTGATCAAAGAAATCCTAAGCCAGGTAGAGGTTCCATAGTGGGATTGCCTCCAGAGGTCTTAAAGAAAGTTAAACTGCTGGAGTTGAACACAAGAAAACTTGTGAACAACCTCTTTGCAGGCGAGTACCATACGGCTTTTAAAGGTCAGGGTATGACTTTCGCGGACTTCCGTGAGTATGTTCCTGGTGACGATGTTCGTTCGATCTCCTGGCCGCTGACTGCGCGCACAGGAAAAACCTTTATCAAAACTTTCGAAGAAGAACGTGAGCTGACTTTGATCATTGCGGTCGATGTCAGTGGTTCCAGTGATTTCGGAACGGGTCCTTATTTCAAGGGCGAAGTGATGACTCATATGGCAGCCTTGCTTGCGTTTTCGGCTGTTAAGAATAATGACCAAATTGGTTTATTGCTTTTCAGTGATCAGGTGGAGCATTTCGTTCCGCCGAAAAAAGGCCGTGGCCACGTTCAACGTTTGCTGCGTGACCTTTATTACTACAAGCCCAAAAGTCACAACACCAAACTTTCCAATGGCTTTAGCTTCCTTCAAGGGGCTTTGAAAAAGCGGGCAACTATTTTCGTATTTAGCGACTTCCAGGACGAGGGCTTTGATCAAAGTTTGCGCTTGCTGGGAAGAAAGCACGATGTGGTGGCGTGTGTTGTGAATGATGCTGCCGAATACTCTTTGCCAAGCATGGGCGTGATTGAAGTTCAGGATGCCGAAACGGGAGAAGTATTAACCGTCGATACATCGTCTGCAAGTTTTAGAAAAGAATACGAGCAAGCTGTTCAGGCCCGAAAAGAAACTCGGGATAAGTTATTGCGTAAGGCCCAAGTGGATCGCGTGGATGTAAAATCCAGCGAAGATTTTATTGATCCTTTGGTTGCGTTTTTTAAGAAGAGAAAATAATGGCTGCGATTCAGTGTAAAGTTGAAATTCCAAAAGTCGATGGACTCAAAGACGGGGAGCTGACGGTTGGCCGTGAATTCTTGCTTGTCTGCGAGGGGGAGTTTCCTAAAACTTTGCAGCGAGATAAACTTCAATTGGTTCTGCAGCCGGAACAAAAATATACCATTGCTTTACGTGGTTTTGAATTCCGATCGCCGACAGAAGCTGATATTAAAATCACTTCGTACACTGCGGGTGGCGTAAAGTTTGATAATCTGCAAATCACAGATGGAACAACGACTTTAGATTTGGGACCGGTGCAATATCAGCTAGTCAGTGTGTTGCCTCCACCAAAGCCACCAAGTCAACCCGGTGAACAAGCTCCAAAACAAGAACCCTTTGGTCCTATTGGCCCGATGAGCATTCAAGTGCCAATGATGTATTGGGGAATTCTTGCTGCTTTTATCGGGATTATCGCGTTATTTGTCGTGACAAAGATTTTCCGTTCTTTGCAGCGTCGTAAAATTATCGAGCGTTTAAAAGAACATGATTCAGCTCTTTCACCTTTGGCAGAGTTTCATCAAAAATTCCGTCGCATGCAGCGTGAAAACACGGTCTTTTTTGGTGGCACTCCAAAATCCGAAGATATTCCGTTGGCACTTGATGAAACACGGCACATGTTAAAGCTGTATATCACTCGCCGCTACAGAATCCCGGCGTTGGAGTGGGGGCCGCGTTTAATTTTAAAAGATCTTAAAAAGTATCATCCGAAAGTTTACCAAGAAACAGGCAGCGAGCTTGAAAAACTGGTGAAAGAGTTTTTGCATGCGGTTGAAGATCGCAGCAAATTAAGTGGCTCGGATGTTTTGAATCTTTCTAAGCGCACGCGTTTGCTGGTTGAGGAAATGGAGAGATTGTCATGACAATACACTCTCCCTTGGCTTTCTGGCTTTTACTACCCCTGATTGCTGTCGTCGTTTGGGTTTTATGGAGAAAGAAAACTAAAACTCCCACTTTGCAGTTTGGATCGGTTCAAGTTCTAAAATCCGTGACCCCAAGCATTCGTACGCGACTGTTAAATATTCCTTTGATTTTGAAAGCCCTGGGAATAGCCTTTGCGATCTTTGCATTGGCAAGACCCCAGGAAATGAATACGAAAATCAAAAAAAATGTGGAAGGCATCGATATCGTGATCGCTCTGGATATTTCAGACTCCATGCTGATCGAAGATATGAAGCCTCTGAATCGTTTGGAAGCTGCCAAAGAAACAATCAAGCAATTTATTAGTGGGCGTAGCTCTGACAGAATTGGTCTTGTGATCTTTGCCGGGGAATCGTTCACGTTGGTGCCGCCGACTTTGGATTACCAATTGATTCTTTCCCGCGTAGATGAAATCACGACGGCAGCCAGTGCCCGTATCAAAGACGGAACGGCTTTGGGTGTGGCTTTGGCCAATGCCGCTGGTCGCTTAAAAGATTCCCAAGCAAAAAGCCGCGTCGTGATCTTTATGACCGACGGGGAGAATAACTCGGGCACGATCGATCCGGAAACGGGTCTTGAGATCGCGAAGGGTTATGGGATCAAAATCTATTCAATCGGTATCGGTAAAGACGGTCCGACTCGTATTCCAATTTATACCCGTGATATCTTTGGTCAAAAAATTAAAACCTATCAGCCCTTTGACTCCACCGTGAATGAAGACCTTTTGGGTCGTATGGCAAGTCAGACGGGCGGTAAATACTACCGTGCTTCCAAGGAAGACTCTTTGAAAGGTGTCTTTAAAGACATCGACTCATTGGAAAAAACGAAAATCGATGTGAATAAGTTCACGAACTACACCGAGAAATATCCGCCCTATCTTGTGGCCGGTATCATTCTGTATTTGGTGGGCTTGCTCTTGGGTCGTACATGGTTAAGGAGGGTGCCGTAATGTTTAGATTTGAAAACATGGCAGCTTTTAATTATCTGTGGTTGATTCCAGCGATCATCATCATTGGTTATTTCTTTGATCGCAGGGCAAAAAAGGCGATGGAAAAGGCCATTGGTTCCCGCCTGTACCCATTCCTGTCCAGCTCCGTTTCGCAAAAGAAACGTACCATTAAGACTGTGTTTCAGGTGCTTGCGGTTTTCTTCTTTGTTCTGGCATTGGCTCGCCCACAGTTTGGACAAAGCAAACAGGAAGTGAAAAGTGAAGGTGTTGAAATCATCTTTGCTGTCGACGTTTCTGAAAGTATGATGTCTGAGGACGTAAAACCCAACCGTCTGACTCAGGCGAAAACGGAACTCAGCCGTTTGGTTGATCTGATGCCGGGAAATAAAATCGGTGTGATGGCTTTCGCGGGTTCTGCGGCGCTTTTGTCGCCTCTGACAAATGACCCAGGTGCCGTGAAAATGTACATCGATGCCTTGGATACGAATTCAGTTTCCAGCCAAGGGACAAGTTTCCAGGAAGCTCTCTCTAACGCCAAAGATGCCTTCGAGCGTGGCGGTGTTTCAACGGATGATACAGTCAAAGTCACACGCGTGATCATTATCGCCTCTGACGGTGAGGACCACGAGCCGGGGGCTTTGGAAGCTGCAAAAAAATTAGCTGAAGATGGGACACGTATTTTCACAGTCGCTTATGGAACTGAAAAAGGTGGCGCGATTCCTGTGCGAGATGGCATGGGCTTTTTAAAAGGCTATAAAAAAGATCGCAGCGGCCAAACGGTGATCACGACCGTTAAGGGTGATGCTTTACGTGCCTTGGCTGAAGCCGGTAAAGGCAGCTTCTATACAGCAACAGTTGGTGGCGATCAAGTTAAGCACTTGGTTGAAGACATCAACAATTTAGAGAAAACGCAGTTCGATACGACGATGGCCACTCAGTACGAGGAGCGCTTTCAAATTCTGCTGATAATTGGAATTTTGCTTGCGATGTTTGAGCTCTATATCGGTGAAAGACGTAAAGGCTTCCGTTTCTGGAAGGGTCGCTTTGAGGTGCCTGCCGAATGAGAAAGCTGATTCTTTGTTCTATTTTACTGTCTATGACTGGGTGTGGAGATCAACTGGATCTTAGAACCTTGAAAGTGAACCGCGAGGGGAATGCCCTTTTGGAAAAACAGAACTATCAAGGTGCGAATGAAAAATACATCGAGGCTTTAAGATTCAATCCTTATCTGTCTCGCGTGCATAGCAATTTGGGTCTTTCCTTTGAAGGTTTGCAACAGGCGGAAAAAGCTCAGCAATCCTATGCTGAAGCGGGCCGCTTGGCTGAAGCGAGTAAAGATGCGAATATGCTTTTTGTCGCCCGTTTTAATGAAGCACAACTTTTAGGAAAAGCAAAAAAAGTTGATGAAGCCTTAGAGCTTTATCAAAAAGCGTTGGAAATCGTCCCTTCCAGCAAAGAAGTGAAAACCAATATCGAGTTATTAATCCAGACGCAGCAAGGTGGCGGTGGCCAGGGTGATAACAAAGATAAAAAAGATCAGCAGCAGGGTAAAGACCAACAACAGCAGCAGCAGCAGGATCAAAAGGGCGATAAAGATCAAAACAAAGACCAAAAAGACCAGGACGGAAAAGACGGCAAGGACCAAAAAGAAAAGCAGCAGTATCAAAACTCTGCCAAGTACAAGCCTCGTCCCTTTGCCGGAAAAGAACTTTCCGAAGGCGATGTAAAGAAAATCCTGGGAGAGATTAAGCAGCAGGAAGGAAAAATCCGTGCTGACTATAATCGTAAAGAAACGAAGGAGCAGCCTCGTGACAAAGATTGGTAGATTTCTAATCTTTCTGACTTTTATTTTAAATGCAGTCATGGCTATGGCTGCAGGGACGACGGTTAATGCTACTGTTGATCGCAATGAAATGCGTTTGGGTGATACTTTTACGGTCACGGTTTCCGCAGTTTCCAGTGAAGACGTGGATATGCAGGAACCCCGCGTTCCAGAGCTTGATGGTTTTGAACTATTAAATACCTGGAGTTCAACAGCTGTTGCGCAAAAACTTGTTCCCGGTCCGGGCGGCATGCAGTTTGAAACCCAGCGCCGCAAAGAATACAGCTATAGCCTGGCTCCAAAGCGTCAGGGGACTTTAAGTATTTCTTCATTTGAAGTTGTGGTGGGTGGAAAAGTATTTAGAACTCAACCGATCGTTATTAAAGTCGGTACAGGTGGTGGTGCTGCGAACCCACGTCAAATGCCTCAACGTCCTCAAGCCCCGCAATTCCCCGGTATGAATGAAGATCCGTTTGAAGCGATGGACCGCGCCGAAGAAGAAATGTTTAATCAGCTTTTGCAACAGCGTCAGCGCCTGCAGCAGCAGATCAGACAACAACAAGGTGCAGGAATGCCTGACGAACAGTTCGGCATGGGCGCATCCAGCGCGATTGATAATCCTGCTTTCCGCAGCCTTCCGACAAATCCTAACGACGCCTTTTTCATTGGTGTCGAAGTTGATAAAACGGAAGTGTACGAGGGTGAACAAGTCACGGTGAATTGGTACATTTATACTCGTGGTCAGATGGAAACTTTGGATCGCTTGAAGTTTCCAGATCTTCGTGGTTTTTGGAAAGAGATCATCGAGGAAGTTCCATCCATTCAGTTCTATGAACAAAATGTCGGCGGTATTCCTTGGAAAAAGGCTTTGCTTGCTTCTCACGCTTTGTTCCCAATCAAAGCGGGGACAGCAACAATTGATTCTTATAAAATCAAATCCCGTGTTCGTACTTTGAGTCAATTGGGGATGATGAGTAAGCCCTATGAATACACAAAAAGCTCAGCCAGCATTCCCATCAAAGTAAAACCTTTGCCGGTGGAAGGACGCCCTTCTGATTTCTCGGGAGCTGTTGGTCAGTTTGACGTGCATGCGACGATTGAAGGTCAAAGTTTCCCGGTGAATCAACCCTTAAGCCTTAAAGTTCGTTTTGAAGGAGCAGGGAATGCGAAGCTAATCGATTTGCCAGCCATGACTTTGCCGACAGGACTTGAACAGTACGACACAAAATCTGATTCCAAGTTCTTTAAAAACGGTCGCAGTTACAAAGAATTTGAGATGCTTTTAATCCCGCGTCAAGAAGGCGACATGGTATTCCCGGGATTAAGTGTCAGCATGTTTGATCCTAAATCAGGCAAGTACTACACCAAAAAAACAGAACCGATCACTTTGAAAATCGTAAATAACCCAAATGCTCCGGTGGGTTCATCGCAAAGAATTTCTGGGGCTCAACAACCAGCCGCCGCCAAGGTTGTGGAAAATAAACTTCCTGACGTGATCATGGCGTGGCAACCATCGGCGCAAGCATCAGTGATGGCTCGTCCGTGGTTATGGATTGTGATTTACGCGGGCATTATCACAGCGTTATTGGTTAAGAGCCAACGTGAATTCGGCTGGGGCCGCAGACGTAGAACTTTGAAAGAGCAAGTGGCGAAACGTTATAAAGTCGTCGATCAAGCTTTTGCTAAAGATGACTATCGCACCGTGGGCGCGGAAATGACGAACATCTTTTACATGGTGATGGGTCAAGTGGCAGGGGAGTCAGGAGCTTCGCAAAAAATCGAAGACTTGATGACGCAAATCCCTCCAAGTCTTCGCCGGGATCACGGGGATGAGATCACGAAAACTTTTGAGGTCTTCCAAACGCTGTCCTTTGCGCCGGAGGAAATGTTGGGTGGCCTCAAGGAAAAAGCGACGGTGAAACAAAATATTGAGCAAGCTAAAAGAGTAATCAGTGAATTGATTTCTTCGAAGGAAGAGAAATAGCAAAAAAGGCGTCTGTAGGACGCCTTTTTTGTTTTAGTAGTTTAACATTTTTTGGAGATAGACAGGAGCATTCGTCGGTGAAGCTGTTGTAACTGCGGCCGCACTCGGCCCCGCATCGACCACCGCTAAGCTTTTACCCACTGATTTACCAGAGCATTTCAAGACGCCACCGGTTGTGGTACCGCAAATCAAATTTGCTCCCACTTGGACACTTGAATATGTAACTCCGGTGTCAGCTGTAAATGGAGTTCCAAAAATCGTTGAGCCATTTGTTTCCGTTGGTGAAGTTGTACCCCATACCGCAGGATCACCCCAGCATCGGAGCGTGCCATCCATTTTAACACCACAAGCATTGCCGGTCCCGAGACTGATATCTTTATAAGTCGCTCCGCCGTCGATGACCAATGGAGATAATACGTCAGTTCCGCTATTGTTACCTACAAGGCGACTAAAGTTATTCCCCCAACATTTTAAGACGTCAGCCGATGTAATACCGCAAGTCGTACCATTGAGGGTGATCTTTTTGTATGTGGTTCCTGAATCCACTAGCACGGGAGTTGAAGAGCTTGTCGTTGTCCCATTGCCGATGGAGCCACTTAAGTTATGCCCCCAGCATTTAATATTATCTGTAGAGGTGATACCACAAGTTGTATAAGCGGATTTTTCGACGTACTTATAAGTCGTTCCAGTATCGATGTCCGTGAAACTTGCAATCTCAGTTGTCGTCCCGTCACCCAAATTTCCCCAGCCATTGTATCCCACGCAGCGTAATCCGCCTGTAGTGGTTACTCCGCAAATGGAATTGCCGTTCAAACTTACTTCGGAATACTGCACTCCAGGATCGATACTTGTGGGCACATAGAGATATGCACCGTTGGCAACTGCTGATCCAAAGACGTGGTTAAGATTTTGCCCCCAGCATTTCAGATCGCCAGCTGTCGTGATGGCACAGTTCGCATTGGAGTCGTGGCGGTTGGCAACTTTACTATAGTTTGTAGTTGGATCCAGCAGCACTGCACCTGCACGACGTTGAGCGGTCGTCGTCTTATCACCGAATACTGTTTGAGAGCCCCAGCAATAAAGTTTGTTGGCTTGAATTCCGCAAGTTTGGTTTCCGTTCTCTGAGGTAGAGTTTCCCCAACCTAACGAACTAAATGTCCAACCTTTAAGCTGTTCGGTGAAACTTGTATAAGTCGCATAAACAGGCCCTAATCCCGCACCATACAATACCATATTGCGAGTCGAGTCGTAATTTAAGTTACCCCAGCACTTCAAAGCACCCGTTGTTGTGACACCACATGCGCGCACGCCCGCAGTGTAAGCTTTTGAATAACTAGTGCCGCTGTCTGCTGTCACCGGAGCATTGCGATTTGTCGCTGTTCCGTCCGCTAATTGATAAACCGAGTTATTACCCCAACACTGAAGAACATTTGTCGAAGTCACAGCGCAGGTAACACCGCGACCGGAGGTACCAGTTGTTTCGTCATTCACCGCAACGGAAAGATAAGTTGTACCGGAGTTGACATCAACCGGAGTCGTGCGTGCCGTATTTGAACCATCACCTACTTGACCAAAAGTATTGTCTCCCCAACAGCGCAAGCCTCCTGAAGTCAGGATACCGCAAGTGTGGTGTGAGCCGACGGAGACAACCGAATAGTCAGCAGTCGCATCGATGGAAATCGGAGTTGATGAATTCGTCGTCGTGCCTTCACCTAAATTATTATAAGTATTGCGGCCCCAACAGCGAAGCTTGTTTGCAGTCGTGATCGCGCATGTTGTTTTAGAGCCCGCTGCAACAAATTGATAGTCAGTGGTTCCGTCGATTTCTAAAGGAACTGCCTGAGTTGCCGTTGTTCCTTGACCGATCTGTCCCATGTCACCAAGGCCCCAGCAACGAAGTTTATTAGTGCTGGTGATACCGCAAGAGTGAGATTCGCCAGCGCTGACCATCGAATACGCCACGCCTGAATCAATTAAGACAGGAGAAGTTCTTTGTGTGACAGTATTGTCACCAATTTGGCTGTTGGTGTTACGACCCCAGCAGTAAAGGTCTCCGCCTGTCGTGACGGCACAACTGTGATCAAGACCTACCGCAACGCTTTTAAATGAAGTGCCGCTTGAGACAGTGACGGCGGTATCTTTAAATTTGGTCGTGCCATCACCAATGCCGCCATAGGTATTGTGTCCCCAACAACGAACGGAGTTATCACTCATCAAAGCACAGCTGTGTGTGCGTCCCAATGCGACTTGATTCGTCGTTAGATTCTTTTCGTCATCTGCGATATAGAACTGTGCTTGGTAGGCTGTCCCCAGGTAAGCAAGATCGCGATCCGTTTTTGTCAGATGGACGTTAAGCACACGTTCGCCATCTGCGGTTGCGTTGTTCATAAAATTCAACGGTACATCGACGGACGTAGAACCAGTTGGGATCGTGACCGATCCGTTTACTAAGTCATGGTTGACGCCCTGAACGGCGTCTCCGCTAACCATATAATTAACCACAACATCGTAAGGTTTCGTGGAGGCCATACCAATTGTAAATTTTTGGCTTAAAGTGCCTTCGTTGACACGGTTCATATTCGTGGAAGTAATATTCACGGCTAACAGTCCATCTTGGAACCAAGTGTAACTTGTTGCAGCCGTGGCGCTTTGGAAGGTACCGCTGGAATCACCACCCAGCACACAAAGTGTGACGAAGGAGTTGCTGTAAGAAGCAACGTAATTAGTTATTGCCGTTGCGATCGCAGAGGCACTTCCGTAGCTCGCCGTATCGCAAGTTCCAGAAGTGATGATGGCTTTTTTATACTGAGTTACACCAGTTCCGCTGACTGTCACATTAAGGTAGTTTCCTGAAGATGGATTCGCAGGCGTACCCGCCAAAACTGCAACTGGCAATGGTGCACTGATCACGATATCTTTTTGGCCTGAAAGAGAATTGGCAGAACCCGCCGCCGGTAAGGTCAGCGTCGCAGCATTGGTTAAAGAATCTCTCATTGTTCCGCCGTTAAGAACGATCGTCGCTGCCGCCGTATAATCCAGATCTGATGCGGAGTCGCCGGTCACCACGGTGTAATTGAAATTAATATTTGCAGTGCCACTTCCACTTGCATAGGTCGCATTGCGAGTCGTAGAACCCGTGGCCAATGTGATGTAAGGTGATCCAGTCACGGTTACGTTTTCATTGAACGTCACACGCACATTCACTACTGTCCCAACTCCGTAAGTACCGTCTGCGGTTGTTGAGGTCACAAGTTGTGGGATTGGGCCTGTGGCATCACGAGTCCAAGTTGCCTGAGTTGTCGTCGTTGAATAGTTGCCAGATGCTTCAAGACCGATGACACAGACTTTATAGGCGCCATCTCCTGTTGCGGTGAGCGAATCTGTAATTTTAGTGGCAACGGCGATGTCAGAACCTGTATAGGCCGCGGTGTTCGTACAGACTTCAGTTCCACCTGGAGGAACGATGAAGTATCTATATTGAACGATTCCCGTACCTGCGACGGTGATATTTAAGGTCGATGTGGCATTGGTTCCCGTCGGTGCACCTGAAATCGTCGCAGCTCCTGGATTCACAGTGTCCTTATAGAAGTTGCGAGTAGGTGAGCTTGTATTCCCATTCAAAGCCGTCAGTCGTGCGAAGACTGAGTAAGGAGTGCCGGCCTGATCAGCAAGACCAGACATGTCCATCGTAATACTCCAAGTATTTGATGTACAAGTAGCTGTACCTGTCGGAGCTTGTGGAGTCGCTCCCCAATATACGTAAGCGTCAACGGTGCGACCATTTAAATTACAGGTACCGGTGATGGTGAAGGAAGTTTTGTTGTTATTGTTAATATACGACAAGTTTGTCGGAGTCGACCAAGTCAAGGTCGGTACCGAGCCATCATGAGTGATTGAATCCGATACGCAGTTTGATTCGTTGCCAGCAACGTCGCGAGTTTTGAAATAAACCGTATTTACATCGTCTGCAGTCGTCAGAGTCCAAACTTTCGAAGTAGCATAAGTTTCCCATGTACCACCTGTCAAACAAAGGGCGTTGTTGGTCACGTACATATCCGCTGCACCCGTTGAAGCGATCGTCAGGTTGTTCGACAGATTTCCAGTGTAAGCGTCGTCATTTTTAATCACGAATGTCGAAACGGTCGGAGCCACAGTGTCTTTAGTGTAGCTTTGTGATGCCGCAGTCGCAGCGATTCCGCCGGAGCTACTGTGATTCGCAGTGAATGAAATCGAAGCATCGGCCAATGTCGATACGTCAATTGTTTTGCTCCAGGCACCTGCGGAACAATTTGGCGAAGTCACGGTTAAGCCTGTGACCGTGATGTTTACAGGTTGTCCGTTTTCAGAACAGGCACCAGAGATCGTGAACGCAGTTGAATTCGCAATATTAATATAAGAACCCGGAGCTGGGGAGGCGATAGTCACAGTTGGAATAGTTGACGTGTGAACGATCGTATCCGAATAGCAACTGGATTCATTGCCAGCTGCATCTTTGAACTTGGAATAAACCGTATTTGTCGCATCTGCAGTTGCTAAACTCCAGGATTTAGAAGTCGCAAAGGCTTCCCAAGCGCCGCCGCTCGCGCAACCAGCAGTATTTGTAACATACATCTCGCCACCGCTGTCCGATGAAGTCAGAGTCAATGTTGTGGACAAGCTGGTGGTCGTCGAAGCGCCGCCATTAATTACCACTGAACCCGTCGGCACAACAGTATCTTTAGTATATGAAGGCGAAGTCGCAGAGCCCGTGTTTCCGGCAGCATCGTTCATCGATGCGCCCAATTGGAAGCTTCCTTGAGCTAAAGTAGATAAATCAAGGATGGCACTGAAAGTTGTACCCGAACAAGTTGTTGTCGAAGTGAAACTGCTTGGTCCGGTGATGGTGATTGAACGACCATTTTCAGAACAAGAACCGCTGATTGTGAATGCCGTAACATTCGAACCATTCACGTAAGTACTAGCCACAGGAGAAGTAATTGAAAGAGTCGGGTTCGTACTGTCGTGCACGATATCATCACTTACGCAGGCCGTTTCGTTATCGTGGCTTTCTTTAAATTTCACATAAACAGTGTTGGTCGTATTTGCCGAAGGCAAAGTCCAAGCTTTTGACGCAGAATAGGCTTCCCAGACTCCGCCAGAGGTACATCCCGCTGTGTTGGTGATGTACATTTGTGTCGCGCCGGTTACATTCATGTTCAAAGTTGCAGAAAGCGAATTCGTAATCGCCGCGCCAGCATTCAACGCTACCGATGTGATCGTCGGCACACTCACATAGCGAGTTGTGATCACGAATTTAGAGCGTGTATTGTCGTAAGTATCTTTATGGGTTGCTGAAATGGAAACTGTGTTTCCCGTAAGGCTAGAGACATCCAATGTTTTAGTGAATGAGCCAGTTGCACAAGTCGCTGTCGTATTGATAGTACCGATCGCGATATTCACGGTTTCCCCGTTTTCAGAACAAGTACCCGAAACTGTATAAGCCCCTTGGTTTGCAGCGTTGATGGCAGCAATCGAGGGGATATCAATTGATGGAGGCACAGAATCTTTATCAACCGTGACTGTATAAGATTTCGGAGTGCCGCCACCTTGAGGTGTCACCGTAAATGTAATATCTCCGGCATAAACTCCAGCCATAGCGCTTAAATCAATCGCGCGTGACCAGTTTCCAGATGAAGAACAAGTGAATGTCGTGATGTTTGCTGCCGATGGTGCAGAAACCTGAACCGATGCGCCTTGAGCACAACGACCATAAAAAGGAGCCGTCGCGACATTCGCTTCATTGATTTTTCCACCAACTGCGGAAGTCGCAACCGCAAAAGAATCTTGATAAGTCACTGGAGCAGAACAGTCAGAAGATTTGACCTTACCTGTTACGTCCATCGAGAAAACGCGAAACGTGTATTGTTCGCCTTCGTCTTTCGGAAATGAAGCGGTGTTATCAGCGGCATCTGCGCCCAGCTGAATAGTTGGCAGAATAGGGTCTTCGCAGTTCGCACCTTTATAATAGAGGAGTTCTTGTTGGACGATTTTTTCGTTGGTAGGAGCTTCCCATTTAGCCTGAAGGTCCCCAGACTTTTGTAGGGCATTTTGATCCCACGCCAGGGAGGTTCCCACGCTGCTGGAAAGTTCTTCCAAAGACATTTCGATAGAGCACCCCACCAACAGAAGTGGCAGGATGCTGTATCTTATAGCCTGAAACAATGACTTCAAAGACGTCCAAAAGTGTTCCATGAAGTACTTATCGGAGTTTCCCAAATACCTTTAATGAATTCACGAGGTAAGTTATTGAAACTACGATCGTGTTTCACAAAAGTAATTTATGAGGTCGATGGGACTGATTCAGATTGAGACGTTGTAAACTTATCTTGTTTGAACGAACGGAAAGCGTTCAGTCATTTGATAACGGGTCTGCGGAGTCTTTCCGTCCAGTTCACTGCTGGCGGTCCCCATAAAGATTTGTAGCGGATTCTGTGCTTTCACCTGATAAGTCGTATACAGAATATCGCCCTCGCCAGGCACTTTGTATTCATCACATACTTTGCCAGTCACAACTCGCGCTTCGTTTGTTTTCCAATCAGAAAAACCACACCAGTTGATCATGTTTAAAGCTTCGGTGACCTTGTCAGAAAGACTTGCATAGGTCGCCTCCACCGTCGTCATATCAATCTCACGGTCAACGGACTTTACTTTGTAAGTTTCTTCATAGACTAAGTAGGCTTTCGTGCATTTATCATCTTCATATGCCACATGAGAAAAATTCCAGCGCGGACCTTGAATCGTCAGATGAGTGATCAAAGAATCATCCTCCATCAAGTGACAAGCCTTCGTATAATTGCCATCAATGTTTTGAACCGCAGGCGCCGCAAATACCAATTGTGAAAAAAGCAAAATCATTTTGATCATCCTTCAATCGTAAATCTCTAAACCCCTAATTCAATGCGCACCGCTCCCGTAAAAGGTGCCAGGTCCTGTTTGCGGAAGCGGCGCGGCCACGGGCCGAGGTTCTCAGTGAGCTTTCGTTTTCAGGGAAATTACGTGATGTCGTTGTTTCCACTGGGATGGCCTTGTAGGTTCCGCCGCATATCAAAAAGGAGTTTCTTATGCGTATATTGGCAATGGCTTTAACGATGGTTCTTTCTTCAGCAGCTTTCGCCGGCACAAACATGTGCACAACATTCAAATCGGATCGTATGTTGAAGGCACTTCACACGGTGGCTGCTCGTGAAAAAGTGACTTTCGAGGAAATTTGCAACCTACCTAAAGTTTTGGGTGTGGAAGCAATGCCGTCTCAAATCGTGAATATCAATGGTGATGTGATTCCATACACTCGCGTGCAATTGCATATGTCTGAATCAAGCTGCCTGTACATGGTTCGTGACGCTGACCAAGCAATCACGGAAGCTCGTTGCTATTCAGCTTGGTAATAATTAAGTAAGCCGGGCTAAAATCCGGCTTTTTAGTTCATTTTTTCGTTTTCTTCCATAGTCCTTCAACGCTGTTTTCATATTCTTGTCCCAAGAGATCACAACTGATTGTGAGCTTAAGCCTGTGAGGATTAGAACTATGGAAAGAATATTGAATGCCGTATTGTTTTCGCTTATCTCAATGGCCACTGCCGCTGCGATTGGCGCCCAGGAACAACCACCGCAACGAGGCCCTGCTGGTGCCGGCGGAGAGGGGAATGAAGTTCTACGCTGTATTTACACTCCCGCAGCCGATTCCCAAAGCTCGTCACTTCCATCATCTAAACTCGGCATAAAGTTTTTGCTGCAAAGAAATAACAGCAATCATATTGCCGCAGACACTTACACTTTAAATGATTCCAATCAACCGATCAAACAAGTTGGCCATGCGGAACTTACGGGCTCTGTCTCTGAAATTACAGCGACAACTAAAGCTGCTGAGATTATTTCGGGATTAGCGTTGGCAGAGGATTCGCCCTTTGATTTCCAAATCACATTGGATTCAACCGCCGCCGATGGCAATGGCCGTTTAGGCGCCATCGTGGAATCAATGACAACTTTTACGGGAGAGATTTACACGCAAGTTCCAGTCAGTTGCAAAATCCCACCTGCGCCTCAGCAAAAACCGCCAGCTGCGCAAAGGGAGAAATCCAAATTGAATTAAACGCTATCAAGCTTAACGTTGTATTTAAGCCCATCAGCATACAGCGAGTCGCGAATGGCCAAGGAAACCAGAGCCTGCTCGGGATAACCAATTTTCTTAGCAATTTTCGCGGCTCTACCTGGAGAAGGAATTCGGCGACCTTTTTCAAGATCACAAAGGCTCTGCACAGAGATCCCCAGAAATTTAGCATACTCCGTCTGGCTCATCTCATCGCTCAGGCGCCATGCTCTAAGAAATCGAGCGACAGTCAGTCGACCATATTTTTTTTCAAAAAAATCGACAGCATCTCTTCTCTTAGTAGTCATGTTTATTTACCTCCAATAATTCTATCTGAACTTCATCCCTGACAATTTTGTAGATCAGTCGATAGGACTTGTTTAATCGAATCGACCGTTGTCCCCATCGTTTGCCTTGTAAAGGCTCATCGTGAAGTCCTGGCGTGAGTTGAGTTTTGCGCAATCCCTTTGATTTAAGAGACCAAAGCCAGGAGTAAACTTTGTCCACAATATGGGACGGAACTCTTTTGAGCTGTTTTTCAAAGGTTCTGGAAAGTGTTATTTGAATCAAGCTCAACTCCGTTATACGTCAAATTGACGTAAAAATCAATGTGTGAGCTAGATCTGTGCAAAAAAGAAACTAAAGTAGAGCTGGGTTGGTTTAAATCCCAAGAATTTGCGCGACGAGCTTCGGAACTTCGACAGAAGCCGGGCCCACCAAATGTTCCTCAAAGGCGCGGGAGATTTCCGTGTCTTTCACGTTGATTTCAATCTTGCGCGCTTTCCACGCAAGCTGAACAAAGCCGGCGGCAGGATAAACATTGCCGCTGGTGCCGATGGAAATAAAGATGTCGGCGTTTTCCAAAGCGAAATAAATTTCGTCCATATGGTGGGGCATTTCCCCAAACCACACGATGTCGGGGCGAAGTGCGCCCTTGATGCCGCATTGAGGGCAACTCTCATTTACTTCTAAGTCGTCTTCCCAAAGCATCACTTCTTCACAAGACAGGCAGCGGATTTGATCCAAACGACCATGCATGTGCAGAAGGTTTTGGGAGCCTGCTTTTCGATGCAGATTGTCGACATTTTGTGTGACCAGCAGGAATTCACCCTCCCAGGCCTTTTCCAACTCTGCCAGAGCGAAATGAGCGGCATTTGGCTGTACTTTTGGATCCTTCAGTTGAGATCGTCTCGCATTGTAAAAGCGTTGAACCAAAGCGGGGTCCCGATGAAAAGCCTCGGGAGTGGCAACATCTTCGATGCGATGTTCTTCCCAAAGGCCGTCTTGATCGCGAAACGTGCGAATGCCTGACTCGGCGGAAATGCCGGCCCCAGTAAGAATCACGATATTTTTGAAGAGATGTGAGTTCAAAATTATGCCTCGTGACAAGATGTCCAACTCGTTGAGCTTTCAACTGATTTTCATTAGGATGTGGCGTTCTTTACAGAAAGGCAATTACAATGGCTTCTAAAATCGAAACTACACCGGAAATGGTGCAGAACGTTTACAAGAAGACTGCTGAACGTATCGCAGTTGTTGGTAAGCGTTTGAACCGTCCTTTGACTCTTGGAGAAAAAATCCTTTTCGGTCACTTGGACGACCCACAAAATCAAGAACTAGTTCGTGGCGAAAGCTTCCTCCTTTTAAGACCTGACCGCGTGGCGATGCAAGATGCGACAGCGCAAATGGCTTTGTTGCAATTCATGCTTGCTGGAAAAGATGAAGCAGCGGTTCCTTCTACAGTTCACTGTGACCACTTGATCCAAGCTTACAAAGGTTCAAGCGTTGACATGACTGTCGCTAACACTTCCAACAAAGAAGTTTATGACTTCTTGGCGACAGCTTCTTCGCGTTACAACATCGGCTTCTGGAAACCAGGCGCTGGGATCATCCATCAAGTCATCCTTGAGAACTACGCTTTCCCAGGTGGCTTGATGATCGGTACAGACTCTCACACTCCGAATGCGGGTGGCTTGGGTATGTGTGCAGTAGGTGTCGGTGGATCTGACGCTTCTGACGTCATGGTTGGTCTTCCATGGGAAGTTAAAAATCCAAAATTGATCGGTGTTCACCTTAAAGGAAAACTTGGCGGCTGGGCTTCTGCAAAAGACGTGATCTTGAAACTTTGCGGAATGCTGACTGTTAAAGGTGGTACGGATAAAGTTGTTGAGTACTTCGGTGAAGGGACTTCTTCAATTTCTTGTACTGGTAAAGCAACGATCACAAACATGGGTGCTGAGTTGGGCGCAACTTGCTCGGTATTCCCATATGATGATCGTATGGCAGCGTATTTGAAATCTACAGGCCGTCATGAGTTGGCTGCAGTCGCAGATGCTCACAAAGATCTTTTGTCTGCGGATGCGGACGTTGTGGCAAATCCAGGCAAATACTTCGACGAAGTTTACGAAATCGATTTGTCTGCTTTGGAACCACACTTGGTGGGTCCTCACACTCCAGACTTGGCTCGTCCTATCTCTGCACTTAAAAAAGAAGTGGCGGAGAAAGGTTACACCGTTAAGATTTCTTCTGCGTTGATCGGTTCTTGCACGAACTCTTCATACGAAGATATTGGTCGCGCGGCATTCGTAGCTAAACAAGCTATGGAAGTTGGTGTGAAAATGGAATCACCATTCTTGGTTTCTCCAGGTTCTACACAAATCCAAAACACTATTGAGCGCGACGGTCAAATGGCGACGTTCAATGAAGTGGGCGCTACTGTCCTGGCGAACGCTTGCGGTCCTTGCATCGGTCAATGGAGACGTGACGACGTCAAATCTGGCGAGAAGAATACAATCGTAACTTCTTTCAACCGTAACTTCCGCGCACGTAACGATGCGAACCCAGAAACTTTGGCGTTCATCGCAAGTCCTGAAATCGTAATGGCGTTGGGTCTTGCGGGTCGTTTGGATTTCAATCCACAAACTGACGAATTGGTTGGACCCAAAGGTTCTATCAAATTGCAAGCACCGGTGGCTCCAGAGTTGCCTGCTAAAGGCTTCATCGCTGACACTGAAGGTTACCAAAAACCAGCGGGTGCAACTGCTCAAGTGGCTGTGAATCCTTCTTCAGACCGTTTGCAACTTCTTTCTCCATTCACGAAATGGGATGGTAACGACTTCGTTGATAATTTGGTTCTTGCGAAAGCAAAAGGCAAATGTACAACGGATCATATCTCTCCGGGTGGTAAATGGTTGAACTATCGTGGTCACTTGGACAACATTTCTAACAACATGTTGTTGGGTGCAGACAATGCATTCACTGGTGAAATCGGTAAAGGTAAGAACCAATTGACTGGCGAAACTGGCGTGGAGTTCGCTCAAATCGCACGTCAATACCAAAAAGCTAACAAAGGCTGGATCATCGTTGGTGATGAAAACTATGGTGAGGGTTCTTCTCGTGAGCACGCAGCGATGTGCCCAAGACATCTTGGCGCAACAGCAGTCATCACGAAATCATTCGCACGTATTCATGAAACAAACTTGAAAAAACAAGGTGTTTTGGCTCTGACTTTCGTAAATCCAAAAGACTACGACAAAGTTCAAGAGGCAGACAAAGTTTCCCTGGTAGATCTTAAAGATCTAGCTCCAGGTAAGAACGTGAAAATGATCTTGAAGCATGCTGATGGATCAACTGAAACGATCGAAGCGAAGCACACATACAACGCTGAACAGCTTAAGTGGTTCCGTGCAGGTTCAGCTCTGAACCTTATCCGCGGCCTTTAAGCCGTAGAAGCGATGAAAACGGCCCATCCGACTTCGTTGTCGGACCGGGCCTTGCTCTTCGGCGTACTTTGAGTACGCCTACGTGGCAGTCCCGATCCTCCGCCTCGCGTCTGAACCGTTTTGATCGCTTCCCATTCTAGTTTTTTTTTGAAACCCACCGCCTTTGGCGTGTGGGTTTTTTTATTGTCTAGACGGATTCTAATTCGGATTTTTCGTAATTGCACTGAAAGCAGGTCAGGACGTAGTGACCGTATTGGTTGGTGGCGACATTCAGGTGTGAATTTTCGCAGTGAGGGCACGGGATTTTGTCGGAGTTCAGCCATGTGCTCGCTGGCGCTTGCAACAGCTCATACAAGTTTTGCTCTGCGGGCTCGAAGCCTTTTAAGGAGATTCTGCCGATAGCGTGCATTTCGAATCCGTCAATGGCCAAAGTCTTTGCGACATTGGCATCGATGACAATTTGATCTGGGGAGGCAACCCCTGCAAAACGCGATGACAACGGCAACGGTGCGCCGATCGCCGTGTAAGAGCGGAAGTATTTTGTATTTCCATAAAAGCCGACATTCGCGTCGCCGGCAGAGATACCAATTCGTATCTGCATTTTCTTTTGCCAGTTAAATAGATAAAACTCCTGATCTTTCGTCAAAGCCTCACGAACATCCAAGGCCGCCAGACAAGTCTTTTGAATAAAGTCACTAGTATGATCCGTATCGTTGGCAAAGGCCATGATGCCATCACCTTGAAATTTATCGATCGTCAGATCATATTTCAAAAAAATTGAAACCACGGTGTCCATAAAGCGCGCAAGAACGGTGTCGACCTTGCGGTAATCCAGTCGCACGACTTGTTGGCTGGAATCCACGATGTCGATAAAGATCGCGCAAATTTTCAACTGACGAATGCTTTTTTCCAGATCCATGCGCCCGTCATAAATAGCTTGGGCAATCCTGGGACTAAATTGAGTCTTAAGAGTGTTCAGGCGAATCGCTTCCGCCGTTTTGCGTTTAACAATATTATCGCGATTGGCGAGCTCTGTTTTTAAAGCGATGCGGGAATTAATTTCTCGCAGTCGCAGGCGTTCGTGAAAGAAGCGAATTAAATAACAAATAACCACTGAGCCAAAAATAAAGAATGAGTTGATTAAAAGACCTGACCAGTCCTTTGTCGAATGTGCACCATAAATTACGATCGCAAAGTAGGGCGCAAAAATCAGGGCCGTGGTCAGGCAGAAAAATCCCAGGGTAAAGGGAATAAAAGAAAGGCCACCCAACGCCACAAGATTCAGTCCGGCATAATAGACGGTCGTGACTTCCGGTAAAAGTCCAATCATTACATTGATCGGAAGAGCCACCATGCCGACATACGCTGCCGCGATCCACTGGGCCGACTCGGCGGAGCGTTCGTGCTCCATCATTTTTTTGCCAAATAAACAGACGGGGATGATTGTTAGACGAAGAGCTAAAAATTCCCACTTAAGATTTGGAGCATAGGCCCAGTCAGCAATCCAGAATACCAAATAGAGCGGGATGGCCATCCAGTTGGAGATCACCTTTAAGATCGCTCTAATTTCTGCATTCACTTCGAATTCGCGCATTTGCGACGAAGTGATCACTGTTTCAAACACGCCTGTTCCTATTTTTTAATGACTACAAATAAGTTCACTCCAAGGGGTTCTTTTTCGATCCAGATTTTCGATCCGAGTCCGTTAAAGATACGTAAAAGATCTTCTTCAGATCTATAAATTAAGTGCCAATCCAGTATCAGCTCCATAAAGGGAACACAAGGATTTGTTTTGCTGAAGTTGCCAATGATAATGTGTCCGCCGTCTTTCACTGAGTTCAACATTTGCTTTGCAGCCATGTGTGCAACGTGTTCCGTGAAGTAGTCAAACAAGCCAGCAGAGTAAATCATGTCATAATCCTGCTCGGGACAACCCATCGCGATCACATTCTTAATGGCCATATTATTAAATCGATAATTGAATCCTGACTTTACAGAACGCTCTAACGTCAGTAAGCGGCGCTGAGCATGTTTCAGGGATTCTTCGTCTTGATCAAGGCAGGTGAATTCGAGCGTTCGGCCGTAAAATTCTTTTTTGTTTTTTAAAAAGAGCTGCTGCTCCATCGCAGGGCCGCTGGCAATTGATAAAAATTTGAGGGGCTTATCAGTTGGAGATGCTTGCACCAACGCAGATATTTTTTCGAATAAGTAGGTTCCGCGATTTTTAACCGCAGCACCAGCCGGTTCATCAATAAAGTATTTATGCATGCATTGATCGAACAGAGTTTTACCGACCAATTCATTCCGATAAAGGTGATTCATCATTTCATAATCACCCGCATAGCCACGCGGCTTATAGTAGGCACGACTTGCAAAAGGTGCCCCATAAATCAAGTGACCCACTTGCTCTCGAGCAAATTCAGTAGCCCATTTTAACTGCTCTGGTGAAAGATCTTTAATCAGTTCTGGAATCTTGGCGTAAGAACCGGGAATCACATGACCCAAATACTGTGATAGTTGAGTTGCGATGGTGGCTTTATATTCCTGGCACTCTTCAATACTGTCCTTAGGAGCGTTCGCCTCTAAGGTGTCGACCTGGGCTTTTAACTTCTCTAACCAGTCTTTCATTTCATAGACATAGTTTTTAAATTCAGCCGGAAGTTGAGACAAAGCCACGGCGTATTCAGTTTGTTTTTCGATAACAGTTGTCGTCGCTTGCAAAGCTTGAATGCGTTCGATCTGTAGTGGCTCTTCCATAACTTCAAAAGCGACCAGCATTTGCGAAAACGGCGATAGGGCATAGGGTTCGTTGCGCACCCAACGCAGTTTTATGTTTTGAGTTTTGATGTCTTTATAAGTCAGAGCCGCTTCAGGATGATTGTGTATACCAAAGGCTGCCCTGAAAGCCGCATAGTCTGTTTCCGCAACAAGTATCGCGCAACCAAAGGTGCTTAGATTTAAAACGTCGCAGCGAAACCCATTGACCGTGATGTGGCAAAGACCGGGCTCAAAAGGGGTGCGATCCTGACGAACCACGTTTTTGCGTTTATCTGCGACCACACTGAAGAATTCTTGCTTCATCGCTTGTTTGCTCATTGATCCCTCGTTGTAAGGAAGCTTACTTTTGTCTTATCGCCATTATTGAAAGTGTTATGAGCCCAAAATTGCGTTTAATCCCAATAATTGTGTCCCTGTTTACCCATTGGCATTACAAGGGTCGAATGATTCCTACATAAGAGGGATGGGGCTTTGCGGACAAATGCCTTTAATTGTCACCTTAGACACTCTTCACAAATGAAAAACATATAGTTTCCATGGCTTAGCGGGAGATTTGCGAGGTCTAAGCTTTGCACTAAACCGCCGAGTTATGAAAAATACCCTTCAATTAATGCTGTTCGTTTTGTTGATAATGATGCCTTCCCGCTATGTCCTGGCGGTGGAGGAGGGCCCACGTGAGACCGTGGATACGGTTTTGGTGGAGGAGGCTCTTGATCCGGCTAAGGTTGCACAAACCGCGGATAAAGAACACACCGTCATTGAGGTTAAAGGAAAGACATTCACTCTGGAAGCCTATCCAGATGTTGAGGCTATGAAGGAAGCTTTGGGGCTGACTATTCCCGATAAAGTGCGCGCTGAAATTTTAGCTCGTGGCGGGAAGATCGAAGATGTCAATCCACTGGAAGCATACGAAAAGTTACCAGCCGACAGACAAGAGCAATTCCGTAAAACCCGTGAGCAATTCCTGGCAAACGCCGCAAGAATTCTTATGACGACCAAGTTCGCCTTGGGGGCGGGTAGTGTTGTCGGCGATGGCATGAGCTTTATCAAAGTGAAAGTTAAAAAAGTTTTCGGTAAGGACACTCCTTCCCAAGAAAAACACAAGCTAACTTTCGGAGAAAAAAGTGATCGCGCCGTTTTAAACATGCTTAAAGGCATGGACTATAAATTGTGGTCTCAGGCGCCGCTTCTTATTGACTCAAACGAATTTGGTCTTAGCGTCTCTGTGGGTATTGTCGCAGAAACAGGTGTCATGAAAAAGGGTGCCGGCGGAGCAGAGGAATTGGGCTTTAGCTTGGCGATGAACAAAGCCAAGAAAGCTTTCGTTTTTGAACTTTTCCATAACTCGGAAAGATTTGATAACACCAAAGCTGCGATTTCCGTCATTGGTGTTGTGGGAAAGGTCGGTATGACCATGGGGCACCGTGAAGGCGCTGAAACTCTGAAAGGAAGCTCTTTCTATCCACCCGCAATTCCTGGCTTCAGCATGAACTCGCCAGAATACTTTGCGGCAGGATTCAGCAGCAGTATTGGGTTGCCACCTCCGCCGTTGGCTGACCTTTTAACCTTCACCAATAAGTTTGAACGCCACTCGTTGATTCGCGTGACGGTGTCTCCGCTGGTTAAAGGATTTGTGCGTATCGAAGTGGGTGATTTAAAAGGTACGTTTAAAGCTGTCACTTATCGCTTCGTGGATATCTTTAAGGCAATTGCTTATAAGACTCACTTGATGAGACGGCCCACTTTGTGTTCTGCTGTTTTTGCAACAGCAGGATAAGGAAATCACTCATGCCCGGCATCGTAAAAAACCCAGTGCTACGAAGCGCCCTTGTGGTGCTGGGATCGGTGTCTTTAATTCTTGGAATCATTGGCGCGTTTCTTCCCGTTCTTCCTACGACGCCTTTTGTTTTGCTCTCGGCCTGGTGCTTTCTACGCAGTTCAGAAAAGGCCCATGCATGGCTTTATCGTCAGCCCTTATTTGGTAAAGCTCTGACCGATTGGGACCGCAATAAGGCCATTTCTAGAAAAAATAAAGTCATTGCGATCACCATGATCCTGTTTTCACTGTGCTTTATGTGGTGGAGCGTTCCCAATACCTACTTAGTGGCATCTCTCACGGTTGTACTTTTGGCAGTGTCTATATTCATAGCCACTCGAAATGAAGTGTAAGCGGGAGATTGACGAACTCACTGCTGATGCAGTTGAATGGTCCCATGAGCCTAGAGCAATTCTTTTCAGAACTTATCCAAAAAGCCGAAGATTCGGAAGAGATTACGAACGCGGGCAAAGACGATGAAGGATTTTATAAACCCACGCGTACGATCCTGCTTCGTCATTTGCAGTTACTGAAAGACTTGCACAAAAAGCCTTTGGCAAAGCCCATGCTGAAACAGTCCTGGGCCTATGTTGTCGAACACGTTCCTGCTGAGTGGCTGGTTCCGGGCTCCAAAGAAGATCAAGCGGAACTTAAAAAGATGCTTTGATCTGTTACATTCACTTCTGATTGATTTTGATTCGTACTATGCAAAATTGGAAAATTTAAAATATGAAAAAGGTATTTGGACATGTAAATCTACACATTAGATTTCTTGAGATCATTTTCAAGGTCGGAATGATCTTTTGTTCATTTACCGCTAAGGCCTACGCTCTTCCTGATAACGGGCCCACAGCTCAGGCAAATAAAAAAATTCTATTTGTCGCTTCCAATTTAAGAAATGGGGGAGTGAGGGCTGTTAGTGATTCATTTCAGCGAGCCGCCCATGAGCTTAAGTGGCAAGTGTTGCTGGTTGACTGCGCGGGTAAGAAAAGCTGCGTTCAAGCATCACTCAAAAGCACCCTATCAAAAGCCACTGACGGAATAGTCTTGGGTGGTTTTGACGGAGCTGATTTTCGGGAGATCTTAAAAAAAGCTCAAAAACGAGGAATGAAAGTCGTCGGCTGGCATGCTTCCGCAAAAGCGGGAGTGACCGAGGATATGTTCGTCAATATTTCGACAGACCCGGTGGATGTTGCGAAGACCGCTGCACATCAGCTGGAAAAATTCGGAAGAAAACCTGGAGGCGTCATCATCCTGACAGACAGGGACTATTCGATTGCGACCTTAAAAACTCTTTCGATGAAAAAAGCTGTCGAAGCTATGCCGGATTTTAAATTGCTCGCCGTGGAAGACGTGGCAATTTCCAATTCAGACAAAGAAATCTATCATCTGGTGAAATCCTGGAATCAGCGCTTTGGAAAAGCTTGGACTCATACCTTGGCGATCAATGATCTCTATTTTGATTATATGGCCGATGCATTAAAGGGGATTCAGCGCAATGATGTGGTGGGCATCGGTGCCGGGGATGGCTCTATAGAAGCGATCAATCGCGTGGGGTCTTCGAAAACCGCGCAGATGGTGACGGTGGCAGAGCCTTTACAAACTCAGGGCTGGCAAATCGCTGATGAACTTAATCGCGCCTTTGCCGGGGAGCCCCCCAGCGGCTATGCGACCGAGCCCCTGGTTATTACCAAGAAATTGACCGACGAAGTTAAAGACGGGGATATCGAGGAACGTATTCCTTATCAAAGCACATATAAGGCCATCTGGTATCCCCATCGCGCCAAACCAAAGGATTGAACAACCTTTTGACACTCCTGAAAAGAATGCCGACGGCCGATCCCACCGGAGCTAACACCCGTAGGATAAAGTATAATCTGGCAGCCATGAATAAGCTGTTTTTCCTCTTCCTTCTCACTGTGTTTTCAGTCAAAGCATTCGCCGCAGACGAATCCTTTGTGACGATTTCAGCCGTGGGCGACGTGATGCTGGGAACCGACTATCCCACTGATAAACTTCCCAATGATCAGGGGCGAAAGCTCTTCAGGTATTCCGAAAGCTATATCAAAACCGGGGACATTCGATTCGCAAATTTCGAAGGAACATTGTTTGATGGAGTCAAAGGCGCAGGAGCGAAAAGTGAAGGCTCCAATCGGCACTTGTTCCGCACTCCGACAGAGTTTGCGCGCACCTTTGCTGATGCGGGTTTTAATGTTGTGAGCTTAGCCAATAATCATGCGATGGATTTTGGTTCGGAAGGTCTTTACTCGACTCAACAAACTTTACGTTCGTATCAGATTCAGTACTCCACGAAAAAGGGCATGGAAGTTGCGCAATTCCTGGTGCGCGGTATTCGTGTGGCCCTGATCGCCACTGATTTTTATCCAGGTTCTCGCAGTATTTCCGCTCCCGAGAAAACTTATCAGGAAATTCGCGAACTCAAAAAACGTTTCGATATCGTGATCGTGTCTTCTCACGCTGGCAGCGAAGGCTCTGACGCCATCAGAACTCCGAATACGACGGAATACTATATGGGCGAGAATCGCGGAAACTCTGTGGCCTTCGCCCGTGGCGCTATCGATGCGGGGGCAAGCTTGATCCTGATGCATGGTCCGCATGTGCCTCGGGGCTTAGAAGTTTATAAAGGTCGTCTTGTCGTTTATAGCTTGGGAAATTTCGCAACCGAAAGAGGCATCAATGTCCTAGGCACAGCGGGCTTGGCTCCACTGTTGTTGGTGAAATTAGACCCTCAAGGAAAGTTCCTCAAAGGCTCTATTACTTCGTTTATCCAAAACCGCGAGCAGGGTGTAATCTACGATAAAAACCTGGGAGCTTTTAAGCTGATGCAAAGCCTGTCCTATCAGGACTTCCCTGGCTCGACCCCGCTGTTTGACTCCACCACAAGTATGATTCGTCCACGCTAGTTGCGCCTCTGTAACCTAGTATGAAATAACTATATTTCTGTTTTGCTTTATTTAAATTTTGGACGCGAAAGATTACAATCTGCGTCATTATGCGTTGGATTCCTCTCCTCCTTTTGATTGCTGTTTTGGCTTCGTGCTCCTCTGAAAAACCAGAGACGCGCGAGCAAAAAATGAATCGTGGTTTTGAATACCTCGATCAGCAAAACTACGATCAAGCAATTGCGTACTTTCAAAAGCTTTTGAAGGAAGACGGGCACCCGCAAGTTCGCATGGCCTTGGCCTCGGCCTACGCCGCTCGCGCCGGCATCCGCATTGAAAACATCTATAACTTCGTGGTGGTGAAACACCGCCCGGTGATGCGCATTCAAATTGAAAATCTCAACTTCTCTGAACAAACCAACGAAGTGATTCACAACTTGGAAAAATTCCTGGCCCAGTGGGAGCAAGTTCCTGACGTGAATTCCCAAGGGCGCACTGATTTGGAAAAAGCCGTGGGTATTTTGGCTGAAACCGACAATGGGGGAGCAAGACTTTACAGCGCCATCCTGCGTGTTGTGGTTTTGAAAGCCAATGTGGGCGAGGGGATCGTCTCCTGGAATCTGCAGACACAAAGCACAGGTCAAAAACTTTGCGTGCAAGACATTCGCCCGTGGTGGAGCTGGTGCGAGAAAGTCATCAACTCCCTGGATAGCCTGGGCAATGATTTAGAAAAAGCCTTCCCTAAGAAAGGCGAAGAGCTAAAGCAATACCGTGCGCAGCTTTCTCAAGCCAAAGTACAAATGAAAAACGTCACGATCCCAGTGGGTGAGCAATGCTTCTAAGAGTGTTGTTGATCTTGCTTACTTTGACTTCCATCGCGCAGGCTGGCCCTTTGCCAGGGTATCTGCGTGATGGCGGCACGCGCTTTTTATTCAGAACATTCGGCACCACTTGTTATTCCATGGACAGTATCGAGCGCGGTCTTCCGTGTAATCCTGCCTTTATTGCTAAGAACGATAAAAAGCGATTCGACAGTGATTTGTTCTTAGGGACAAATATGGATTACCTCAGTGACGTGGATGACATGGTAAACGGCAACGCCACTCCAGAACAGGTGAATAGAATTTTCTCCCGCAGAGATGCTTCTCAGGCGGAGGCTTCCCTGGAGGCTTCGTTTCAAGCCAGAACTTGGGGCTTGTCAGTCGAACCGTATCGCTTGGTTTTTTACACCGACATTCATAACTCTTCTTTACCAGCGGTGAATTTTATTGGTGCTGAAGAGAAAAGTCTTAAACTGCAATTCTCTTCTTATGTAAGCCATAACTTTTATGCAGGTATTCAGCTTCGCTATACGCATGTTAAATTCGTCGGGAACTACATCATGCTGACGGAAGCTTTGGCAGATGATTCCGAAGAGATTTTCAGAGCGCGCACGCAGGATCTTTTTTATATCGAGCCAGGTTTCGTTTACTCTTGGGATGACGAAGTGTGGAAGCCACAAGTCTCTGCGATGTTTTCGCAGTGGGGCTTTACTAATGAAAAATCTGAACAGTACCCCGTAAAACCCCAAGGCATGTTGGGCGCATCGATTAAGCCTCCAGTAGGCTTAGGTGTTTTTGAAGTGGGTACGCAAGTGGCCGTGGGTGCGGATACGCAGCACTGGCAAGAGGCCGTGCGCGCAGCGATGGCTTATAAAATCGGAATTCTGCAGCTGGCAGTAAGCGGTGGTCAGCGTGATCACTCTGCCGGGTTTTTGCTGGGCTATAAGAACATCACCAGTGGCCTTTCATATTGGGGCGAGGACCGCGATAGCGGCGTCTATATTTCCTTCGGGGTGACGCTGTGAGATCGCTTATCTTAACACTCTTGATTCTTACTACGTGCTTTACGATGCAGGCGAACGCTTACATGAGTGACGATAATCATTATCAAGGTTTGCCTGAGTGGTCAGAGTTCCGTCAGTTCATCAAAGAACAACAAGAGGAAGACGAGCGCCTGGGCTTAAGCTATATGATTTCAGGTGGTATCGCAGCTGTGGGCGGGGTGATCGGATATGATCTTAGTAACGACCCATTAAGTCGCAGCGTATATGCTTTGACGTCTACAGTGGGGATTGCCGCTATCGGTTTGGGTGCGAGTCACTATTGGACAGGGAATGAATACGATAGTTTCTTTTATGCTTTGGAAAACTCCCACATTTCTGTTCAGGAAAAAAACCGCATTCTGCAAAAGTACTTGGAAAAAGAGCACGATAAACGCGAGGCCCGCCGCTGGATCCGCGTGGTGACACACTCCTTGATTGCTGTGGCGAACTTTTACAGTGCTTCCCGAGAGACCAACGGCGATGTGAAGCCGATCTTTGTCTTCTTAGGTACTGTGAACACGGTTTTAGCGATCAGCTATTCTTTTTAAAAGCCCCGTTGATAACTTAAAGACACATTGCCTCGGTCATCGGCCGAGGTCTGCGTTTTAAAACGCTTGGTGCTCATCTCATAGCTATATCCCAGCTCCACATCGACAACACGAATAACAAAGCCCATGCTGCCTGCTGTGACCAAAGGACGCTTCTCGACATAGGGGCTGTTGCCATCGGAGTTACCATCTAAGAAGATATCGCGAGCCACTAGCTTTTCATAAATACGAAATACCGAGAATAAAGAGAAGTTCCCATCATAAGCATTAATTGCTCTGTAGCCCATATCATCCGGAATATTGTAACCCCAGCGTAAGATAGCTCCCACCTCAAGGTGTGTATCCACGTTCCCAAGCGACCCACCATAGAAGTATATAAAGTCAGAGCTGTCTTCGTAGCGATAAGGCATCACAGCTTGTTTGATCTTTAAATTAATACCCAACTCATTATGAAGTTGCTGATCCCAGCCTTTGGCTTCAGCGACATTAATAAGGCGATGATAAAAGTTCTGAGTTTCTTCGGCGAGCGACGCGGGTCCCACCACACCAATATCGACGCTGTAAGTATTCAGAAGATTATTTTCACGCACACCTAATGATGTCGTTAGAAATAACCAACCCGCATAAGGCTGATCTGCAGGATCGGGAATCGTGCGCTTCGTATCTTCAGGTGTATAGATAAATTGAGAGAGTGCTACAGAGGAATAAAGTTTTTGCGACTCAGAGAATTGATCAGACAAACCACTCGTAAATCCAAAGAGTCCGCTTTGAATAACACCGAGAGAAATGTTGTTTGTGAGATGGCGATCGGTGTGTTCGGGGCCCGTGAAATAGTCATTGCCAATATCTAAAATAATCTGTCTTCCGCCATCCTCAGCTCGTGCTGAAAATATAGGCAGAAAGATGTAAATAAGAATGACCAAAAATCTTTTTGAAGTCACAAGTCCTCGTGATTATTACGACTTTTATATCATCAGTGTAATTAACACGCATCGCCAAGTGCAAAGATTTCATAAATAAGGTGAAATTTACGCGGCGGCTAAAATCGAATTGTCTTTGTGCGTAATCGGGTGCATTTATCGGCCCACAACAAAAACGTAATCCATTAAACAGGAGAATCTAAATGAAAAACATGATCCTTGCTATCGCCGCTCTTATCGTTGGTCAAACTGCTAACGCAGCTATCTCTGCTAACTCTTCTTGGGAAGAAATCTTCGCAGCTAAAGGTCCATATCAAATCGTAGCTCCAGCTGTATACATGGGCCGCGCTATTGATTACACTTTCGTTTGCCGTGACGGTGACACTCTTCGCACTCAAAAACCAGTAGACATCGTTGAAGTTGTTCAACCAACTAACCAAAACGGTCGCACTGAATTCAAAGTTGTTGGTTCTGAAGTTCTTTCTACTTCTATCAACTACACTCACAAAGAATCTTTCTGTGACCAAACTAAAGGTGACAAAACAGTTTGCAAAGACGTAGTTTACACTGGCACATACCCAATGACTGTTAACGTAAAAGTTTACACTCAAGTTGGTAACGAAGCTCCAGCTCGTTTGGCTTTCGTTAAATCATACACAGTTCCAACTTGCGACAACGCATCTGTTAACTAATTAATTAGTTAAATTGGAAATGCTAAAAAGCCCGCTTTATCAGCGGGCTTTTTTTTTGCTTTTTTAGGTAACACGTCTTTTTGTATCCTGTATCCGGATCGTCTGCTTCGGTCATCTTTTTGCAACCTTATTACTTCTGAAAATTTAAACACGCTTAATTGGATCTGGCCCCCGATAGGGCTCCCAATTTGGTCTCGCTGTCTCATTCTTAGACAGTTGGCCGTGGCGTATTTTTGGAGTGACCATGCAGTTCTTTAACCGTACGTCTGTGGCTGTGCTCTTGTGTTCGTCTTTATTGATGGCTTGTACTAAAGAGACCGTCAGAGTCGAAGAAAAGCTTTTGCCTCCCGCTAAAATCGAAGCGACGGCGACCATTCAAAAGAACACCATCAGCTTTGCCAAGTCCTCCCTGGGCAAGTTGTTCATGTTAATGCCGATCCAAACCAAAGCTTCACGCGCGGCGGCTCCCGAATATCTGCGCTCCTTGCTCGTTTCTTTTGAAAGAAACGGAAGTCGTATCGCCGTTTACAACCGCTCCACAGATAATTCGCAGTCCGATATCGTGGTAGATGCTTTGATTCAGACCTTTGAAGTCGTTTCCGAAACAGAGGACAACGTTACTTTCGATATCGGTCAGGGATTTATGAGTCTGAATATGCAGCCCGGTTTGGATGTTGTTATATTGGAGACTTATCCAATACAAAGCCAAGTGATCGAAACAAAGTCTGAGAACGTCTTGAAGCTAAAAGACTCTTTCGTAAAATCACTGGCTTTGAAAAACAATGCGATCCAGCTGGTGCAAGACGTGCGTGTCACTCGCCCATTCAAACCCTATGTTGAGATTGATCCCAAAATTCAAAAGGATCTCGAGGAAATCGGAGGGATCCCCACAGAGGTAGAGCAGGGTGCGACCCTCGCTATCGAGATCAAACCTTATGTAAGTAACGAAAATTTTGTCGTTCGCAAATACGATTCTGAACAGCGCTTTGGATTCTTTATTAATAAAGTCGGAAAAGGCAGTACTGAAACGAAAGAACCGTTGGGGCAAATCGCCCGCTGGGACATTGCCGAGTCGCGTGGACCGATTCGTATGTTGGTGGCTCCCAATTTTCCAGCGCATTTGCGTGAAGGCGTGACTCATTCGGCTAACTATTGGAATAAGATATTTGGTCGTGAGGTTTTGAAAGTCGAGTTTGATTCTATCATTGATGCAATTCAACCAGACAGAACGATCGTGGTTCGTTGGATTCAATGGGATGAGGGTAACGGCGCTTACGCAAATATTCAAACAGATCCTTTAACAGGGGAGTCTTTGCGCGCGATGGTTTATATCACCTCTGCTTTCACTGCAGATAAGAACTATGTCGAAGGTCGTCCGAAATCGGGCGAGGTGATGGGAAGCTCCTTGCGTGGACTTTGTGATTTGGAGATCGATGGATCCTCGATTCACAAAGTTAATATCGTAGGCGAAGTGATGACTCATGAAGTGGGACATGTCTTGGGCCTTCGTCATAATTTTGCAGGTACTGCGAACGCGCCAGTGTCAGATCAGGAAATCAAAGAGGCCGTGGATAAAATAATAGCAGATGGCACAGTTCAGCCGGTGGCCGCAAGTTCCACGGTTATGGACTATCCTCCGACAGAGGTTTATTCGATTTTGGGTGCTTATACAAAATCCAATTCACTTCCCTATGACAAAGCTGCGATTGAATGGGGATACTACGGAAAAGAAACTCCTCGCATTGCGAATATGTACTGCTCTGACGAGCACATCATGTCCGTGGGCCTTGCTGAACGTAGGTTCCTGGGGTGTGAACGTCGTGATTTGTATGCGAACGTCTTTTTCGCCGAGAGAGAAAAAGTGCTCTCTGCGGCTAAGAATATTGTCGCGAACACGGTCAGTGCTTTGAAGTATAGTTTTGCGAGCTTAAAGGTCGATGACTTTAAGGCGGCTCAATATTACTTTAGCTTTAGTCCGTCGTTAAGAATCGTGAGCGATCTCTATGAAGCAACACCTCAGAAGACTCAACCTCTGGTGATTGTCGATGATGTGGTGCCGGACTATTTGTCGAACTTGAGTCCGTATGCGACCAGAAAAGTTGGATTCTACAACTCCTACGATGCACCTGGTGATAAAAAAATCACTTCGGATTTGGCGGTATTCGGTGGCATGAAGGCCTATTTGGAAACTTTGAACCCTATTAAGGTGTTTGGAGAGGGTTTCTTTCAAAACCAAGTCAAGGACCCTAAAACGGTAAAGCTTTTGATTGCGGCAGGATTAACTGAAGAGCAAGCGCTGCGTGTGCAAGCGGGTTGGATGATCCGTGCAAAAAGCCTGGATGAAAAAGAAGCTGCAGAAGTGGTCAGCAAGTTGGTGGATTTAAATAAACTTCGCCGCCCAGAATGGCAGAAATAGAACCCTGAATATGCAAAAAGCCCGCTGATGAAGCGGGCTTTTTTTATTTTAGAAGTGCCAGTTTTCGATTTGTAGGTATTCGCTGTTATTGTGTCCGGTCATTTCGTAGCCTTTCAGGCCTTTGGGAATGATCGAAGTGTTTGAACGATAGTAGCTTGGAAGCTGTGGCAGCTCGTCTGTGTAAGCTTTCAAGATCTTGCGCATAATATCGGTGCGTTTCTTGGAATCAAATTCTTGAGTCGCTTGTTCTAAAAGTTTATCGACTTCTTTATTTCTCCAGCCGGAACGGTTGTGTCCTGACCAGCCATTTTCTTGGGAAGGAACCATCGTTGAACTCATGGTGCCCAATGGAACCATGTTCGGGGATTCAACCCACGTTAAAGCCGCCATCTCGAATTTTCTTTGGCGCAGGATTTCTCCAAAGAACACGCGGCCAGGGAAGCTTTTTAGTGTTACTTCCAGCCCCAGTTGTTTCCATTGGTTTTGCAGATAGACCGCAATCATCTCGTTCATTTTATTGTCGGCAACATTGGTCATTGTCAGCGTCATTTTTCCGCCGTCTTTATAACGGTAGCCATCAGCTCCCATTTTCCAACCGGCCTCATCAAGCAAGCGTTGAGCTTTGATGCGGCTATAGGGATACAATGTCACGAGTTTTGGATCGGCTGTATACCACTCATCAAAGGGAGTAGCGAAGTGAATCGCCGGAGGTTGCTTGCCATCAAAAAAAGATTTCGCCATTTCAGCCCGGTTAAAGGCATAGTTCAGAGCCTGGCGAACTTTAAGATCCTTAAGGATCGGATTATCGAGATTCAGTTCAATGTGCGCGTACATCGAGCCCGCGACATACCTCACTTCATAGGGAAGATTCTGCGACTTTACTTTCTTTTCAAACGCCAAAGTCTGGTCGAAGCTCATTCCTGAAGAAGACGTCATATCGACGTTTCCACTCATCAGATTTGCTTCCATCGATGTGGAGTTCAAAATAAATTTAAAGATTACCTTTTTAAAGTACGGTTTTTTTCCATAAAACTTTTCGTTGGGAACTAAAACCACGTGGCTGCCTTGTTTTAGTTCGCTTACGCGATAAGGCCCATTGTAAAGGCCGGGTTCGGTGATTTTCGTGGAGTACAGAGAGTTTCGTTCGTAAGTTAGAACTTTGCCTTTGTATTTTTCAAAGACGGGCATTTCCAGATGCGCTGGCATCAGGCGAGGAAAGGAAACATAAAAATTATAAGCCGGTTTATCAAAAATGATCGTACACTTTTTAGGATTAGCCTTATCAATAACCAGGTCTTTGACGTTTGCGTAGTCGTCGCGGTTTGGTGTTGCAACCAATTCGTTGCTACCAATTTTCCAACCGGCTTCCAAGTCTTTGCATGTGACGGGTTTGCCGTCGCCCCATTGAGCATCGATAAATTCCAAATCGGCTTTCAGGTGAGTCCCGGTTTTATCCGTGAATAACTGTGCCTTTTTGTTTTCAATAGTCGGGATCTCTTTGATCAAGACCGCTTTCGGTTTTCCGTCGGGCATGATCATAACCAAAGGACGCATGATCGCATCTTGAATCAATCCACCGGCAGCCATCGTATTTACGATCGGGTGGATGGTGTCGAATTCTGCATTCACCGCGATTTTAAGTTCTTCTTTCGGTGCACTCACAGCCACGGAAGAAAAAGTTGAAGACAGAGTCAGAGAAAATAAAACTGCGTTGCGAATCATCCGCGGGCTCCTTCGTCGATAGAAAAACTATATCTGGACGCTAAATATAATGGCAACTTTAAACAAAAATCTCCCACCGTTGATGCGGTGGGAGCGGGAGAATTTATTCGGGTTACACATTCATTTGCAGATGTACGTGATAACTTTGTTATGAATAGAATCCACCCATCATTTCTGAAAAAAGGCCCTCCACAGTGGAGATTCTATAGAGGGCCAGAGACACTGCCGAGATGGAGAGAGAGAGGAACATCCATGTTCTCCAGCCGCTTCTCTTGCGAAACGTGCTTTCAAATACGTGCAGGAAAAAACGTTCCTGAAGTTTGCTACAGGGATATCGTACCAAGGAAGTTTGAAATATGAGATGATTCTCATCGCGTCGGGCGACGTCACACCAGTCTTGTTTATGATTTGGATCATGGGAATAAAAAAACCACCAGGAGTTAGTCTGGTGGTTTCCGAGTGATCTTTTAGAATTTAGCTCACTAGTGATTAGACGCTTGTTTAGGTACTTTAGATTCATCGACAGTGATTTCGATTTCTACACGGCGATTTTTCGCACGAGCTTCAGCCGTCTTAGCTGGGTCTACTGGATTCGTAGCGCCCATACCTACAGATGTGATGGTGTCAGCAGGTACGCCACCCAGGATCAATTGAGCACGAACTGATTCTGCGCGATCTTTGGAAAGTGGATTGTTCTTCATTGCTGTACCTGTATCGTCTGTGTAACCACGGATCGTCAAAACGTTCTCAGGGTACTTTTTCATAATTTGCGCAAGTTCAGCGATGCTGGATTGAGCAGTTGGTTTCAGGTTAGATTTACCAGAGTCGAACAAAATGTCTGATTTAAGTTTCGTGATCAAACCTTGCTCAGTTCTTTTTGTTTCAGCGATTTTTGCAAGCTCTTTAGCTTGTTTATCCATGCGGTGACCTACGCCACCACCGATACCAGCACCCAACGCAGCACCGATCAAAGCGCCTTCGTTACGTTTACCAGTTTGGTGACCAATAACAGCACCGGCAACCGCACCAATAGCGGCACCAATACCAGCTCCTTTAGCTGCATTTGGATTTTCGTTCGCAGTTGCGCATCCAGTAGCGATCATTGCTACCGCTGTTCCGATAAGAACCAGTTTTTTCATAAATAGAACTCCTTCATTTATTCTTTTGTGAATAGACAAAGTTTGCCAAGCTGCGCGAAATTCGTCAATCCCCCTGGAGCTCATATCTGTTTTGTTTTATTCTGAGAAGCGTCGTTACTTGAACTGAACGAAGGAGCGTTTTTATGAGAACAGCGATTAAAGCTTTGATAATGGTTGTCACACTTTGGGCTGGGATGGCACAGGCGGCGGACCGTATGATTATTGTGAGTGGTACATCTGAAAAAGGCTTGGATCCAAACTTGGTCAGCATGACTGTGGAAGTTTGGAGCAAAGCTCAAACGGCGAAAGTGGCGCAACAAACTGCAGCCAACCAATTCAAGCAAGTTAAAAAAGTCTTTGACGATTTTAAAATCAAAAAAGAAGACATTCAAACAGATAACTACAGCCTAAATCCTGAATACGTTTACGATCAGAAGACGCAAACCAATAAAATGGTGGGCTTCCGCGTGGTGCAATCTTTGGTTGTCACTTTGCGCAAAGTGGATGAAGCGGGACCGTTCTTGGATGCTTTGGTCACAGATAAGCAAACAAAAGATTCTGGTGTGAACGTAAACTCTATCAATTGGGATTCAGATAAACGTTCGTCTGCTGAAACATCAGCTTTGGGTGACGCAGTTCGTGCAACAAAAGTGAAGGCCGAAGAAATCGCCAAAGCTGCTGGTGTAAAAATCAAAGGTGTTACAAGAATCAGCCATGGAGCGCAAACGACTCAGCCACCGGTTCCCTTGATGCGTAACTTTGCGATGAAAGCGATGGCAGATTCTGCTCCAACCGAGTTGAGTGCAGGGCAAATCAAAGTTCGCGTTGAAGTGACTGCAGAGTACGAAATTAATTAGTCTCGTTGGGGATTCAGATAGAAGCCCACAAGTTCACTGGTACTGACGAAGTTGCCGTCCTTAAAGGTGCAACGATCCAGTCGGTGCCAGTCTTGTCCCACCTTAAACTCCACAATCTGTGGTGTGCCTTTTAATTCACGACAAATATTAAATCCAGGGTTGCTGGTGGTATTCGTTGCCTTGGTTTTGTCGATGAACTTAGCCTTAAACGCGGTCTTGCAATCAAGCTTTTGGCAGCCTTTAGAAGTTAAGATCGTTTTATCTTCATTAAAACAATACGTCGCTTTGATTTCGGTGGTTTTTCCATCAGTTGCTTCGCGCAGCAAACCCTTTTCGCAAGTCAGGGGATTTTGCGCAAAAGACAGTGTGAGCGCCAGAGCCAGAAGACTATTTAACATAAGTCACATCCCATGTTCGGCGAAGAACATCGCCCTTAGGCATCCAAAACTGACCTTCTTTGCACTCGTAACCTTTGTCATATTGAGAGCAGCCCTTGCCCCAGGAGTTTCTGATTTTGTATTCGCACTGGCCAGTTTTTTCGTTGAAACGACGAGCTGTAATCGTAACGGCATGAGCTCCCACGGACTTGGGAGTCGAAGCGGGTGCGCGACGATCATAAAATCCATAGGCGTCAATACCAACTCCAACAGGATTTTTGTTGCTGAGCTGTTCATCGATGATGTCGGCATATTTTTCATCACTGACCGCGCGGCTGATGAGGTCGTTATAACCATTATAAAAACCTTTTCGTTGAACTGAAACCACCTCTGGCTTTGCTTGGATACGGTTTTTACAGCTTTTCTTACGCAGTCCCAGGATAAAGTCTTCTTCGACAGTTTTATTTACCACATCTTGTACGTCCGCGAGACTTATCTTCGGAAACATTTTTTTCGCTTCTGAGTAGAGATCATTGCAAGCGAGGTTTTGGGCAAGGATTTGATTTCGTCCCTGGAAATCCAGTTGTCGCATATTTTCGGCAAAGTTTCCGCCTTGGTTGTCCTCGCTGGGCACGTCGCTTTCCAGGCAGAAGCCTTCCTTGGCAGACTTACTGATAGCGTTGTCGATGAAGCCACCACCGATATCGGAAGCCGCAGTTCCTAAGATTCCGCGATCCATTCCGGAAAGCCAGTCATCTTGATAGGATAATGCGATGTCAGCCGCAGAAATATTCTTTTTTAATTTATAAGACATAAGATCCGCTGCTGTAAAGGCATAGCACCAGCCGACAGAGTCTTGATTTCTTGTCGCTGGCATTTCTTTACTCATGTCAACTGCAGTACAAGAATTGCGCACTTTGGCTTCGGCGTCTAACCCTTGTTGCTTTTTATCGGCCAGATAATTCTTGTAATCATCAAAACCAAATTCCTTAGAATAGTCTGCAAATTCTTTTTCGAATTGTTTTGTGTTTCCGTACTTCGCCGCATTGTCTAGGTCATCTTTGACGCGTAGGAATTCGCGCTTACGCGATTCCTTGGCCATGCTATCCAGAAACTTGTCGTCGACTCCCAAGAGTTGCTGTGTGGTTTGGCCGCAAGCTTTTATAGATGTCTTTAGCATCTGCACAGTTCTAGTTACGATTGTCTTGTCGTAGGAATCTTTGATCCCTTCATAGAGCTCTTTGGCGTCAGAGCAAGTAGTCGACTCGGCAAGGGAGATACTTGGAAATAGAAAAGGCAGGCACAACAGCGGTAAGTACTTCATTATTAGATTATCGGATGGAAGAAAGACGATGGGGAGCAATTTAATAGGAGAAGTCTTAACATTTTTGAATAGAAATGAAGCATTGAGTGATGGAATTTCTGTGGCCAAAGGATATGGGCTCCTTTAAGTTGAAAATACACGACTAAAGGAGTGCTTTTCACATGATCGAAATGCTTTCGAATCCGCAAATCTGGATCGCGTTTTTCACATTGTTTGCCCTGGAGCTGGTTCTTGGTATCGACAACGTTATTTTCATTTCTATCCTGGCTGGCAAGCTTCCCAAAGAGCAGCAAGACAAAGCCCGGATGATGGGTTTAAGCCTTGCGGTCATCACTCGCGTGATTTTACTTTTCTCTTTAAGTTGGATCATTGGTCTGACGGCTCCGTTGTTCACGGTCTTGGGACAAGAGATATCCGGTCGCGACTTGATCTTGTTACTAGGTGGTCTGTTCTTGATCGTGAAAAGTACGATGGAGATCCATCATAAGCTTGAAGGTGTGGAAGGCAGTCAATCCAATCACGTGGCCCATTCTTTTAACGCCGTGATTTTCCAAATCTTGCTTTTGGACGTGGTGTTTTCTTTGGATTCGGTAATCACTGCCGTTGGGATGGTCAATGAAATCGCGGTGATGATCGCAGCGGTGGTTATTTCTGCAGGTGTGATGATCGTATCGGCGAAAACCATCAGTGATTTCGTGGATTCTCATCCGTCACTTAAGATTTTGGCTTTGAGTTTCTTGTTGATGATCGGTTTCACTTTGATCGTGGAATCTTTGGAAGTGCACATCCCGAAAGGTTATGTTTACTTTGCGATGGCGTTCTCTGTCGGCGTCGAGATGCTGAATATTCGTATGCGTAAATCCAAGAAAACCGAACCGGTCAAACTCCGCGAGCGTATCGCCGAAGAGCCTAAATAGGTAAAAAAAAGCGTGGCCTTAAACCACGCTTTTTTTATCTCAAATGGCGAAGAAGACTATTGGCGGTGCATTTCTTCACAGCTTGATCTTTGAATAACCAAGTTGCTGAACTTTGCATCCATTGAACCATCACTGTTAATCCAGATTTTTAGATTGGCACCACCAAGTCCACCTTCATTCAAAGTGATTGGGCTTTGTCCTTGTTTCACGGCATTTTTGAAATCTTCAGTCAGACGGAAGCCATATCCACCATGACCGTCGTTAGTCACATAACGGTATGAAACAATGTTATTGTTTGTATCAAGAGTTACAGAGCATTCGTTGCCTTTGGAATCATTGCCTACGTAAGCTGCTTGGCCTTGGGCATGTGCTTGAAGACCAATTACTGTCAAAATTACTGCTACGGTTGCTTTCATAAATCCTCCTAAGGATTGTTATAGATAGTTAAACGGACTCTTTTTGTTTAATTAAACTTACCAATTTTTTTCCTAACTCATCCCGTTGACTCTTACTATCAGCGGTTGAGTATTCAATCAATGCCCTGAAGTATTGGAGCTCTAAATCCGTGAACCTGATGTTGGACTCGAGTTTCTCGCTCATCTCAGAGTTAACACTTCGTGTGCCAGTTACGATTTGACGAAGATAAGAACGATCTTTAATGCCCATCTCGTCAGCCCAACGCTGATACGAAAAACCACTTTCGATGGACTTACGGTAAACGTAAATCTGCTCCAGAAAGTGGTGCACATTTAGAAATTCAAAAATATCAGGTGTCTTCATGGCATTTTCCTATTTCAAAAGCTGATCCCATCTCATAATCAGTAGGTTTGATCTTTACTGTCTGGACAGATTTCACCGCCAGCAATTGGCGGTCTTTCTTTTCAGCTGTGAGCAGTGATTTCGTACTCAGTGTGTGAGGGGAGAATACAGATGTCTGATCAGACCCGCCATAGGCATTGCCAAAGTGTCAATACTTTAGATTTTATCTAATTATTCCGATATATTAAGAATCATGAAGAGTTTGCAGTTTGACCTTAAGAAAGCATTATTCAATAAGCGCCTGGGTGTTTCTGAGCACCGGCAGTTTCAAATTTTGGAAACGGCGCTTGAGCTTATTCAGAAAGAGGGCTTTGAGCAGTTGCAGTTCGGAGATCTCGCTAAGAAGTGCAAGGTTTCCCGCAGTCTTGTTCATCACTATTTCAAAGACAAGATGGAGTTGGCAAACAGACTTTTGGATTTAAGTACTCTGCATTTGCAGCATGAAGTGCAAAGTGCACTTTCTCGAGAGAAAAAGACCGAAAGACATTTCGAAGTCTACTGTAAGGCTACTTTGGATTGGGCAGCGGAGCATTCTTTGGAGGCGACGGGGCTTTTGCTCTTTATTAATTTGTCTTCCCATAACATAGAGATGCGCCAAAGAAATGACGAACTGAGCGCGCTCGGGCGGCAACGAATCAAGCTTTTGCTGACTCAAGCGGGGATGGCGGGACCAAGCCTGGATTCAAATGCACAAGTTATCCAGGTGCTGCTGACGGGATGTTATCTGGTTCTGCTTTCAGAGAATCACAATGCCAAAGAGTCGCTGCAGCTTCGAAAAGATTGCTTGAAAACCTGTCTTTCAATTGGTGTCTCAAAATGAGATTTCCCTTGCGGGAGTGGATCGCGTTTTGCTTTCTAGTTCAATATGAAGTTGGCCCTTATCTTAGCAACGATTATAGCGCTTTGGACGCCCCCATCTGCCTTTGCCCAAGTCAGATGTGAATCCATTTTTGTCACTGCGGAAACGCTAGGTGACTATGGCGTTAATGCAGAGTCGATGGCCCCGTACTATATCGCCATGTTTCGCACGACCCAATTGGTCCGTGGTCTGAATACTCGTTCAGGTATTATCACTCAAGATATTCTTAATTCTGCTTCGTCGGAATACGGCACGATTATCACGAAATTCAGACCCCGGGGGAACCTGGCGAGTCAAGACGGTCAATTTCGCGATCAAGTGACTGAGAATATTGAATTTGTTTTGCAAACTTATTCTGAACGCCGTGACTGGTCTCCGGATTTGCGTGTGCATTTGAAAAAAGAGGCTGAGCACTACGCTGAACAAAGTACCTACATCGAAGTTAGAAAACTAAATCAAGATACCTATCTTCCTGAAGGATTGATTGGCACTATGAAGATCGTCAAAGTCGGGATAGAGACGCCACTTAAAAAATTGCCGTTGGAAGTAGACTTTTCAGTTACTATGCCCAGCAATAACGGCAAAAAATTTGAACCCGCAAATTTCGTGGTGGATAAAGATCAGAACAAACTTGGAACCTCTGAGATTTTTGCGCAGTTGATTTTGCATGCCCGGGAACAGGTTAAGGACCCAGGTCATGAGCCGGGTAAAATGATGTATTACACTCCCGGGGATCGCCTGGGCGTAAAAATGTATGGGAAGCTGGGATTCACCGCAGTCCCTGGGTTTGAAGCCCCTATTAAAGAAGGCGACAAAGACTGGTGGATGATTGGTAGCTCCGCTGAAAATCTGGCAACCTTGCCACAGCGATTGGCACAAAATAAAGCTCAATGGAGTCCTGAAGACGTGGAATGGATGTCTGAGCTGGTAAAAAAATTTGAAGGACTGCGCGGAACCCGAACTGAAATTGAAGGCAGTCGTACCCGAGATATCATCAATGCCGAAGGTGCTCGTCAGGTTCAGGAGATGGGTGTCTTCATTACCGAGCCATTTACTTATAATGATAAAAACTATCGCCGATTAGATGTTCATTCGATCGGCGGCGGCGATGTCGATATTCAAGTAAGAATTCCCGAAGAACAATTCCCGTTGCAAAATGGCTGGCGCTTTAATGAGCAGGGTATCTATATGCTGTATCAGGATGGCATATTTAAAGTCCAAGATCCGTTAATGAATATATCTTTAACTATGAAGGTCGACGGTGCTTTTAAAAAGCCCGAATATTTAAAAGTAAAAGAACGCCGTTATAATCTAAGAGCTCGATTTTAAGTCGGCGTTATCTGAACACCTTGGGAGCATTTACGCACGCGATTCTTTTTTTCTAAAGAAGTCAGCGTGCGGATCACCGTTTCCACAGTCAAATTCGTCCACAAGGAAATTTCTTTGCGAGTCAGGCGGCAGAAGCCGTCCTCGTCCTTAAAATGTTCCAAGGTTCTTAAAACCTTTTCTACAGCACTTTTCGATTGCAAGATCACGACACGCTCATAGGTATCGAGGCCACGCTGGCAGGCACTTTGTAAAAGCAGCAAAGCAAGGTTTGAATCTGTCGAAACAAGTTCCCGCACAGTTTTAAGCGGGAAGCTGCACAGGCGAGATTTTCCCTCGGCTACGTATTCAAGCCTCGTCGGCTCATCTGAGACGGTGCTGGTCAGTGGAAACAGGTGGTTGGCGGTGAAGCTGGAAACTAAATGTTCCCGGCCTTCGAGATCTCTTTCGATCGTGTTAATTTTCCCTTCGGCGACGCAAAACATACTCATCGGCAAACAGCCTTGACTGATCACGCAGCTTGCAGAATTAACCTGATGAATGGATTTGGCTCTAAGCAGGGCAGTTGCAGTTGTGTCTTTAAGCTTTAGCTTACGATTTAAAAGAAAACAGTTTTGGCATTGCTTCGAAGAGTGCTTCATAAACACGAGCCCCTATCATAAGGAATTTTCACGCCGTATGATTTGCATCATATCCGTCAAAGATACAAATCATTCTTTGGCCCCCGGTGCTTCCCATCATAATTATTTCAATGAAGCAGCTTTTGTTTGGTTCGGTGGAGGTAAGAGAGTGAAGTGGTTTAGTGGGCGCGGATTGAAATTCAAATTCATTTGCTCGGTGATTGTGTCTTGTATGATTTGCGCGATGTGCGCTCTGGCTACAGGATTGTATTTCAATGGTGTTCAGTTTCGTTCCAGTCTCGTGGATAAAGCGCGAACTATCCACTCCCGGTTGAATGCGGCTTCCAGGTACGTTGCCAACCAGGGCGGCTTACAGCCGATGATTGAGCGCTATACCAAACTCTATACAGATTCTTCGCAACTGACTGAGGAGGATCGTAAGATCATTTTGCAGCAAGTTCCGATATACGCGGGAATGGCCATAGGTGCTTCCGAATCAGAAAAAGAACACTATCGCTTCCGCGTGTTCTCTGATGAGCCGCGCGATAAGAAAAATACTGCAACCCCGGTGGAGATGGAAATCTTTAAAAAATTCGAGCAGGATAAAAACCTCCAAGAATTTATTATCAACACCGAAAATGAAGTCAGCGTGTATCGTCCTGTACGATTAAAAGAGTCTTTTGGCTGTCTGACTTGTCACGGTCACCCCTCCACCAGTCCCTGGAAAAATGGCAAAGATATTTTGGGCTATCCGATGGAAGACTGGAAGGACGGCAAGCTTCATGGCGTGTTTGCAGTTCATAGTAACGTGAAAGAAGCCAAAGCGGCGGAAATCAGTAAAGGTGATAGTTCCCCAACGACATTTATGGCGATATTCGTGTTCTTGGGAAGTTTGGTGTCTTTGGTGATCGCGGCGTTCTTTGTAAAGGGAGCGCTGGGGCAGTTGCAGGATGTTTCAAAAGTTTTAAAAGAATCAGGTGAACATGTAGAGAAAGCTGCGCAACAGATAGCTGAATCTTCGAGCTCCCTTTCCAAGGCCTCCACGGTGCAAGCTTCCTCATTAGAGGAAACAGTGGCGACTATGGAAGAGATGTCTTCGATGGTAAAACATAACTCTGAAAGTGCGAAAGAAGCTGCGGCGTTGGCATTGTCGGCAACGAAGGTGGCAAGCCTTGGGGGCAAGCAGATTCAAGAACTCGTTCATTCTATGACCCAGATTTCGGCAGACTCTAAAAAAGTTGTCGAGATCACCGCAGTGATTGATGACATCGCTTTTCAAACAAATCTCTTGGCTTTGAATGCGGCGGTAGAGGCCGCGCGCGCGGGTGAGCAGGGGAAAGGCTTTGCCGTGGTGGCTGATGCTGTTCGCGGCCTTGCTCAGCGCAGTGGCGAAGCGGCTAAAGGTATCGCTGCTTTGATCAATGAAAGTGCGGCACGCATTGAAACCGGTGAAGCCCAAGCCCAAAAAGGTGGCGCTGTGTTTGAGGAAATTTTAGAGGCTGTCAATCGCATGGCAGAGCTGAATGGAAATATCTCTGAATCAAGTGAAGAGCAAAGTCGAGGCATTACCCAAATTGGGCAGGCGATGAATCAATTGGATCAAACCACTCAACAAAACGCCGCAGTCTCTGAAGAAACAGCTGCTTCGGCCGAGGAACTCTCCTCGCAGTCCACCAAGCTGAAATCGTCGGTGGATATCTTAGAAGGCGTGGTGTTCGGGGTAAAATAGAAAAAAGCCGCTCTTTTGAAGCGGCTTTTTCGTTATTTGGCTTTTACTGGGAACAAGTATGTCGTCGTCATGGCGGCTTTTTCTGAGATCGAGTGGATCTCGTAAATTTCCACCGCAGCGCCTGTTTGTTCCAGTTTCTTATCTAAAAGATAAGCTTCAACACGCGGATATACTTTCAAAGGTCCGATACCTGGTGAGCCAGTAAAGACCGCTTGTACATAGGCATGAGCCGGGATCTCGCCCTCTTTCATTTCTTCTGGCGCTCCTGCGGGCATCGCTTCGATAATGCAACCTACTTTAGAACGCAGACGGGCTTCTTCAACTTGGCGAGGATCATCAAGGTATTCACCAAAAGTGCGTTGGCAAGTTACGCCCTTTTCCTTCATGAATTTTTCAACGCGTTCGATAACCTTGTTCACTTTGTGGTAAGGGCCTACGTGTTCAATGTAAATCGTTTTAAACGGGCCTTGTTGTACTTCGGAAATTTGCACGCCTTTGAATGCGCCCAAATAAGTCGCTAGATAAACACCGAAAGAAATAACCGTCACCACGACGAAAACTAAAATATATCTCATTGCTTTACTTCCATTTAATAGAGCAGCCCATAGAGGCTGTTTGTTCTTCAGTAACTTTTTGATTTTTTAACAGTGTTTGGACAGCATCATACAACTCGCGCTGAGTGACTTTGCTGGCATCCTTCCAAGAATTATCCAGGCGACCGCGGTACGCAAGTTTCAGGCCACCGTCATAGACAAAGAAATCAGGCGTACAAACGGCGCCGAAAGCCTTCGCCACGTCCTGTGATTCATCTACCAGATATGTGAACGAGTAGTTCTTCTCTTTCCAGCGTTTTGCCAACGCATCGAAAGAATCTTCAGGGTGATCTTTAGGATCATTCGAGCAAATTCCTACGACATTCACGCCGTCTTTTTTAAGATCAGTCCCAAGCGCAATTAGGCGTTCTTCAACAGCTTGAACATACGGGCAGTGAGCACAAATAAACATCACTACCAATGGTTTGCCATTGGAAAAATCTTTCAATGAATAAGTTTTGCCATCAACAGCCGGAAGCTTAAACTCCGGCACAGCATTCCCCAAATCAGGAAACGGAGTAAACGTAGTAGCCATAATTTAGACAACCTCCATTTTCGATTCTCGATTTTCTAAAGATCAGCCCAGCTGATCTTTTTCTTGCCTTGGTAAAGGCTGCCATCGGCTTCCATCGCTGTGTACTTTTCCTTTAGCAAAGGATGCAGGTTCAAAGCGGTTAACAAAGACAACTGCTCCGTAGGGCTTAAAGGTTGGTCACAGTGTGAAGCTGCATCTGTTAATTCAAACATCAAGCGATCTAAGAACGCTGTGTAGTCTTCACCCAGCAAAGGTGCACCTTCGGGCAAAGATTCCAAAATGCTTGTCGAAGTTTCGACAGACTTGGGAGATGACGTGATATTGACACCCAAACCGATGATGAAGCGAACTTCATCAGCTTGTGCGACATTTTCTAAAAGAATGCCCGCCACTTTTTTGTCACCGATGTAAATGTCATTCGGTGCTTTTAGATTCCATTTTAAAAACGGCCAAGTTGCGGAGCAGGCACGATACACGGCTAAGCCGACCAAGCAGGAAGCTGTCGGTTGCGGCATCATCGGCAAAAGGTAAGACCAAGAACTTAAAAGGGAAGAGCCCTCGGTGGAATCAGTCCACGTGTTTTTACCACGACCGCGGCCCGCTGTCTGGTGATCCGTCACGAACAGACAAAGCTGTTGTTCCAATAAGTCTTCTTCGAATGCCAATTCTTTGGCAGTCAGGTTCGTGCTTTCTTGCTGATGTTTGTATTCAACATGCAGGTGGTTGTTGCGAGCCCACTTGGCGGTCACATCACCGATGCGAATTTCACTCATGGGATTTTCGTTTGTCATTATTCCTCCCAGGCAAAGATCAATGAAACGTCAGCCACGGGAGCTGAATGTGTCAATGCGCCGACAGAGATAAAGCTTACGCCGAGCTCTGCTACGGAACGAACGCGCGCCAAATTCATGTTGCCGCTGGCTTCCGTGTAAACGCCCTCTGGAACCAATGCCAAAGCTTGCTTCAGCATGTCGTTATCCATGTTGTCCAAAAGCAAGTGCTTCACATTCAAACCCACGGCTTCTTTCACTTCTGCCAATGTGCGAGTTTCCACTTCCATCGGCAGATTGCTGTGCTCACGTGTGCGGTTCACGGCAGCCGTGATTCCACCCATAACAGAGATATGATTGTCTTTGATAAGAATCGCGGTGCTTAAGTTCATGCGGTGATTGACGCCACCACCATGAAGCACGGCTTTTTTCTCAAGCTCGCGGTAACCAGGAGTGGTTTTGCGAGTGTCCAGGATTTTAGTTTTTGTATGCTGAACCTGTTTTACAAAGCGGCGAGTGACCGTCGCGATACCTGACAAGTGGCCCAAGAAATTCAAAGCCACACGCTCGGCTTTCAAGATTTGAACGAGGTCGCCTTCGATTGTGCAGATGATTTGACCGTTTAGGATTTCATCGCCTTCTTCGAAATGCCATTTCACGCGGCAGTTAGGCTCAAGAGTTTGCATCGTTTGCTCGAAAGGAGCCGCGCCAGAAAGCACCAGGTCTTCTTTCGCTTTCAAACGAGCTCGGCCTATTTTTGGAGTGAGTGCGAGTGATTCTGTTGTGACATCGCCATTGGGCATGTCTTCTTTGATAGCGGCGCGGATTAATTCAACCAATGTCATAGAACCTCACATGTAGGCGTACCTTGATGTGAGGTGAACAGAAAGAAGGTACTAGATAGATTTCTCGGTTTCGCGCATGAGCTTATTCAACTCTTCGCGAACGATACGTTCTGCGATCTCGGGAAGGAGTTTCCAGCAAACGGATTCAATCACTTCGCGAGCTTCCTCACGAACAATCTTTTCCATCATTTCGCTGGACAAGTCCACCTTGGATTGGGTTTTACCCTGAGCATTAGTCGGTGATGTTTTTGCCCCTGCAGCAGCCGGTTGCGCTTTATTGGCAGAAGGACCTTTGTTTAAGGTCTCCATCATTTGATCTTTTACAGATTTTTCGACTTTTCCTAAGAAAGAATCCTCGGGTAAAGCTTGTGGGGGAGCCTTCGCTGCCACAGTTGTCGGTTTGCCCGTCAAATCGGGACCGTTTTCATCAAAACTGATCTCTTCAAAGTTTCCAGAAACTTCGATGTGCGCGTTTGAAAGATCCTCGTCCTGAGGAATTACAAATTTAGATGCAAAATCGTCTGATTCGGCTTGAGGGATGTTCAGTTTAAATTTTGTTAAATCCTGATGAGCCCAGCCGTTCTCGTCCAATTCTTCTTCGCTCTTAGGCGTGGTCAAAGGTACGGCAGCGAATTCTTCATCAGGGATATCCAAGCTCAAAGCTTCGTCTTCGCTGATCTCTGGAATCGCATCTAAACTTAACTCAGATTTTTCGGCAGGCATCTGCATTCCGCTTTCTGCCGGCATTTCTTCAAATTCAGGCATTTCTGGGAATGTCAGGTATTGGCTAACGGGATTTTCAGATGTTTTTTTAACGAGTTTGTTCACCAAGCCGCGCAGGTGCTCTGCATCGAATGGCTTTTCCAAGCGGTCATCAGCTTTGGATTCAGAGACTTTACCTTCATCGATTTCCATGAAGCCACTCCACATCAATACGACAGGAATGTTTGCTGTTTCAGGATCGTTTTTAAGTTCCTGGCTGACTTCGTAGCCGTTTCTTTTTGTCAAAAGTACGTCTGCAAAAATAATATCTGGTTTAAAGCTTTTCGTGACAGGTAAAACGTCAAGACCCACAGGGACTGCTTTTACTTCGACCGCGAAGTCGGACAATGCCAGTTGCATTACCTTTTTGATTGTGGAACTCTCATCTGCAAGTAAGACGCGTAAAGCCATAAGCAAAGTTAAATAGGATTTTGGACCTGAGTCAAGGAAACTCTAAGAATGAACAGAATTGATCGATACACATCTTGGCTTTTCTTCGGCTACTTCATGGGTGGCCTTTTGATTTTCCTGACGTTGTTCACTGCTGTCGATGCGATGTCGACGATTTCTGAATACAAAGGTGTCAGCACTACGACGATTTTCACTTACTATCTTTACTCATTTCCTGACATTATTTCGAAACTTCTTCCGGTCGCTTGTTTATTGGGCACAATCCTGACTCTGACGAACTTAAACAAGAATAATGAACTCGTTGCGTTATTTTCATCAGGGATGAGTCTTCTGCGTATCGCGACTCCGGTTTTGTTCTGGGTGACCCTGATATCTTTGGGCGGTTATTTTATGACCGATCGCCTGGTTCCTCGTGCGAACACTCAAAAGAACTACATCTTATACTATGAACTTAAAAAAGAGCCGCATCGCTTTTCGACGGTGAAAACCAATAAGATTTGGTACCGCACGAAAGACGCGATTTTCAATATCAAAACGTTGAGTGCCAAGGGTGATCGCGCTCAAGGTTTGACGATGTATTTCTTTAGCGATGCGTGGGATTTGATTCAAATGATCACCGCTCACGATGTTGAAATTAAAGGCAGTCAGTGGCTCTTAAATACCGGAACGGTGACCTTGTTTACCAAGGATTCCAGCTTCCCTTTGACCACGGATTTTAAAACAAAAAGTATCGTGATGGCCGAAGATTCCAAGGATCTGCAAAGTGCGGGTCAAACTGCGGAAATGATGTCCCAAGGCGAGCTTAAGCACTTCATCATGAAGAATAAAGATGCCGGTTTGGATACTATTGCCTACGAGGTGGGTTATCAGTCTAAATTCAGTTTCGCCTTTGCGGGGCTTGTCATGAGTCTTTTAGGACTGCCATTTAGTGTGGGGAGAGGCCGTTCGGGCGGGACTATGATCAATCTGGGTATCTGTCTGGGGCTGGTTTTCGCCTATTATGTGATGTATTCGTCAGGAATCACTCTGGGGCAGCACGGGTCAATACCTCCGGTGGCAGCCGCTTGGGCCCCGAATATCTTAATGACCGGATTGGCCTTGGTCCTTCTCAAAAGGCTGAAACGCTGATATAATGGGGGCCTCGTTGGAGGCCCTATGATCATGAAAATCCTCACTTTCCCTGACCCAAGATTGCGCGAGGTCGCAGACCCTGTATCGCTATCTGAGTTCGGCACACCTGAGCTTAAAAAGCTTCAAGAGGACATGATCGAAACTATGTACGATGCTCACGGTATCGGACTGGCTGCCCCACAAGTGGGCGAGCTTCGCCGCATGATCGTCATCGACACTCGCCCTAAAGACGAAAAGGGCCGCCGTTATAAAGATCAAGAAATGACTGATTTGGAAAAACAAGTTGAGCAACCTTTGGTGTTGATCAACCCAACTATCGTCAAAGGCGAAGGTAAAACGACCTTTGACGAAGGTTGCCTGTCTGTTCCAGGTTATTATGAAACCGTTGAACGTTACGATTACATCGAAATGAAAGCTTTCGACGTGAACGGCAAAGAGTTCATTGTAAAAACTGACGGTTTGCTGGCGATCTGCATGCAACATGAATTGGATCACCTTGAAGGCACATTGTTCATCGATCACTTGAGCTTTGTAAAATCCAACAAGATCAAAAAACAAATTCAAAAGCACGGCTATCCAACTAAAGAAGAATTGGAAAGAGCTCGTTCAAAACAAGTTGAAGGCGAAGAGCGTGAGTAAGGTCCGCATCTGCTTCCTGGGGACACCAGAATTTGCTGTCACATCATTGAAGGCCTTGCTTGCAGATGAACATTTTGAAGTTGTCGGAGTCGTGACTCAGCCGGATCGTCCTGCGGGTCGCAAAATGCAACTTACTCCAAGCCCGGTGAAAGTTTTGGCGACAGAACACGGTCTTAAAGTTCTAACCCCTGAATCCCTTAAAAAAGATCCTGAAGCCGTCGCAGAAATTCGCTCTTGGGGAGCGGAAGTCGGCGTTGTCGTGGCTTTTGGTCAAATCCTGACTCAAGACTTTATGGATTCATTCCGCTTTGGCTGCGTGAATGTGCATGGTTCGATTTTGCCACGTTGGCGAGGAGCTGCTCCAATTCAACGTGCGATTGAAGCGGGTGATGAAGAATCCGGCGTGGCTTTGCAGAAAATGGTTAAGAAATTAGACGCGGGCGATATCATTGGTATCCGTCGCGTAAAGATCACCCCCGAGATGCATGCTTTGCAGTTGCACGATGTGCTGGCTGATTTGGGTGCGGATTTATTGCGAGTCGAGTTGATGGATTATGTGCGCGGGAATCTCGCGCCGGTTCCTCAAGATGAATCTTTGGTGACGATTGCTCCTAAGATCGACAAGGCCGAGTCTTTGGTTGATTGGAGTAAGTCAGCGAAGTCCATCGACGGAAAAGTTCGTGGCTTTGTTTACGGGCCGGGGACTTATACTTTGCTGGATGGTAAAAAATTGAAACTGCATGTTGTGCGTCCTTTGCCTTATACGGGGAGTGCGGCGGCAGGGACAGTGATCGCGGTTGACGCGGATTCGTTCACTGTCGCAACGGGTGATGGAGCTTTGAAAATGCTTGAAGTTCAGCCTGAATCCCGCAATCGTATGAAGGTGTCTGATTTTTTAAAAGGACACTCGTTAAAACCAGGAGATCACATTGGCTAAAATGGTTGCCCCTTCAATTTTGTCAGCGGACTTTGCAAACCTTGAAAAAGAGGTGAAAGCAATCGCCGCTGCCGGAGCTGACTGGGCCCATGTTGATGTGATGGACGGGCACTTCGTTCCGAATCTAACAATCGGTATCCCGGTTGTGAAAGCGCTTAAAAAAGTTTCGCCAATTCCTTTAGACGTTCACTTGATGATCACTGAGCCCGAAAAATATGTGGCTGATTTTATCAAAGCGGGCGCTGATTATTTGACGATCCACGTGGAAGCAACCAAAGATCCAGCATCAGTTCTTCGTCAAATCACAGCATTGGGTGCAAAGGCGGGGATCACTCTGCGTCCGGGAACTTCGATTGATACAGTTATTCCTTTATTGAACCTGTGTGATTTGGTTTTGGTGATGACGGTGGAGCCTGGATTCGGTGGACAGTCATTCATGCACGAACAGATCGCTAAGATCTCTCGCCTGCGCCAAGAAATTTCCAAACAAAACTTGAACTGCCTGATCGAAGTCGACGGCGGTATCAACGCTGAAACAGCAAAACTTTGCCATGAAGCGGATGTGTTTGTTGCTGGCAGCTATGTCTTCAGTAAAGACTACGCGCAAGCCATCGCCTCCCTCAGGTAACAGTTCGCTTTTCGGAATCCAGCGCAGAACCGCAGCGGTTCCGCGCTTTGTCACGCCATGATCCCAGCTGATCAGAAGAAACCCAAATTTTCCCAACGCGAATTAATGCCCCTTTAAAGCCTGCATTTGTACTGTATGACCCGGTTACGACTCCAGTAGTGTTTCCCTGTCAAACTTACTCTGTTTTGAACTTCTCTGGAACAGCCCTATTAATGGTTCGCATAGTTAATAAACGAAATAACCATTATTTGCCGGGAGAAGATCATGTCGAACGCGAAACTTGCACTTGCAGTTTTAACGGTCCTTGGAATGTCTTTGAGTTTACAGGAAGAAGCTCACGCTGGTGGTGTAAAAGGCCACAAACACCATATCAAATGCGGTCACAAACCACCGAAGCCACCTAAACCGCCAAAGCCGCCGACGCCTCCAAAACCAACGACACCAACGCCGACTCCTTCTCCGACGCCTGTAACACCGGTGCCGACACCAACACCAAGTGTTCCAGCAAATCCGCAGCCAACACATCAGCCGTCGCCACAACCATCGGCAACGCCTGCGCCAACGGCAACTCCAAAATCGCAGCAACCTCCGGCAAAACCAGAGGAAAAACCAGCTGTGAAACCCGCGGAGCCGACAAAGGAGCCAGCTGAAGAGCCTGCAAAGGAACCAGCAAAAGAACAGCCAGCGCAAGCGGATAATCAGAACGATGAGCAAGAGCCAAATGAAGCGGCTCCAGCTCCAGAACGTCGTGATAACAAGCCGAAAAGAAAATTGAAGGCAAAATTGTTGCCAGCGTTTTTCTTGAACTTCGATTGGGGTACTCAGGTTGTCAATAAAACGGCATACAATCCACGTTTGGCAAAAGCCCTGACTTCCGCTGTTAAAGAAGATTTCAATGCAGCAAACGACACTTTGCTTTCTGGTGACTATTCCGGGGGCTTTCAAGTGACGAAATATAAAAGTGTTGCTGCGGGTGTGGGCGTGAATTTGATGTTCTATTTTGAAAACGCCACGGGCCTGGCTCAATCTTTCTGGGGAAGCATTGGTTTGATTCCATTTGAAGGCCGCGACATGGTTTCCACGCGCAATGTAAGAACGCAATCAGAAGCCCGTAACTTTCCAGCATTGTCATTGCCGATGAAGGCGTCTGACTTTAATGCATGGGCAGCGGGTGACAACGTCACTTATGCTTCCAATGGTGGAATTATCTTCTCGTCATCGATAGGCTTTGCTTCTGTCGGAGCAGGTCCAACTTACGTCGCACAAGGTACTTTCCAAACTTACGTTGAAAAGGTGGATAGCAAGAATGTTTACGTGCGCATCGATGATGTGAAGATCGATACTTTGCAAGCTCAGATGTCGGTTTCATTAGCGACGGTGAGCACATCGAAATTCAAAAGTGTCTCTGAAGGCATTTCTTATATGATCAATGTCCAAGATCCTGTGGGTGCTAAAGCCTATAATGACCTGATCAAAGGAAACGTAGCTGGCGTACAAAAGTATGCGATGAACAATCCCCAAGGCCCGGTTGTGAAGTGGGAAAAAATCAACCAACGTCAAGTTGGTAAGCTGAACAACTTTTTCTTTGGTATTCCAATTTTGGCTTACAAAACTTGGTCTGCAGGAAAAATCTTTGATATTTCCTCGACTCAAGCTTTCTATGATCAGACGAATTCCGACATTCAATACGGCATTTACTTGAAAGAAAAACGCAGCAAGCTGGGTGACACTCATACGTCTATGACAGAAGCATTCTACGGAGCTGTCGTTAAAGTGAAAGACTTGAAAGAGCGCAGTGTGGAAAAAGCACTTTTTGGTCAATACACTTGGACGGCTGATGATGAATCTTCCAGTCACAAAGACGTTCGCACTGCGATCAAAGAGCTGGTTAAAAAGACGGGTATGGCAAATGTCCTGATGGTGAATCTGCCGACGTTAACTGATTTGCAGTATGCGAAAGTGAACTTCACAGCGACTTTGGATGAAGCGCAGACTTTAAAAGTGATGCATAAGATATCTGGTATGTCTGAATACCAATTCAAAGCTTTGGTGAATAAAAAAGCGGAAGAATACACACGCAACGCAGATGTTTGGGAGCTTTGCCGTAAGGACGAAGGCATGAGCAGCTGTGATATGCGTCTTAAGTGGAGTGCCAATGATGCCGCTGAAAAAATGTACTCTGCAGTAGGCGATATGGAAATGTATGTAAACCGTAATGACAGAGCTTTTGCAAACTCTTACGCGAATTTCGGTAAAGAGATGCTAAGAAGCCCGTTTCTATTTCAAACAATCTTAGACATTGCTGGTGCCGGTGTGGAAATGAACTATGCGATCAACAACACATTCATGTCTTCATATAACGTGAAGTATACGACAACAAATGTGCCTGGTCGCTACTATAAAGAGTTTGTGAAGCCAGTGATTTCTGAAGTGCCTGGTATCACTAAAGATGCAGTGAAAAATGGTTTGGCAACGCTGCCACCTCTAAAACCAGCTCTGTAATACAATAGGACCTGGCACCTAAAGGGGTAAATCTCGGGGCGGAATTTTTCCGTCCTCCAGATACACCATCATGTAATTTTCAGAAACGGCCTTCAGGGCACTAGCAACCCGGCGAGAAATCGCCGGGACTAACATGGAATAAGCCACGTTGATATCGACGAACTTGAAATTCTTAATATCCATCATCGAGACAACGACATTTTGTGCCTGTTTTTCGCTTAAATCGATCGTTCCAAATAGAAAGCTTAGGTATTCGCCTTTGACGTCTTTGTTCGAGATGTAGTCGATCGCCAGGACATGGGTCGGGGTGATGTTAATTCCCAGATTTTCACGAACCTCTCGCATTAGTCCATCCATTGGGGATTCCTCGGCCTCAACCGTGCCACCAGGCAAGATCCATCCTGCAGAATAGCTTGGCTGAACTAAAAGCAGCTGGTTTTTATAAAATATCAGGGCACAGGTGCTAACGCGTTTGCCGGGGAGTGATTCATAATATTCTTTGTCGTCTCTAAAGGCGGGTCTAGCCATAGTGGTCTCCTTGACCTCGAGCTCAGGTGCTTCCAGAATTGTAGAGCAAGTAGTTTTATTTTTGTTGTTACAAAAGGAGAAGATGATGAAAAAAATGTGGCTCGTTCTGGCTTTGTTCTTGGGACTATCGGGCACAGCGCACGCTGGCGTTATGATTGAACCATATTTGGGCTTTGAGATGGGAAAATTCACCGACAACAATCCAGATGCAAAAACAGAGTTGGTAAACATGGGAGCACGTCTTGCTTGGACTACTCCAGTGATGTTGTGGCTTGGTTTGGATTACAACTTGGGTGTTAGTGGTAACTACAAACCGGATTCAGGTTCCAACGAAACAATGAAGCGTAATACTTTGTTCGCAGTGGCGGGGATCGACCTTCCGATTTTGTTAAGAGGTTGGGTTGGTTACGGTGTAACGAGTGAATTGAAAATGGATGGCGGCTCTAACGCGAAATACACGGGCAACCCGATCAAAATTGGTGTCGGTTTCACAGCTCTTCCGTTCATTTCTTTGAACCTTGAATATATCAACGAAAATATCAACAAAGTTGAAACTGATAGTGGCACAGACAACAGCCCAGACAACAAAGCAAGCTCTTATATGTTGTCAGTTTCTTTGCCTCTTAACTTCTAATTTTGATCTCACAATTTGAGAGAAAAAAAGCCGGTTCATAGCCGGCTTTTTTATTTGATTGGGCGGAGCGTTATCGGTAAAGTCGGGCCTCGTTTTAAGAATGAACCCGAAAGGCCCTCCATGCAACTTACCGGTGAAAACATCACTATTGAAAACCTCTATAAAGCCGCGCACACACCCTCCATGAAAGTGGAGTTGGCGGACTCAGCCCGTGCTGCGATGAAAAAGTCCCGTGACTACATTGAAGGCCGCATTTCGGGTGGCGAAGTGATGTATGGCGTGAACACAGGTTTTGGTGCCTTTTCTTCGGTTCGTATTTCTGATTCTGAAATCGAACAACTGCAAAGAAACTTGATCCGTTCTCACTCCATGGGGATCGGTGCCCCTTTCACAAAAACTGAAACACGCGCGATGATGATCTTGCGTGCGAATGCTTTGGCTAAAGGTCACAGCGGTATTCGTCCGACGGTGGTCGATAAAATTTTGGAATTTTTGAATAACGACATCATCCCGGTTGTGCCTTCTCAAGGTTCTGTGGGTGCATCAGGTGACTTAGCACCACTTTCTCACTTGGCACTGACGATCATCGGTGAAGGTGAGGCTTGGGGAGCTGACGGCAAACCAGTTCACGTTAAAGAACTTTTGGAAAAGAAAAAAATCACAGCTCTTGAATTGAAAGCCAAAGAAGGTCTTTCGATGATCAATGGTTGTCAGGTGATGACGTCCATCGGTTTGCTTTCTTTGTGGGAAGCCCGTCGCTTGTTGTGGATCGCAGATCTTGCCGGAGCCATGACTCTTGAAGGTATGAGAGGTTCCAGAAAACCTTTCGATCCGTTGATTCAAGCCAGCCGTCCTCACGCCGGCGAAGGTAAAACAGGTCGCAATCTTATCAAACTTATGGGTGAGTCGAGCGAAATCGGCGACAGCCATTTGCATGAACACCAAGATCACCGCGTTCAGGATGCTTACTCTCTTCGTTGCATGCCTGCGGTTCACGGTGCTGCGAAAGATGGTATCCGTCACGCTGTTAAAGTTTTGGAAATCGAAGCGAACTCTTCCACTGACAATCCGTTGGTATTCGCTGATGCGAACAAAGTTCTTTCTTGCGGTAACTTTCACGGGATGCCAGTGGCACACGCGATGGATTTCGCGGGTATCGTGATTTCTTCTCAAGCCAGCATTTCTGAGTGCCGAATTTCTAAATTGATTTCGACACAAATGAGCGACCTTCCTCCATTCTTGACACCAAACGGTGGTTTGAACTCAGGTCACATGATCGTACAAGTGGCAGCAGCTTCTTTGGTGAGCGAAAACAAAGTTTTGGCACATCCGGCGTCTGTGGATTCCATTCCGACTTCTGCAGAAAAAGAAGACCACGTTTCCATGGGAACCATTGCAGCAAGAAAATTTGCACAAATCCTAAGAAACGCAGAACATGTGGTAGCAATGGAATTGCTTTCCGGTGCGCAAGCGATTGATTTGATTGCGCCATTGAAACCATCCGCAGCGGTTAAAGCTGTGCATGATCACATCAGAAAAACAGTTCCGTTCGCCAAAGAAGACCGTATCTTCCACAAAGACGTCGAAGCCATCAAAGCAATGATGATCTCTGGGGAGTTGATGAACGTTGTCGAAAAAACAGTGGGTGAACTGGAGTGGTAATCTGACCGCGCCAAGCTCGATGAATTAGGAAAAGCCTGTCGATGAATTTGACAGGCTTTTTTTATTTTCCCTCTCTCAAGATTCCTTCCGTGTCTCCGTCTGATACAGCTCCAAAGTATCTCGGTAATCTGGGCATTGAATCATCATTTAGTCTCTGGGGAACAGATCTATTTTGCCTGCAGAGATACCGATATCAGTTACAATAGATATTCGGGGGATAAAAGATGAAGGCACAATCAAAAATCGGGGTTGGATTAACAACTCTGCTCCTTTTATCTACGGGTTGCGCACCTTCAGGAAATTCCTGGCAAGCAGACTATGCATCCACTTCAGAAGAGTCTGGACAAGAGGTAAAACCAACGCCGACACCTTCGCCATCTCCATCTCCATCTCCATCTCCTTCTCCTTCTCCTTCTCCTTCTCCTTCTCCTTCAGTGACACCTAAACCTACAGTAACGCCATCTCCATCTCCGACCGTAACACCGTCTCCGTCTCCAACAGTTACGCCGTCACCTACGGTAAGTCCATCGCCATCTCCGACTGTCACTCCATCACCGACGGCGCCAGCGCAAACTATTACGGATATAGTGAATAGTCAGATGGCGACCTCTCACGAAGCCAAAATTCCTGATATTCGTTACGAATGGCAAAAGAAACCGGAAATTATCATGCAGTCGCCTGCGGCTGCAGATATTCCAAGTTGGTTTCCTTACACGAAGCCCGCATGGTGTACACTGCTCAATTCCTGGATGCAGGTTTATGAAGCCGAAGGCAATACTGCGACCAACACTCGTGTGCAATACCGCAATATGAAGATCTATATTCTTTCGGAAGCGACTCGCAAATGGAGCCTTTTGGTGACGGATGCAGCTCCCGATACCGACACGTGGAAATATCCATTTGATTTTGCTTCGTCGGGCGGAACGCGAGCTGAAACAACTGGCGGAGTTTCGTTTAAACCGAAGTATCCGCAATTTGCACACGGCTATGGATCGCAAAACACGATCCAGCCTCAAGACGTGCGTGCGGTCTTTGTTACCATGGATACGCGTTTGGTTTTGGATAAGGCGACAGGCACAGATGATCGCGCTTCTGCACGCTACTTGGTGAACGTGGGGGCTGATTATTGGCCCAATGCTCAGGCCGTGAATACATCCTGGTCTTATGCGCCAGGCGTGGGGCAGGGTCGATTTATTCTAGCGACTCCCGAATGGAGAAAGGCAACTATGATCGTGCCTAACGGCCGATATGGTTCATCCATGCAGGAGATGATCTCCAATCCACCGCCACTGGATTAATAATTTAAATCCCCAAATAAGAAGCGCTGCAGAACCTGATCAGGGTTTTGCTGTGCTTTTGCAGAAAATCGATAGCTTCTTTTGATTCCCTCACAAAGATGGTGCTAGATTGGCGGCATCTAGAGGAGTTGATATGAAAGCATTGACGGTGTTGATTCTTACAAGTTTCTTGGTGGTTCCAGCGTTTGCGAAAAAAACGATTTGGGTGACGGGAACTGGTAGTGCTTCTGGTTCTTGCAAAGGTGGAGATTCTTTCTGCCCGCGCAACCTTCAATCGCGCGCAGAAACTACTGCGAAAAACAATGCGAGTTCAACTTGCACGATCAAAGGTGGAGTAACGATGGGTATTCCATCTTGTTCCGCTCATTGCTCACCGGGATATATTTCCCCAGGCAACAGCGCATGGGTTAGCTGCAATGCCAGCTGCCGTGTAAGCTGCCGAGTGGACGACAACGTTCCAGGCTTCGGTTTGCAACCAAATGGTTTCTTCGAAGGCTCCGACGACGAGATTTACTAAATTTAGATTTCCGATCGCTCGGGGAATGCTAATTCTATACATGCACTTGTTTCTATCCAAAGCCTGTCCCTAAAAAGACGGGCTTTGTCGCGTTTATAGGCAGTCCTGCGGCGATAATCCACGTACGAAATTGAATCATGCCAGACCTGGAAAATGAAATAGTGTCCTCTGAAATTAGCGGCGGAAAAATTTGGATTCGGTCGTGAGGAGCTGTTTAAATCGCCGTCATTTAGTTTTACAAAATAATTGAGTTTCTGCTCTCGTTTGCTCCAGGAGATTACGACGACCCGCTATTGACGCTTTGGAGGCCACAGCCGGATCCTAATAACATCTTGAACAGAAAATCTGGGGCTGATCTCTGCAGCTTCAATTAACATAAGGATGATTCATGCAAAGAAGACAAGTCTTGCAATCCGTGGGTAGCTCTTTGGTCACTGCTCTGTCACTCGCTACTATTTCCAGAACTGCCGAAGCAGCTGTTTTGCCAGCAAGTTTGGCTCAGGGAGAACTCGGGTCTGTAGCAGAGCTGCGTACGACACGCCCTTCAGCTAATGGCGCAAAGATGATAGTAAGAAGCTACCATTCTGGGCTTAATGTTGGTGGTGGCGACTTTGTCGGTTACTTGTCAAGTGGAACAGATGATGGCGGGACTGTCTTTGCTGGCAGTGGTTTTTATTGGCGTCGCGTGATCAATGATCCCAACAATCTGACGGTGTTTGATTTTGGTGCAAAGGCCGACGGTAAAACTGATGCATTATCAGCGGTCAGAGCGATGTTTGATTGGTCAAAAGCTAACTATCCGACACTTGGCATTCAGTTTCCTGCGGGCACGTTTTTTATGTCTGGTTTTAATTTTGGAGCAGCAGAAATACCATTCTTCCGTATGGCGGGAGCGAACGTAAATTTCGGTTATTTCGCGGGGACAACGTTGCTCTCGGATGGAGCTACGAGTTCTTTGATTAAAGTAAATGCGCGCAGGGTAGAGCTTTCAAATCTGGTCTTCAAGGGACAGGCTGATACAAAACCAAATTACCAAGGCTTCTTTGATAATATTTGTACTGGCGGGCAGTTTTTCCGAGGGTCTTGTTTGCGCTTTGATAAAGTTGGGGGCGCTTCTATAAGTCTTATGGATACACTAGATTGCAAAATTGACCAATTTTACGCAAGTGCCTGTCAAAATGATGTGATCAGAGCCCGTTGGTCAGGGCGAGCAGCCGGAAATTGGGATCACAGCACTGCGATTGAACTTTCCAATTTCAATTTGCAAAATTGTAAAAGCGGAAAGGTTTTAAACTTACCACGCTGTACTCAGTCGCTTATTTATAATGGATGGATCGAGCACTGTACTAATCCAGGAGATATCTCCAACGGACAATGGATTCTTGATGCATTCAGTATTGAAGACTGTGAGAATCCGTTGAACGCGCGTTGGTCGCGCTTGAATTCGCGTCAGATTAATTTGCAATCTGGAAGCAGTATTGACAATACGATGCAGGGCACTGACCCTAGCCGCTGGTTGAGTGCTTGGGAGATGGGTTCCTCGAGAGTGGAGTCCTTTGGTGCCGCTTTCGACGGCAGTCTGAAATACAACTTCCTTACTTCACGTTTTAGATTGAGCAACGATACCGGTCAGGCGACTTGGTTTGAGTTAGGGAATTTCTTTACGCCTAACATGGGAGATAGTTGGGAAATTGAACTATTTGGTCAAACACAGTACGGCAACGGTAGTGATACTCAGGCACTCATGAATCCGGTGAATGGAAAAACCACCGGCGGGCGCGCTATCATTCATATGCAACACAAAACGGATAAGTTGGCGGAGGCCAGTTGGTCAGCGGAAGGAAACTCGCCCGTGCTGGAAGTGCGAATTTTGCCCCGCTCCGCCACAGATGCCAAAGTATACGTGAAGATTGCTAACTGGACGCCGGTAGTTATGGTGGTAATGAAAACCAACGGTAAGGATCGCTTTATGGCGGGGCAATGCGTACGCTTTGACGCCACCATGACAGCTACAACTCCTCCGAGTGGCAATATAGTAGCTCCTCAGCGTTTTAGTTTGCACAATGGAAAAGCCGGAATCGGTGGTAATGAGAACGGAGATTTGTTGATGGCGTCGCGGGTTCTAACTGCTTCGCAGGTCGACACTAGCAAAGCCAAAGGCTACTTGTCGGTGGTGATCAATGGTGAACAAGTTGCCATTCCTTATTTTGATGTAAAGTAAAATTCTTGTTTCCAATCCAAAGCCTGATCAGAAATGATCAGGCTTTATGCCGCGACCTTGAAGCGTGCCTTCAAGTTTTGCTCGATACAATTTCATCAAAGGTTCTTTTGCGGCATCACCTTCAATAATTCCGATAGCTTCCGCGATGGCTTGCAAGGTCGCCATTCCCTCTGGAGTGTTTTCTGCGCGCATGTGGACTGGTGACTGATTCGGAGTTTTGATCATCACTCGCGGGACATCTTTTAATTCATGATGGCGATAGTGAACTTTGCTGGCTTGGCGCCAATTTCCATCCGGAACAATCAATTGAATCGGGCGGGGATCTTCGGCGACAAACTCTGCCGTCAATTCCCTGGCATCATCTGCAGGATAAAACATGACGGTGCGATACTGAGGTGTCAGTAAATCACTTAAGTCCAAAGCATTTTGATCAGCTCCGCGGATGCGCATTTCGCTATTCACCAGTGCTTCAATCGCCAAGCGCCCGGTATTGGTAGTACGTTTTAGTTCCTTGGCGTGAACCACCAGGCACAGGCGGGTTTTCAGTGTAAGTTTCGGAATGAACGCACAGACACAGCGGCTTTTGTTTAAAAAGCACACGGGACAAGGGTCTTTGGTCTTTCTTTTGCGTTCTAGAGTCATCGACGTATGTCTATCGTGCCGGTTTGGACAGTCAATTTATCCTTCCTTGCTGCGCCGCACCCCCGAAAGGTACGGCGTACCTTTCGGGGGTATTTTTTGTTAGGTTCTAGCTCTTCAGATTTCAAAGGAGAGCACATGTCTCGCGTCGTTAAGGCCCCAACGGGTAATAAGATGGTTTGTAAAGGCTGGCTGCAAGAGGCCGCTTACCGCATGATCCAAAACAATTTGGATCCTTCTATCGCAGAACATCCAGAAAATCTTGTCGTGTACGGTGGTATTGGTAAAGCTGCTCGTAACTGGGAATGCTTCGATAAAATCTTGGAAGCGCTTAAAAATCTGGAAAATGACGAAACTCTTTTGGTTCAATCTGGAAAACCCATCGGTATCTTGAAAACTCACGAAGACGCTCCTCGCGTTCTACTTGCGAACTCGAACCTTGTTCCCAAATGGGCCACTTGGGAAGTCTTCAATGAGTTGGATAAAAAAGGTTTGATGATGTACGGCCAGATGACGGCGGGTTCTTGGATCTATATCGGAACTCAAGGGATCATCCAAGGAACTTACGAATCGTTCGTTGAGGCCGGTCGCCAGTACTTCAATGGTGATTTGAAAGGCCGCGTGATTTTGACTGCGGGCTTAGGCGGTATGGGTGGAGCACAACCTCTGGCAGGTGTATTCGCTGGGGCTTGCGTGCTTGCGGTTGAAATCGATCCAACTCGTATTCAAAAACGTCTTGAAACAAAATACATCGACGAAGTGGCAACAGACATCGACGATGCGATTGCTCGTATTAAAAAATACACAGCAGCTGGTGAAGCAAAATCCGTGGCCCTTCTTGGTAACATGGCGACAGTCATTCACCAATTGATCGACAAAGGTTTCACTCCGGATCTTTTGACAGACCAAACATCTGCGCATGATCCATTGGTGGGTTATATCCCTGAAGGTTACACAGTTGAGACTGCGAAAACTTTCCGTGAAAAAGATCAAACGGCTTACTTGAAAGCTGCATACGATTCTATGGCGAAACATGTTCGCGGTATGCTTGCGATGAAAGACAAGGGAGCCGTGACTTTCGATTACGGCAATAACTTGCGTGCACGTGCTCAAGAAGCGGGTGTTGAAAATGCATTTGATTACCCAGGATTCGTTCCTGCGTTCATCCGTCCCTTGTTCTGTAAAGGCTCTGGTCCATTCCGTTGGGTTGCACTTTCTGGTGATCCGGCTGATATCAAAGTGACTGACGATGCGATGAGAAAACTATTCCCTCACAAAAAAGATCTTTTGCGTTGGTTGGATATGGCTGAAGAGCGTATCGCGTTCCAAGGTCTTCCGGCGCGTATCTGCTGGCTTGAATACGGCGAGCGTGCGAAAGCCGGCGCAATGCTGAATCAACTTGTGGCAGAGGGCAAAGTGAAAGCTCCAATCGTTATCGGTCGTGACCATTTGGATTGCGGTTCTGTGGCGTCACCAAATCGTGAAACAGAAGCGATGAAGGACGGTTCCGATGCAGTCAGTGACTGGGCATTGCTAAACGCCATGGTGAACACGGCGTGCGGAGCTACGTGGGTGAGCTTGCATCACGGTGGTGGTGTGGGTATGGGTTACAGCCAACACGCAGGACAAGTGATCGTGGCAGACGGCACTGAAAAAGCGGCTCGCAGGCTTGAGCGCGTATTAACTGCGGATCCAGCAATGGGCATCTTTAGACATTTGGACGCTGGTTATGATCTTGCAAAACAAACTGCAAAAGAACGCGGCGTGAACAGCTGCTGGTTGTAAAAATCAAAAAGTGTGCAGGCACATGAATTTATTCAAGGCGCAAGGAGGAAGCTGTACAAGTGTACTGCGACGACGAAGCAAGGCCGAAGAAATTTATGTGCCTGCGCACTTACTTAACTGGCCGAAGCGGTCTCACTCTTCGGCCTTTTTTCTCACATTAGTGCTGTCTCCGCTTGATAATTTCACTCTCAGGCAAGAGCTGCTTTTTCTCAGCTAAATCATGTTTGCATTCTTGTGCCATCAGTCAGACCATTAAGTGATGGTTTAAAAACTGGAGGTCTTCATGATGTCTCACAAGATTATTCTCAGTACGATTCTCGCATCCCTGTCATTAGCTCCCTTAAGTTTCGCAAATGCTCAAGCCAAAGGCACACCCGATGTTGTGCGCGTGGGAAATTTGAAATTCGCGCACTACGGAGCGATCAGCTACATGTCTGAATATTGCGGTAAGTATAATTTAAAAGTTCAAGAGCGCGTGTTCGCCAAAGGCATCGATATCATGCCAGCGATTATCGCGGGAGAAATCGACGTTGCTGCAAGTGCAGCTGATGCCGCTATCGCAGGTCGTGCCAGCAAAGTTCCTATTTACGCGATCGCAGGTTTCGCCGAAGGTGGCGCCCGAATCGTCGCAGGTAAAGATTCAAAAATCACTTCCGTCAAAGATTTCAAAGGCAAAAAAGTCGGTGTGGCCCGCGGGGGAGCACAGGAGCTATTGCTTCTGGCAGAGCTTGCGAAGAACAATCTAACCTGGTCTGATAAACCGGGCAAAGACGTGACGATTGTGTACATGGCCTTTGCAGATTTGAATCAAGCCTTGGCCGCGAAACAAATCGACGCCATGGCACAGAGTGAACCGCAATCATCCCAGGCCATCAATAAAGGCTGGGGTACGGAGTTGATGAAACCCTATGACACGGAGATGGGTAAACCAATTCGTACGCTGGTTATGACGGAAAAAATGTATAATGAGAAAAAACCTATCGCTGAAAGATTCGTAAAATGCTTCGTCGAAGTGACTCAGCTTTTCATGGATAAACCAGAAATCGCTGAAAAATTCGTGGTCGAAAAAATGTTTAAAGGTCAGATCACAAATCAAGACTTCAAAGATGCTATCGGCAACTCTCCTTATGTGTATCACTTGACTGCAGAACATATTCAAATCACCACGGATTTTATGCAAAAGTTCGGTGTGGGCCGCATGCAAAATCCCCCGAAAGCGACAGATTGGGTGAAACTTGATTTGCTGGAAGATGCGAAAAAATCTTTGGGTGTGAAATAGGGGACTTGATGGCTAAGGCTAAAATAGATTTCCTATCGCGTATCAAAGGGATTTGGGTGCCAATACTTGCCATCGCCATCTGGGAGCTGGTGGTCCGTATTGGTTGGGTGAATCCGCAAGTTTTGCCAGCCCCCTCAGCGGTGATCGTTCGTTGGTATCAATATTTAATGCCGCAAGAAGCCTATGACCCGGCATCAGGAATCTCTAAAGTATCCTGGATGTTTTCCGGCGAGCTTGTTCACGATTTATGGGCCAGCTTTTACCGCGTGATCCTGGGATGCGTGATTGGCGGAGTCTTGGCATTGCCACTCGGTCTTTTGATGGGTGCAAGCCAAAAGGTTTATGACTATTTCAATCCTTTGGTTCAAGTTCTGCGTCCCATTCCACCGATTGCCTATATTCCGTTGGCTATTTTGTGGTTTGGGTTAGGAAATCCTCCGGCGGTTTTTCTGATCGCACTGGGAGCATTCTTTCCAATCCTGATGAACACCATCGTAGGTGTGCGCGCCGTGGATTCTATCTATATCCGTGCAGCTCGTAACTTAGGCGCAGGATCTTTTTTAATGTTTAGAAAAGTGATCGTGCCTGCAGCAATGCCGTACATTTTAAGCGGCATTCGTATTGGGATCGGGACAGGTTTTATCTGTATGATCGTTGCAGAAATGATCGCGGTGAATTCGGGCCTTGGTTACCGCATCCTGGAAGCTCGTGAATATTTCTGGTCTGATAAAATTATCGCCGGGATGTTTTCCATCGGTCTTTTGGGACTTGCGATCGATACCGTGGTGGATAAATTGAACAATTACTTGCTCCGTTGGCACCGAGGTCTTGAATAATGACAAACACAGAAACTCAAATCAAAGTTCAAGGTGTCGATAAAATCTTCGTCGGTGGTGAAGAGGGTAAAGAGGTCATTGCTCTTAAAGACATCAATCTGGAGATTCCTCGCGGGCAGTTTCTGTGCCTGCTGGGGCCGTCAGGTTGTGGTAAGAGCACGCTGTTAAATGCGATTGCGGGATTTTCCCTGCCGACGAATGGACAAGTTTTGGTCGAGAGTAAAGTCGTCCAGGAGCCGGGGCCAGATCGTGGCATGGTTTTCCAAGAGTACGCGTTGTTTCCGTGGATGTCGGTCGAAGACAACATCACATTTGGTTTGCGCATTAAAAAGAATGTGCCTGAAGATAAAATTCAAAAGACTTTGGAATCATTGTTAGAGAAATTGAAACTAACGGAATTCCGTAAGCGCTTCCCGAAAGATCTGTCAGGTGGTATGCGCCAACGTGTGGCGATCGCGCGCGTCTTGGCCCTGGATCCACCGATTATGCTTATGGATGAGCCCTTTGGAGCGTTAGATGCCTTGACCCGCAGAAGTCTGCAAGACGAGCTGATTAAGCTGTGGCAAGAGACTAAAAAGACTGTGGTCTTCGTCACTCATAGTATGGAAGAAGCGATTTATCTCGCGGACCGTATCGTGGTCATGACCTACCGACCAGGAACCGTGAAGAAAGATCTGATCGTCGATCTTCCTCGCCCAAGAAGCCCAGCCGCCAATGATTTCAATGCCCTTAAGCGTGAAATCAGCGACTTGGTCATGGCCGAGCAAAACCGCTTCCAAAACGCCCAAATCCGCGGATCTACTGGCGACTAAATCAAATTCCTATTCAATAGTGCACTCAATTCGATCGAGTTCTCGGCATCAGCCGAGAGCTTGATACGAACTTTCACTGGTGCTAAGCATGCTTCAGCGTAAGTCATCCTATAAGTTACCCTGACATTCAGCTTATCTTCGCTGATCGCCACATTAAAATGATTGGGAAAATAGTTTTGATTCGTTTCGAACTGTAAATAGGTCGAATCAATCTGCACAAGCAAGGGTTGGCTGAGGAAACCTATGGCTTTCGACCCATCAAAGTCTAACGTCCAAAGTATGTTTTCATTTTGCACTTCGGCGGGAACATCACCACGCTGAATAATGTCTAGAACGCGGTTGATGTGTTCTTGAGTCAGATTTCCCTTGCTCATCGCCGCGGCGACCGCCGCTTCATTTGAGCGTTGCAGAAAGGAATCCATCCTTTTGCGGTACAGTCGGCAGCTCGTCTGTTCCTGGGTCTCATTCAGCACCTGGGCTGTTTGAATTTTGATTTCGCCGACCAAGTGATCGGCGAAGACGGACGGTGAACTGATTAAGATAAGACTCAAAAGAAACCATTTCATAAATCTTCCTTAGTCTTTTGAAAAGCCAACAGATCCGCTAAACATGACAGGCGTTGTGATTTCGACTGTCTCTTCTGCCTTGGAGTTATTCGCTGAAATATAAGAGTCTGTTTTGGAAGTTCCTCCCAATGTTGAGTTGGCGATATCCAAGACAATCGCACCAGCCTGGCAATAGGGATGAGCACATTTTCTTAGCCCTTCAGCGGCAGCAGAAGCGCCATTTTTACCCGGCGTTCCTGATTCCACAGGTGGCAGAGGCACCCCAAGTCTTGCCATAGAAATGTCATCTAAAACTTCCTGCATCAATCTTTGCTTTATATCCCAAGCTGTTTGTGCTTTGACTTCCGCGCAAACGCGAGAGTCGTTACAACTCATCGTCAGTGAAAACCAGCCAGAGGTTTCTGCAGTTTCGATCAGTGACGAGGCCGTGCTAGTTTTAAAGAATCCACCCTTGGATGAAGACTCGCGAATTTTTTTAGCCAGTAGACCCTTATTGTAAGTGGCGGTGTAACCAAACGTCGCACCCACTTCGTATTTATAGAAGGCAGTTGGCGTGATCAGGCCTGCTAAAACCTGGGAATCGATTTGCTCAGGAATTTCGCGTGTGAAGGGATCACGAAGTTTACAAGCTCCAAACAAGCTGAGATCCAAGCGGGCAGAGTAACTTCCGGCGCCAACATTGCTGTCCTTGGGAAGCGGCAAGTCTTCGTTAAAAGCGATACGCATATCAGGATCTTGGTTTTTTGCCTGATTCCAGGCAAGCGTCACTTCTTTCAACGGCACCGCCATGAAGGCCACAGGAACAGCGGTATTGTATTGACGAAAGCGTTGAACATTTTTTTCGATGTTCATATCAAAGATCATTTCCACGGAGGCACCTAATGCCGCGGCCAGATCGCCATAGTCGGATTTGATATTCTCGCGTGTTTCGCGAATTTTGGTCAAAGCTTCCTCGTTGACCTTTCCTTTGATAGCTTCTGTCGTCTGTCTGTTAAGTTCTGTCATCATTTTATTTAATGAATTGATTTCTGCACAGCGCCCCAGGTTGCCGCTGGTGATCCCTGTAACCTTGCGTGTTGCTTGCGCCGGAGGCAGTACATAAGCTGTCTTGCAATCCGCTGTCAGAAAATAGCCGCCACTGTTAGGTGGCGTGCGGATACTTTTCGCTATATCACAGGATGTCGAAATTCTTGGACCTACAGCAAAAGCCGAACTTGAAATCACCGATAAAAAGAGGATCCATATTTTCATAAATTTTCCTTTTTCAAAAATTCCTTGGCCAGATTCACCATTTCGTACGAATCACTTCTTGGGTCCGATATTATAGGGAAGACTTCCAGAAGCAGTTGAATGCTTTCCGATTTGGGTTGGTTTTCCAATTGCAATATCACTGAACCTAAGACATATGCCTGAGCGATCGGCAAAGACTTCGGATCAGGTTGTTGCCACTGAATTTTGCCCATTTGCGAGCTCCAAGATTTGTACAATCTACTTAAAATCGTCGCTTGCATCTGAGCCTGCGAAGATACACCCGGCGTATCCTGTCCATTATTTTCAGGTCTCGGAGTTCCGGAGTTTTCACAAGATGTAAGCAGTGAAACAATGCAAATGAGACCGAGCAGGTTTTTCATCTTAGTCTCCGATATTTACATCCAACGTTTCCCCAATAACGTAATTTAACGTGTATTGGGGATTCTCAGGTTTTACGTAGTCAATGTTCATTCCCCAATTATTATAAAGCTCAGAGTCTTTCGCAGTCGCTTTCTGGGCGGTATTTAGAGTCACATAATCGGCTTTCACCGAATTCAAGAAGGTTTGAATTCTTTCGGCAGAATGAAGCATTTCTGATGTGGCCACGACAGAACGAGCGGCAACACCCAATGCGAAGGCTTCCGCCAGTTCATTTTGCTTCGTAGTGTTCTTGTTGCTGACCACGTTCGGTTGGAATTTCCAGAACTGCTGGTAAATGGATGTATAAGCGCTTTGCTTGATCCACATGGTTTTGTCTGGAAGGGCTTTTTCATAAGTGATATCTCTTACGACCGAGAACTGAACAGTTTGCTCCATAAGATCACAGGCCAAAGCATTCTTATCCGAAAGATCAATTTGAATCTCCTGACCATCGGACTCACGAACTTTTGCAGCGAGCAAAGAAATTTCTTTCTCTAAAGTTCCCTTTTGTTCGCGGTACTCCGTATCGTTAGAGATCCAGTAACCATAGTTTTTAGTCAGGTTGATTTTTGGTTCACCCACCACCACTGAGTTTTCAAATGTCGAAAACTTGGCAAGGGCCGCAGCCGAAATCCCATCCCCGGGGATAATTAGTTTCGCCTTAAATCGCTTTCCAAGAAAGATCGACATTTTGCATAGATCACCAGCTGTCGAATTTCTTTTTGCATTAACAATCACCTTTAAAGGCGTGTTTTTAACAAACAAACGGTGAAAGCGAGAAGCTCCCGTAGGCAATTTATAAACTTCCGCGCGCAGTCCCGTATCAGAATCCAAGTAAATGCTCTCGCTTTTAAGGGTGGGAGCCCACTTTCCAAGGGAGCCCCAGTCTGTCGCTTGAGCATTCGCAGTCGTCGCGATTAATAAAATGAATGTTGCGAGTTTCATAAAAGTCTCCGATTAATTGAAGCCAGACGTGTGGTCCACAGTCGTTGTTTGATTTGCTTCTAAAGTGATACGCTCAGTGATCCAAGAATCGTCTTTAATGTCTTTAGTAAGTTCGCTCACGCCATTGCGATCTACTCTTGTGTAGATGGTTTGAGTGCTGCAGCTTCTAGATGCGCCAATACCGAAGAATCCTGAATTGCTGGAGCAGACTTGTCTTGTACCTGTGGCAACATCTTCGGTTCCTGGCAGAATTTCTGGAGCTCCCGCAATAGGTTCCTCACTGAAGATACCTAGTTGCTTTAGTTTGTTTTCTGCACGGGTGAAGTACTGTTGAATACTTTTGTTGATGATCCGAGCGAACGGTGACAGCTCCTCACCATCAGCAACGCCTTTCATATAGTCGTCAAAGCTGTAGGGACGGCCTTTGTCGTCGATCGTAATGCTAAGGGAGTTATCAAGTCCGCCGGCGATTACACCTTGGGTAAAATCACGACGGGTGTACTTTCCTCTCTCGATATAGCTTTCGATATTGTTTAAGAAATCCGTCGTCTTGATAGTTGCATTCACGTCCAGCTTGATACCTGTTTGCACATTGACCTTGTAAGCCAGATTCAGTGCGACAGTTTCGCTGATCAGTCTTTCCAGATCTTCTCGATTGTCTTTGCTGTTGCAGTAAGCCGACGTCGAGATATCAACCAGACCCGTCAGTCCGCCGTTCATCGCAACATATGTTGCCTCGGGATCCAGGGTGACCCCTGCAACAGCCGGAACACGATAGCTTGGGAAATCGACATTCAAGATCGTTTTACCCACCGTTGTCTTTGCCGACTTTCTTGAAATAACCAGAGTAGAGGAGGTGATTAATGCGGGTGTGAATTTCGTTGGACCGTTCGAGCCATCCGGCAATTCATTGGCCACACGGTAAGCTTCCACGTTTTGCATGATACGGTCTTCAAGAGTGTATTTGACTCGCAATGCAGGCATGAGGTCGTAAATACCAAAGATATCGTTCTTTCTTTTTGTATAATAGGCAATTTGCTTTCTGAGCTCTTTAATTTGCAACTTGTAGAGGTCTTTCTTTTCGGGAGGAGCCTCTGTGATTTTCAAGATCACCTGGTCAAGTTCGGCACTCAAGCTTGCGATCTTTGCGTCGTAGTCAAATGACTGGGATTTTTTATTAAGGATTTCCTTACAAAAACGGTCTGCTGCACCTGGAAGTTTCGCCCAGGATTTGACGGCCTTGATGTTTTTCTGAGGCAATACATAAGCAGTGTTGCAGTCTTTGCTAAAATAGATCGGAGCCTGGTTTTCCACCGACGGAGCTTTGACCTGACAGGACTTTTCTGGCTTTAGAACCGCGAACTGACTTTCTTCAGGCACGGCGTGAGCGGGCTGGGCCATGCTCAAAGACAGGACGGTTCCTACGAGCAATTTATTTTTCATGGTGATCTCCTTTGTGTAGGTTCGGAAATTATTGAACTTCTTTTTCTCGTTGAGTGCCGCAGACGATCCATTTCTTGGATATTTTTTTGGCGCGTTGGCTTTGGCTGCTGTATCCGACTTCGATGTATTCCAGTTTCTTCAAATCAGGCGTTTTTACGAACTCGACGGCCCAGCGTTCGTCACGGCCTGTGACATCGTCATAGTTTCTGTCGCGAAATCGATAGTGTAGCATTCGCGAATTCTGAATTTCTAATTGATGGGTTTTTGAGTATTCGAACTCAGGAATGTAAAAGGGGACATAGCGCTCAAAGCCAGTTTTATCGACGACGAGCATATCGGCAATGATGGTGCCATGAATTTCATGGGAGGATTTTGCGACTCTGCAGACCTGAATTTCAATGTGGCAGCTACCGAGTTCATAGCGGCCTTCCATTTCTCTAAGAAATTCGATCATGCGCAGATCTTTAGGGTCGCTTGCCGCATGTGTAGGGCACGCACCCAATTTAGCCCCGCTTTGCTGGGCCAAGAGTAACAGTGCGATGATGAAGAAAGTCTTCATAGAGCCCCCTCGTCAGATTGACGAGAGGCTTACGAGCAAAGGGGATACCAGTGATTTTAGAGCTTGAATTCGATTTTAGATGAGCTGAGTGAGTTTGGTCCGGTGCCCGAGATTTGAATTTCGGACATCGGCCGGATAAATCCCGAACCTTCACCAACACCGTGGACACCTAGAAAAAAAAGGGAGCTATAAGCTCCCGTTCATGTTTTGTTATTCTAATACTTCAGTTAGTTCGATCGGAAAGCGTTCACCGCTATTATAACGGGCCCAAGCTTTCCTCAGAAGCTTGATGCTCACATAGTCGGAAAAAATTTCTTTCGTAGACTGTGAACTTCCACAATAAACCTCCGCTGTAATGGATACGAAGCCGAGCATGCTGCTATTAAAAATTGCATATCTCGCGTCTGATTTTTTTACTCCGAACGGTGGTCGTGCGTCTTGATCAGGTGGAAAATTAATTTCGGCGATCGGCGAGGAAGCATCGAATTGTTTCTTACTAGAAATTTCTAAAACAGAATGAGGAACTTCTAAAAGCATAATTTCCAAATCTGGATTGGAATCCTTCCATGCTTGGAGGTTCGATGAATTTCCAGTCGTAAAGATATAATTAGCCAAAAGAGCAGGTCGTTGTAAATCTGGCGGCTTGCTGTCTTTAACCGCTTCATCATGGACTTCTTGAAGTAATTTTAACTTTTGAAGCAATGTGCTTTTCTTTGCTTCATCAGGGGTATTGGTCAACGTAGCTTGGAGGTCTTGAATACGGGCTTCAATTTCTTCTGCACGTTTTTTAGATTCCAAGGCGTATTTCGTATCTTCAGAAAGATCTGCGCAGAATGTGCTTGGTGTGGAAGATAAAACATTAACAGTATAAGTGCTTTCAACTTCAGTCAAAGGCGACAGGAACGCTGTCTTGCAGTCTTCACTGAAGTAGATTTCTGGAACTCGAACACTGTTAGGGAAATTGATATGGCAGGATGTTTCTGATCTTGGCAAAGGTGCCGTTTTTTTCGTCTCTGCTTTTACTTGAGGGGGAGCTACAGGCTTGTCGATAAACCCGTCTTTGTAAGACTTATTTTCCGATGATTGAGAACAAGCAGCTAGAAGGGTTGTTAACGAAATAAGCGCTAATAGTTTAGTCATGTTTGCCTCGAGGTTAATTCGTAGTGCAAACATTGCAAGGGCTGAGCCAACATTCGGGAGGGCTCAGGTCTATTATAATTGGTTTATAAGGCTATTAAGTATGACACTCAGGAAAGGTGTCTTGGAATTAGGCGGGCTAGTGCCCGCATTGGCAGTCGGTACCCAGGCAAGAAAGAACTTTGCCATGATTGTTGAACTGGAATTGAAATACTTTGTTGTCGTGCATTTCCAAGCTCACGGAGGAATTATCCTTAAGCTTCAAATCCATCTTTTTCTCAACGCGGGTGATTTTTCCTGTCGCTAAAAGCTTTTCGACGGTGTCGTCAGATTTCAAGGGAATTTCTTCCGGAAGATCTTGGGCATCCAATTTATAGAACTTTACGATCTTTTTGGATTTCGCATTTGTGTTGTCAGCGCCGATCACATGCACGCGACGTTTTGTTCCGTCGGGTTGATCGAGGTGATAGTTTTCCAAAGTCGTTTCTTCGGACTTAGTTCCCAGGCTTTTGCGCAGGTATTCCATCAAAGCTTCAGGTGTTGCCACAGCTTGAGCGGCAATTTCCGGAGCACAGGCTTTCAAAGAGTCGTTGAAAGTATCTTTGTCAGAAGCAGCGACAGGTGATTGTGCCGCCGTAGCATTTCCGGCCTCAGAACCCGTCACAACAGTATTCGGTGCAGAAGCGCTTTCTCCGGCTGAGATCACGGCCGTGTTGGCACCGCTATTAACTGGTTTTTCGTGAAAAAGAATATGCAGGAAATAATAATCCGCAGCCACTCCCAAAATGAAAAGTACTGCAGCCCAAATAAACCAATGCCTAAACTTAATTTCTTTCATAATTCCTTTAATCCTGTTTCAGATTCGGAACCCAAACATCCCATGACTTACAGCTTCTTGCACGCTGCGAAGGTCCACGGAGCTGACCCCAGCGGTACTGAACTTCGTCCATGGGATTGTTCGAAATGAGTCCCGCAAATAATCTGCGTTTGAACTCAGCTAAGTCAATGTACTGACCGGAAGAATATTCAGTAGTACAAACAGAAATTCCGTCCACTCCCACGGGAGCCATTTTGCGAGTTTCGCTAGCCATGCTTTCTTCGATGAAAGGATAAATTTTGTTCAGACGTACACGCATGTCCAAGCTTAAATCAGATGCGTTGTTGGCAAGAACCAACTCGCGGTAAACTTTGCGCAAAGTTACGTAGTCGTCAAACACGCGTTGGTCACGGCTTGGTGTAGAGTAAGTGTCATAGTCTTCATACGCCATGCAACCACGAGTGGAGCGCAAAGCATTCAAGCCATCATTCACCGCACTCACACGGCCGACCAAACCTTGGCAAGTCACTTTCATCAGGCGCGCCATCATTTGCTCATCCGTTTCGCGACGAAGTTGCAAGCGACCTTGCGCATATTTCACCCAGCGTTTTAAAGGAACTTTGTATTGTTCTTCGCTATAGCCTGGAACTTTCCAAACGGGTTGGTTCAAATACTCAACCGGTCTCCAGTAACGGAAGCCAGCGCCCCCTGCAGGAGTTTGGTCACCTTCGAAAACCCATTCTGGATTTGGCCAGGACTGGCGTTCTTGCAAAGTTGAACCCGAAGTACGACCCACCGTGGAGTTGTAAACCAAGTGAGGCACACCAATCGGAAGCATTTCTTTGATCGTCCAAGAATGGTGATTCACCGCAGTTGTCAGAATCAAAGAACCCGCACGAACAGTGTTGCGTGAAATCGCAACAGGGTAGGTATCATTGGCAACGGATTTGGTGCTGACCATGTCATAGATATACAGCAGGAAGTTTTTTACGCGTTGTTCTTCGCGTTGCTTATCGAAACGCTTCATCTGATTTGAAATCGTACGACCATAAGCCGTTGGATCTTGAATCACGAAGGGAAGTTTATTTTCGTAAGCGAAAATCAAACGCATGGAGTACACAGTATCGGCACAGTCCGTGCGCAGACCGTAATAAGGATTGCTTTGACCATTCGGAAGTTTTTTGCGGGCAAAGAAATCAATTTGCCAATTGTTCTCAACCCATTCAGAGAAGCGGTCTTCCCACGTCGGAGACCAAGAGTTAACTTCTGTCCACACGGCCGCGTGGGCAAAATTACAAGAAACCAAAACCACAAGAAGCAAAATCAAACGTTGCATGATGACTCCACAGATTACGCGAGGAAAACGGTACATTGCCGGTTTTTAAGATTCAAACAAAATGCCCTGCGGCCAAAGCCCATTTTTACTGGCGGTGACGTGTCATAAAACTCGGGTGAGTGCGTATTGAAATTCATTTGGCGAGTCATAGAATAAAAGGGTCGGCCGCGTTGCTTTTGCGGTCAGCAATCTGGAGGAGATATGAAAAACTTGAAGTGGATCCTGGGTCTTGTGTTCCTTGTGGGGACGGCAAACGCGGCCATTCGAGAGATTCCCGTCACGAGCGGCCGCGCGTTGCGAGCTCAGGTCGACAGTTATGTCGAGCTTCTGCAGAAGGAAATGGGGCTGGCTAAGAACAATAAAGAGCGTTTTCGCGCCATTCGCCGGGTCACTGACGAAATTAAAGTCGTGCGTGAAAATAATATGCCGCAGACAGCAGCGGACGAAGCCTATATGGATTTAATGTTGGCAGTTTTTGATTCCGTACCAACCGAGAAAAATTTCAAAAAAAGTGACTGCACCCGCTATGAAAACGATATTTTAAGTCAATACGAGCCCACGGCGGATATAGAGCCAATGGAGCCTGCGGTTAAGCCTGCCTGGTTTGCCTTGAACATACTGTGTAGATAATGCTCTTGTGATTTGAGCCTAAATCCGTTAATTCTTCGGGGGATTTAATTTTAATCCCTACGAGGAGTTTTAGAGTGAAAAAGCTTATTTTGATGATCGCAATGACGGTGTCTTCTTCAGCCTTTGCAGCACCCAGCACGCCAGAATTCATCGATACTTTGGTAGATACAATTAACGCGAGACTTGTTGTGATCAATAACGAGCGCGCACAAGATGGTGCCAAGCTTTATTGCAAGCAACTGAATGCAGACCAAGTAAATCTCATCGCCGCATATTTCCGTAACAAAAAAGCGAATACCTGGAAAAATTTGGGTTCCGTCAACGCCAGCAGCTTCGTGAGCTCTGTGGGCTTCAACCTTTCATGCTTCCCTAAGCCGTGCAAAAACTATGATGATTTGGTTCACGGTATTTGCAATGCAAAATCCTACAAAATGGATCGCGCACTTTTGACAAATTCTTTAGAAGCCATCAAAGGTGGAAAAGTCTACGTCAACACAACAATGGATGAAGTAGCTCGCTAACAGCCATTATCATTGTGAAGTTGAAACTTTAAAAGGGACCTAATGGGTCCCTTTTTTTGTCCTGAAGAATCACATCTTGAACAGGCTTACAGTTTAGGTGGAAATATTTAAAACAAATATTTCCAAGGAAATCCCATGTCTGGTCGATCGTTTAAGATCTTGCTCGTTTTTGTGGCTTTGGCATTTCAAATTCCTTTCCAAGCAGCCCATGCTGAACCAGAACCGGGAGAGGAGATGTTTATCTTTCACCTGGGATACTTTCTTCCATCCTTTGATACAACTTTGCGCGTAGATAATAAGGCTCTGGGGCGCGGGGATGAAGTAAACCTGGAAAACGACCTGGGTCTTGATGTCGAAGAAACGACTCTTCGTGCGGATGCCATGTGGCGTATGTCAGAGCATAATCGCTTAACACTTGGAATATTTAATTTTAATCGATCGGGCAGTCGGGTTATCAATCGGCAAATTCAGATTGGCGATCAGATTTATCCGGTCGGTGCGACCGTGAGTACTAATTTTAATTTCACGGTGATTCCCATCGCTTGGTCCTATGCATTTATCAAGAATTCAACTTGGGAAGTTGCTGCAGGAGCCGGTCTGCAGTGGTCGCAAATCAGTTTTAAAGCTGAAGGCAGTGCCTCTCTGAGTGGGATGAGCGGCAGTCGCGAAGCCACAGCATCTGCAAATGCGCCGCTCCCCCTATTAGGAATCGATGCGAAATACTATATATTTCCCACCTGGAGCGTGGGCTCGAATCTGGGAGTATTTGCTTATAAAGTTTCAGCGTCGAATATGGACATGCAGGGTAATATCGTGAATGCCACTATTTCTACGGATTGGTGGTTCACTAAGTATGTCGGCGCTGGTGCTGCACTGAACTGGTATTATGTGGGTGTTGATGTTCAAGGCAGTAAGTGGACGGGTGAGTTTAACTATCAATACTTGGGACCCCAACTCTTTTTGTCAGGGCGTTTCTGATATTTCAAAGTGAACTACCTAGAGCAGGCCTGGAAGATGGTCATTAGTAGCCAAGGATATCTACGTAAGTAATGCCTTTAGCAACGCTGGAAGAAACTTTCGCGCGTTGGCCTTTGATTTGGATTTTGCCATCCAAGAACAACTGTTTGAAAGTTGTGCGAGTGATGTTGAACAGATTCAAATTTTCTTTTTGATTGCGAAGGGCATTGAGCAAAACGACATCCAAACGCTTAGCCGATTTATGAAGTTCGATCGTTACGCGAAATGATTTAGGTGGACGTGGGGGAACGTGATTTACGCCTTGATATTCTTCCATGGGGTCTCCAGATTGCGATAAGGCGCGAGAATGCCACGGCTGAGGACAATTTGTCCAATGATCTTGCCAAAAGGTCCCCCTGAAGCGAAGGACCCTGGAAAAATATTACAAGATAGAGATCCCTGAAGTCTTGGAGACTTGGCGAACTCCAACGTCTTTGATTAAGCAGTTATAGAACGAACGGGGGCCACCTAGAACCTCCGTACAGCTGATGTTACCAGCGGATTTAACTGAAGCCCCAGAGAACTCCTCGGGTGCCACTTGTAAAAGGGAGTAAAGGTAATGAGCTGCCGGTCCATGAAGGTGCACCGTTGGGGAACCTGATTGGGGACCATAGATTTCCATGCTCTTGCCGTCGTCGGTGATTTGGATGTTGGTGCCCGTTTTGCTGACACGAATGAAGATGTTGTAGTCTTGGTTCACGAACTGAAGAATACCTTGAGTCGTTCCACCCAGCGCCGCATACACGGCTTCGATGTTTTCGCTGGAAGCATTTTCTGGCCACGGCATCAAGCCTTCGATTTTGCTCGCCGTAAGAGTGGTGATGATTTCGTGTTTCGCAGCCTGAGCTGTTAACGTGCTAAAAAGAACCGTAGTGATAAGTAGAATTTTTGTCATAGTGATAATTCCTTTAAAAAGTTTTGAATCTATTTTGAATATTTAGTGACAGTCATTGCCAGTGGGAGCCTGAACTGTGGTTACGCAAGCAAAGCGCAGAATTTGGCCGACCTTGATGCCTTTTGATTTTGGCAGATAGGCAGAGACTTTCGTGACCTTCGCCAAGCGAACCGAATCCCATGTATGCCCTTGGAGACAGCCATCGTCGATAACGTCGCGGGCGACGACAGTTTCTTTGATAATGTTTAAAACGAGTGCTGCGTATTTCGGAACATTGTTGCCATAGGAAATGCCATCAAAATTGACCCATTTGCTTTGCTCTTCTGCAGAATCTGATTCGATTGAGCGAGCATCGCCAGGCAGAAGATAAAGAGCGATAGTTTGGCCAGAAGGTGTTTGAGCGATACATTCTTCAGTCACTGTTTCTTCAGTCGCCAAGGCTGTCGAAGCTGAAATTACAAGGGCCAGAATCGCGATTAGGTTTTTCATAATATCCTCTGTATAAGTTCCGGAGAAAAATTAAGTTAACAAGTTGCCAAGTTGAGAGCGGAGTTCAGACAAAGTCTTTTCAACTTCTTCAAGCTTCAGGAAAAGATCTGCGTTCTTTGGCTTACGGCCCGTCATCAGTTCAAACAGGGAAACGTCTAACGCTTTTGAGAGCTTTTCATAGGGTTCACCCAGGATTTGACGGCCATTTTCCCACTCACGGTAGGTGGTCACGGGGATGCCTGCCTGGTCAGCGATTTGTTGTGCTGACATTTCTTTTTGGGTGCGCATTCTTTTTAAGCGGGTTGCTAACGTTTCCATACTTGTCTCCGATGACGGGAGATATAGAACGACTGAAGCTTTGCGTAAAATAGAACGTTTCGATAACAACATTCCAGAATTTCGAAGGTAGTTTCATAGAAAGGTGCCAGGTCCTATTTCAGTATGCGGTGCTCCCGTAAATAGGACCTGGCACCTATTGGAAGCGGGTGATGTATTGGCAGCGTTGGCAGAGGTTTTCGACGAGTTTATTGTCTTTAAAGCCTTTAAGGATTTTTACGGAACGCTCGGAGCCCAGGATTGATTCGATGCTGGCTTCTTTAACATTGCCTAAAGGGATCTTGCCTTCTTTGTCCAGGCAGCAGGGGACGACGGTGCCATCGGCAAGCACGCCAAAGTGGCTGGAGAGGCCATAGCAGGTGCCACGGGCGCCCAGGATCGGTAAATCTATGGAAGGCCACGTGAACTCGGTATCAAAATGTAAATGCAGGCGATTTTGGATGCGCACGCTTTTATTTCGGCGCACGTCGATGTCTTGGTTGAAGGCAAAGCCAAATTCTGTGCAAACACGATCCAGCATCGAGCGATTTTGCTGGCCAGTACCCATTGGGTCGTCCAAATTCCACAGGCGGTAGTTGATATAAAGCTCCGGGCGCTCTTCCATCGCGCGGCGAGTGTATTTAAAGATCTTTCCAAGATAAATAGTTGGGTCTTTATCGCCATAGTTATCGTGAAAGCTATGCAGAGAGAAATTCACCTGGCGCAGGATCGGGCGCAGCAGGAGCTCTTCTTTGACGGCATTCATCAGAACACCGTTGGTCACCAGGAATACGGGAACCTTGTGGGCTTCGCATATATCCAGAAACTCCGCCAACTTCGGGTGAACCAAAGGATCGCCCATCAAATGCAAAGTCACCTGATCGGTCAGGGGGGCGACTTGCGTGATGACGGATTCAAAGACCTCCACGCTCATCATTTTCTTTTCGCGCTCCACAGGCGGACAGAAGCTACACTGCAGATTGCAGATGTTGCTGATCTCGATATTCACCTTATGAAAGCGTTTCGTGGATTTGATAACCTCAGGCCCTTAAAATAAAAAAGGCCCCTGGGAAATCCCAGAGGCCTTGGATTTGGAATTCTCTTACATCTGACGGGCGCGTTTTTCAACCGCAAGGGCGGCTTCGCGCACAACTTCTGACAAAGTAGGGTGGGCGTGGAAGGATCTTGCAAGATCTTCACTGCTGCCACCGAACTCCATGCACACGATCACTTCGTGGATCAGCTCAGAAACGCCAGGACCCACCATGTGAGCGCCCAAAAGCTTATCTGTGGCCTTATCCGCGATGATTTTTACGAAACCTTCAGTGAAGCCTTTCGCGCGGGCACGGCCGTTTGCCAGGAATGGGAATTTACCCACGTTGATTTCGATACCTTTTTCTTTAGCTTGCTCTTCGTTGATACCTACAGTCGCCACTTCTGGGTGAGTGTAAATCACGCCTGGAACTGTGTTGTAGTTCACGTGACCTGCGCCTCCAGCCAGCATTTCTGCAACGGCGACACCTTCTTCTTCCGCTTTGTGCGCAAGCATGGGGCCGGCGATAACGTCACCGATCGCGTATACCCCAGCAACTGACGTTTGGTAATGAGCATCGACGATGATGCGACCTTGCGGATCTTTTTGGATGCCAGTTTCTTCAAGGCCCAAGCCCGTTGTGAATGGTTTGCGACCTGTCGCTACCAGTACAACTTCGGCTTTCGCAGTTGTTGCTTTACCATCAGTCAAAGATTCGTAAGTCACTTCAACGCCGTCAGCAACGACGTTAGAGCCAGTTACTTTCGTCGAAAGAAGGAACTTCATGCCTTCTTTTTCCAAGTTACGTTTAAGAACGTTCATGCAGTCTTGATCTGTAGCGCCGCCCAGGCGGTTTGTGTACTCGATCACTGTCACTTCAGCCCCCAGGCGCTGCCATACAGAGCCCAACTCAAGACCGATCACACCGCCACCTACAACGATCATCGTTTTAGGAACTTGTGGCAGGATCAAGGCACCTGTGTTGGAAACGATTCTTTTTTCGTCGTACTTTAGGAATGGCAATTCAACTGGAACGGAACCCGAAGCAATCAAGATGGCTTTCGTCGTTAACACTTGTGTGTTGCCGTCGTCTGTTTTCACTTCTACTTTGCCAGCTCCCAGGATTTTCCCGAAGCCATTGATTCCAGTGATTTTATTTTTCTTAAATAGGAAGTTAATGCCATCAGTGTTGGCTTTAACGACTTTGTCTTTACGAGCGATCATTGTACCCAAGTCCAATTCAACTTTAGGAACTTTGATACCGTGAGCAGCGAAATCATGTTGAGCCGCTACGTAGTGTTCAGAACTTTCCAAAAGAGCTTTAGAAGGGATGCAACCCACGTTTAAGCAAGTGCCGCCGTAAGTTTTGTCTTTTTCAATAACTGCGGTTTTCAATCCCAATTGAGCTGCGCGAATTGCGCCAACATAACCACCGGGACCGGAACCAATAACAATAAGATCAAATTGATTGTCTGACATAAATGTAAATTCCTTTTAGGTACGGACACACTTTTGGTAGCAAACACGCGTCAGAATGATGCGAGGTTGCTACCAAAAGTGTGTCCGTACCTTTTTATACCCAGTTTAACATTGGCGGTCACTAAGTAAGGTTCGTTTTAGGCTCGGCGAACGGCTGAATTTGATTAGATGTTGGCTTGCGGCGCACTTTGAGGCGCGAGATATCCTCAATATATTTAGCTATTTATGATCCCGATCATAGATAGCTAGGAAATATTACCTAGTACCTTGCAATCCGAGGTACCATGGATTACTTTGTAGCTGTAAGGGGCACTCATGAATGTTCAATTTAAAAAAGGCGTGATCGAGCTTTTGGTTTTGTCGCTGCTGAATCGCAAAGACCGCTACGGGTATGAGTTGGTCGAAGCGATTTCGGAAAGCATCGAGATTGCCGAGGGGACGATCTATCCCTTGTTAAAAAGAATGACCGATGAAGGTTATTTCAAAACCTATCTGCAGGAATCGGCAGAGGGGCCTCCGCGCAAATACTATCAAATGACGACGAAGGGTCGAACGTATTTCGACGAGCTTCGCAAGGAATGGCGCGAGTTTTCAAAAAGTGTTGAAAAGATTTTGGGAGAATAAATGACGAAGGCAGAGTTTTTCGAACAACTAAATGAAGGTTTGAAGAAAGTAAGAAAAGACGAACGCGCTGATATTTTGGCGGAGTACGAAGAACATTTTCATCATGCTTTGGCGAAAGGTAAAACGGAAGACCAAATCTGCAAGGATTTGGGATCTGTTGATCAAATCATCAAAGACTACCGCATTGAAAAAGTTTTGGCTGATCAAGTGACGGGCGAAACGGGTCACGCGAAATCCATTATGCGTGCGGCGCTTATTTTGATGGCATTGGCTCCGTTGAACTTCCTGGTTTTCATTGGACCTTTCCTGGTGACAATGTGTTTATTGGTGGCCTTTTGGTCTGTTGGTGGCTCGCTGTTTTTAGTGGGCGCGGCGATGTTCTTTACTCTTTTGGTGAAGATTTTCTCAAGCTTGCTGGTGCCCGTTTTGATGATTGGTTGTGTGGGAATCGCATCTTTGGGGATTTTCTTTATGTTGCTGCTTTTGCCGATCACACAATTGGCGGGTGCGATGACTTTCAGATATTTGAAATGGAATCTTGATTTTGCGAGAGGTCACTAAGATGAAAAAGTACTATATCGTTTCTTTGATTGCGAGTTTCTTTGTTGCGGCTATCTGCTTGGGAGCCACGGCATCATTTGTATCCACTTGGAGTAAAAAAGAACGTGATGAAATTGAGAAAATCGCTTTTTCTAAAACTTCTTGGGCTTATAAACTGAGACCTGAAGCCGAAGAAATAGGTCATGCCTCTAACGCCAATCCGTTGGAAATTTCTTTGGCGGGAATTACTGAAGTTGAAGTGGCGGTTCCGGATGGCGATGTTAAAATTTCCGCTGGTAAGGACGCCGCAGGAACATTCACGGCGCAAGAATTGGCAGATGGCTGCCAGTTGCGAGTGACTCGCCGTAAGGATGAATTGACCATTCGCTTTTCAAAAATTGATAAGAAAAGCGAAGGGTGTTCAGGAAGTTTGATCGCAGAGATTCCTTCGTCGGTGGACTTGCATATCACTGGTGGGCAAGGGGATGTGACAGTCGAGAAAATGAAGGCTGAAATTAAGGCTCATATCGGTTCTGGTAAACTTACGATCGCGGAAAGCAAAGGGGTCGTTCGCGGCGAAGTGGGCGTAGGCGACGTTTTAATTTCCGGAGTGTCTCCAGAAATCAAAGTAGACCTTGGAGTGGGCAAACTTGATGTAAAGCTCATGGAAAAATTGAACGAGGGGGAGTGGTCTTTTAAAGTGGGCATGGGAAGTATCAGCGTCGAAGTGCCGAACGGTCAGATCGTTAACGAGAAATATACGACCGGTATGGGAAGCAAAACCCTACTGAATAAAGAGAAAGCACCATCGGAGTTTAAAATCAGCGCGACCTCCGGGGTCGGAGACATCGCCACTACGGTTAAGTAAAAAGAGGGTTCTTCGGAACCCTTTTTTCGTTCACTTTAAGAGTCTTTTTGCCCTCTCTGGCATGTCTTCTGAAATACGTCTTTGCATAGATTATTAAGTAATTCCTATTGCAAGGAGACCCTTATGGGCATGTCCAAGGTGAATAAGTTTTTGACAGTGAGTGGCCTGTTATTGTCCTCGGCGCTGGCGCCTTCCGTGGTGATGGCGGCTGAGCAGTGTTCGGCTATTTTCACGGCGCAAACCCAGGCACCAGCTCCAGCAGTAAATCCTGCGATTTTAATGGGTCTTTTAAAGCAGCAGCTTCAGGCTCAAGTGGGTCAGTACGCCTTTCAAATTGTAAAAGGCGATCCCACTGAAGTTCTTAAAACGAAATCCATTTCTCCTTTGAATGTGCGCGACCTGGCAGAGTTGGGCACAGTTAAGCAAGAAGCGATTCTTTTAAATCAACTGGCGGTTTTATCAAACTCCGGAAAACTGACATCTTCATTGGTTTCACTTTTGGCGCAATTGAAGGCTCTTCCTGAGTTGGGTGGAAAACCAAATCCATTAATCGGACTTTCTAAAGAAAAAGAAGCCTATCTGATTGAAACAGCCGTCAGCAACATCGAAGGTGTTTTGGCTTTGCGTGGTTTAACGAATACGACTGTTAAATATGTAGAGTGGTCGGCACTTTCTAAAACGATGACAGAACGTTTGGATAATTCTCCAGCGGGTCTGGATAATATTTTGCATTTTGCAAAGTCTGAATTTCATAAAACCTCTAAAGTTCAAATTCTGATCGACGGAGAGCAGTCATTTGCATTGCGTGACAGTTTGATGAGTAAGGCTAAGAAATCCATCGACGTGATGACGTGGGCGGTTTACTCCGATAAGACAGGTTTTGAAGCGGCAGATCTTTTAATTTCCAAACACAAAAGCGGCGTGAAAGTTCGCCTGATCGTGGATGGTCAAGTGGCGAAAAAGCCGGGATATACCGAGGCTGTTCAAAAAATGGAACAAGCCGGAATTGAAGTGATTCGCTGGACGAATCCATCCCACGTGTTCGAAGGTCAACATCGTAAAATGCTAATCATCGATGGTGAGCATGTGATTTCTGGCGGTTTGAATTTTGGCGATGTGTACAGCCATAAGAACCCAGATATGAATATTCCGCGCTGGAGAGATACAGATGTCTATGTTCAAGGTGAGTCGGTGAACGAAAGCCGCCGCCTGTTCGCAGATGTTTGGAACCAGCAAGTAAAAGAAAAGAAACTGGCTTATAAAACAATTCAAGTTCGGGCTTCCAAACAGGTGGCTCCTGAAACAGGTGATGTGGTTGCGGTATTGAATCATGACCCCGTAAAAAATCAAAACGGCAGCACAATCATGATGACGCTGCTGAAAGGTATTCGCGAAGCGAAAAGCACGGTGGATATTGAAAATGCCTACGTCGTGATGTTCCCGGCTTTGAAAAATGAAATCCAGGCGGCAGTGGCACGTGGAGTTCGGGTGCGTGTGCTTACGAATTCTCATACGTCTGTAGATGAGCCGATCGTAAGTCTGCCGATCTTAAGAAGTGCCCATGATCTGGCGGCAGTTGGTGCGCAAGTGTACTTGAAAAAAGGTGCAACACTCCATTCTAAGCTTGCGGTGATCGACGGCGAGTACTCGATGGTGATGTCTTATAACTTGCATCCACGCTCTGAAAAAGTGGAAGGCGAGATGGCAGTGGTTGTGAAAGGCAAACGCTTTGCTGATACCGTGACTCAGGCCTTTACGAATGACATCAGTTCAGATCGCGCGACGGCAATTCCTTCAGCCGATTTGATTCAATTGCCAAGCAGTCCCGAGGTGGTTCCAGTTCTGCGTATCTTCTTTGATATGCTTTAATCAGGTAACAGTTCCCTTTTCGTATTGCGATGCGGAACCGAGTGGTTCCGCACGTACAATAAAGGTCTATAAATCTATACCATTGTTTTAAGCAAGCCGCCTTCAACTCTCATAGCAGAGCCCGTGATGGCAGACGCTTCATCCGTCGCCAGGAATGCTACGACATTGCCGATTTCTTCAGGGCGGATAAAGCGCTGAATGATCGAAGTGGGACGAGCTGTTTTAAAGAATCCCTCTTCAACCTGTTGTTCAGAGATATGATCTTTCTCGGCCAATTGTTTTAGGAATGTTCCAACGCCTTCTGATTTTGTTGGTCCTACCAAAACAGAATTCACGGTTACGTTCGTGCGTGCTGCAGTTTCCGCAAGGCCACGGGCTAAAGCTACCTGCGCCGTTTTAGAAACGCCATAATGGATCATTTCCGTCGGAATTTGCAGGGCCGATTCACTGGAAATGAAGATCACGCGACCCGCGTTTTTTTTCATCATGCGGGGGAAATAATAACGGGAGAGTCGGGCGCCCGACATGAAGTTTCCATTCCACATTTTTTCCCAATCCTCATCACTGATATCGGCGAACTCTTTTGGTTCAAAGATACCAAAGTTATTTACCAAAACGTCCACTTCCGGAAAAAGTTCAGTCACTTTGAAAATCCCTGCTGTGGTTGTAAGGTCAGCGGCAACTCCGTGCAGGGAAGCTTTGTTTGCCCCAGATTTGATAAGTTCATTGATCGCGCTATTCACACGTTCTTCGGTGCGACCATTGATGATCACATCGAAACCTTTTTTGGTCAGACTTTGTGCGATGGCGAATCCAATACCAGCGGTGGAACCTGTGACTAATGCCAATTTATTCTTTTTCATAAAGCACCTATTTTTTTCTCACTAGCACGTCAAAGGAGTAGTGATTGTAGTTAAGGAAAAATAAAACAACTGTGTAAAGCAGGATGTAAATCATCTGGATGCCGACGATCTCCCAGTTTTGGATCAGGCAGCTTCCGGCCATCAGCATAATCATCAAAGCCAGTCCTGCAATTGTCGTTGGCATCAAGAAAACACCCAGGATCAAAAGTAAGCCGATGATCGCTTCCAGGGGAGGAATGGAATAGGCAAATGCCTGAACCGACCACGCGGGAAGAGGAGCGTCCTTAAATGTTTCTGTGATCCAAGCGATAAACTTGGAATAGTTCGGTCCAAAGCGCACAATCCCGTGAAGGAAAATGTTAATCCCCAAAGCGATACGCAAAATCGAGACGGCTAAATCCTGGTGGTTGAGTTTCATAAGGGCTCCTGTTTCTTGTGAAAAGTCCTGATGAACTCAGATTAGACCTTTTCTGATGCGATGATAAGCCCTTGTTTTTGAGAAACATTGTTTCTAAAATAGAAACAATGAAAATTCAGAATATTGAAGACATTGTGGCCTTTTTATCAGTTGCTGATGCGCAGGGATTTACCCAAGCCTCGCGCAAGGTGGGCATCCCGGTTTCGATTCTTAGTAAGCGTGTCGCGCGTTTAGAAGACGATCTGGGGGTGAGGCTGTTTCAACGTTCGACTCGCGCCGTGGCTTTGACGGATGAGGGTAAAACGCTGATGCCCCAGGTTCGTCGTCTGCTGGGTGACATCAAAGAGATGGAAGAACAGTTTTCGGATAGTGATGAACTTAAAGGTCCTATTCATTTAACTATGCCTTGGGGGTTATCACAGGGGCCGGTCGCGAAGATTCTGACAGAGTTTCGTAAGCAGCATCCCCAGGTCGAAGTCGATGTACATTTCAGTGATACTTATGAACGCCTGGTGGAGGCAGGATTTGATCTGGCGATTCGCTTTTCGAATTTGGAAGACTCGACCATGATTGCCAGAAGGTTGGGGCCGAACTATTTAAAGATGGTGGCAAGTGCCGCCTATTTGAAAGAGAATGGGATGCCTAAGACGGTCAAAGACCTGAAGGAGCATCCCCTTTTGATGATTGGCATTCATCGCCACAGAAAGTTTATGAAAAGCGGGCTGTCGCTGAATGAAATCGCCAGCTCCTCGTCGATCATTTCTAATAACGGATTATTCTTAACTGAAGTTGCAAAGTCGGGCGGTGGTATCGCCATTCGTTCACATTGGGATGTGGCGGAATCACTTCGTCGTAAGGAATTGGTGGAAGTGGTCGTAAATGATCGCCTGGAATCAGGTCATGATGCTTATATTGTGACACCGTCGAATCGGTATATGTCAAAACGAGTGCGTGCCCTGATGGACACGCTCGTTAAAGAATTTCCTAAATTTTTAAAGGAATAGACTAGTACGATGACATCAATCCTTCATAGCTAGTATAGCTTTGAACTGGTTTGAAATCGAACTCACCCTTTTTAGTCAGATCGCTTGCGATGTAAGCGATGGATCCTGGTGATTGGGGATTTACTTTTGCCAAGTGATAGCCCACGTATTTAGGAGATGTGATCGACATTGTGTAGTTGTCGACGATTTCCCATTTTACATCCACTTCGAAATCCATAATTTCTTTGATCTTGTCGGTATTGATCGCGATCAAACCACCCTTGGAGTTTTTAAATTGGAAAAGCATTTTATCCACACGCAAAGCTTGGCGAATGAAACTGCCACCATTTTGTAGATAAGCGCGGCAGGCTTCTGACATACCACTATAGACCCACATGCCGAAGGCGATTTCATCCAGGTATTCAATGGAAGCACCATCAATGTGCACATCCAATGTTTTTAGCTGAGTGTAGCTAGTTTTAAGCCTGAACAAAGGCGTGCCACTTGCTGCCAAGAAGTTTGCATCCATACCGGCACTGATAGACATCTTTTTAGAGATCTCTGGTAATTGAGCATCCACTGATTGATAAAGCTGCGTATCGGCTCCGTTATAGGCAGTTGGGAAGCATGTTTTAGAAGGCGAAATGATACGCAGTTGATCCGGAGAACCCGCCAGCAAGGCACCCACACCCACTTGAGACAGTGGCTGTTGAAAAGGAATGTAACCTTGATCAGAAATAAAGTTCTCGTAAGTAGTTTTAGGGCTGCATGCCACAAGTCCGCCCATAACCAATCCCATCAATAGAATTCTTGAATCTAAAAACATGTATCCTCCCAGACGAGGGAAGTTATCGGCCGATTGTTTCGCGGCTTTAGTCTAGGGGATTGTGTCGAAAGTTTTTACGGCGGCAAATTTTCACAGGAAAAAACGTGTTGATGTGAAGCAGATCTGTAAACGAAGAAGACAAAATCGCCACTTGGAATCCAAAGTAATCAACGCTTCCAAGCGCTGCTCATAAAAAAACCCGCGATTGTTAACCGCGGGTTTCGAAAATTTCTAACTGTGACATCGAGAGATTCGAAAGAACTTTCGCCAGCCTTCAAAATAGCGAAGAACTTTTCGTCAGAAAGGAAAACCCCGCTCGGAGCGGGGTTTTAAGTGTTTTAGATTTCTAGAAGAAGTCTTTCAGGATCTTCCACAAGCTCTTTGATCTTCACCAGGAAGGAAACAGCTTCTTTGCCGTCAACGATTCTGTGGTCGTAAGTCAAAGCCACGTACATCATAGGACGGATTTCAACCTTACCGTTTACGGCCATCGGGCGGTCTTGGATTTTATGCAGACCCAAGATAGCTGATTGAGGCGCGTTTACGATCGGAGTTGAAAGAAGGGAACCGAACACACCACCGTTTGTGATGGAGAATGTACCGCCACCCAAATCGTTTGGAGAGATCTTGCCATCGCGACCTTTTGCAGCCAGATCACGAACAGCGACTTCAACACCTGCCAAAGACAATGTGTCTGCGTCTTTGATGTTCGGAACCATCAAGCCTTTTTCCGTCGATACCGCGATGCCGATGTTATAGTAGTTGTGGTATTCGATGTCAGTCCCAACGATCCATGCATTCACTGCAGGATAAGCTTTTAATGCTTCCACAGAGGCTTTCACAAAGAATCCGTTGAAACCAAGGTTTAGACCGAATTTCTCTTTGAATTTATCTTTGTACTTCGCACGAAGCTCCATCACTTTCGTCATGTCGATTTCGTTGAAAGTAGTAAGCAAAGCAGCTGTGTTTTGCGCCTCTTTCAATTTTTCAGCAATACGCTTGCGGATTGTCGTCATCGGAACAAGTTTTTTATCGCCTTGTTTCGAAGGACCTGTTGCTACTGGAACAACAGTCGGCGCCGCGGCTTTTGGAGCTGGTGCTGCAGAAGGAGCAGCTGCGGGAGCGGCCGCTTTACTTGCTGTACCTGGAGTCGCTGCCAAAACATCGCCTTTAGTCAAACGACCATCTTTACCAGTGCCTGCAACTTGAGAAGGATCGATTTGGTTTTCAGTCACAATTCTTTGCACCGCTGGTGAAAGATTTGGATTTGAACCACCAGCTGCTGCCGGAGCAGCAGTCATTTGTGCCGGAGAAGCAGAAGTTTGAGCTGCCGGTTGTACTGGTGGAGGAGGTGGAACGGCACCTGCCGCTGCGGGAGCCGGAGCTCCTGCACCTGCTTTAGCATCCGTATCCAGGGTCGCAACTGTCGCACCAATCAAAACTGTGGCGCCAGCTTCGCTGCCTGGAAGGATCGTCAACACGCCGTCATTTTCAGCGACAACTTCAACGCTGGCTTTATCTGTTTCAAGAAGCATCAAAACTTCATTACGCTTAACGAAGTCGCCGGATTTTTTAGTCCAGCTGCCGATCGTCGCCTCGGTGATGGATTCGCCCACTGCGGGAACTTTAATCTCTTGTTTCATGTTGCTTATCCTTTAGCTAAAGATGCTTTTAATAATGTCAGCTTGTTCCGTTTTGTGTCTGTGGATAGAACCCACCGCTGGAGAAGCCTTTTCAGGGCGACCCGCGTATTCAAAACGAAGTTGCAATCCGGCTTTTTGAACCACTTCAATAAATTTGAAGTAAACATGTTGGAATGCGCCCATGTTTTTCGGTTCTTCCTGAGCCCAGATAAGTGTCTTAGCCTTTGGATAGCCTTTCAACACTTCCGCCACTTGGCGAGCCGGGAATGGATAGATCTGCTCAAGACGTACCAGAGCGATGTTATCCTTTTTAGATTTTTCTCTTTCTTCCAAAAGCTCGTAATAGAACTTACCGGAAACAAATACCACTGTATCCACTTTGGATTTATCAGTCGTGTCTCCAAGAACCGGTTGGAAAGAACCATTTGCCAGGTCTTCAATTGGGGAAACAGCTTTTGGATGTCTTAACAATGATTTTGGCGTCATGATCACCAGTGGTTTTCTGAAATCACGAACCATTTGGCGACGAAGAGCATGGAAAATCTGTGCTGGCGTTGTTAGGTTGCATACTTGCATGTTGTACATCGCACAGCTTTGCAAGAAGCGCTCAAGACGGGCAGAGCTATGCTCAGGCCCCTGGCCTTCGTAACCGTGCGGAAGTAACAACGTCAAACCAGACATTTGCTGCCATTTGGATTCTGCAGCTGCGATGTATTGGTCAATCACGATTTGCGCACCATTGACGAAGTCGCCGAACTGAGCTTCCCACATCACCAAAGTGTTAGGATCGTAAGTCGTGTAACCGTATTCGTAACCCATCACGCCGTACTCTGACAGAATAGACTCTGCCACCAAAAATTTTGCTTTCGGATTTGTATCAGCCAAAGGGAAGAAGGCTTTATTTGTTTTTACATCGTACATGCCGGCGTGACGGTGAGTGAAGGTACCGCGAACGCAGTCTTCACCTGTCAGACGAACCGACTTACCTTCAGCAAGAAGGGAGCCGTATGCCAGAAGCTCGCCCATACCCCAGTCCACTGGATCTTTTCCAGAAGCCATGTTTTTACGGCTTTCCAAAAGCTTCAAAAGTTTTGGATGTGGAGTGAAGTCTGCAGGATAAGAAGCGGCTTTTTCACCGATCTGTTTTAGTTTTGCCAAATCGAATGAAGTATTCACGGGCTTGTCTGCATCGGCTTCAACACCTTTGCGCAGACCTGACCAGTTACCCTCAAACTTAAAGTTTTTAAGTTTCGGTGGAGCTTTCTTAGTGTCTTCGAAGATTTTTTGCAGACGATCCATCGCTTGCTGGTAAAGCTCATCAGCCGTTTTTTGATCAACGCTGTTTTCACCCGCCAATTTTTGCGCGTAAATTTCACGTACGGTTGCGTGGGCTTTGATCAGATCGTACATCAAAGGTTGAGTGAATGCAGGTTCGTCACCCTCATTGTGACCGTACTTACGGTAACAGATCAGGTTGATCACAACGTCTTTGCCGAATTGTTGACGGTAGCGGATAGCGATATCCATGCCGCGCACACAAGATTCAACATCGTCACCGTTCACATGAAGTACCGGTGTGAATGTCATTTTTGCTGGATCAGAAGCATAACGGGTGGAGCGTGCATCTTTTGCGCTTGTCGTGAAGCCCACTTGGTTATCGATGATAACGTGGATTGTTCCGCCTGTTGTATGGGACTGAACTGCAGCCAACTGCAAAGTTTCCTGGATAATGCCTTGGCCTGCGAAAGCCGCGTCACCGTGAATCAATACGCAGACAGCAGATTTTCTGTCACCCGCATTCAAGTCTTGGGCTGCACGAGTGATACCCAAAGCAACTGCGTTCACAGTTTCCAAGTGAGAAGGGTTGTAAGCCAAAGTCGCTTTAACGGAAGATCCGTTATTCGCTTTCTTTTCGGTTTTATAACCCAAGTGATATTTTACGTCGCCATCAAAGTCTTCGATTGCTTTTTCAAGTTCCAATGGACCGTTGAAATCGCCGAAGACGTATTCTTCGCCTTTACCGAAGAAGTTCACCAGCATGTTCACGCGTCCGCGGTGAGCCATACCCATGTGAAGTTCTTTGATACCTGCTTGTGAACCACGGTTCACAATTGTATCCATCATCGGAAGGATAGAGTCAGCGCCCTCAACAGAGAAACGCTTTGTTCCCACATAGCGAGTGTGAACGAACTTTTCCAAAGTTTCAGCTTTCGTCAAAGAAGCCAAAACAGTTTTCTTTTCTTCAGGAGTAAGTTTGAAAGAAGATCCTTCGAACTCTTGTTGCAACCATTTGTATTCAGCAGCAGAAGCGTCCGCCGCTTGGAGTGCGATTTTTCCGCAATAAGCTTTTTGCAAGTGAGCGATGATCTCAGACAATGAGGCATTTTGTTTTCCAACGATCGCGCCGATCTGGAATTTCGCATTCAAGTCTTTATCGCTTAAACCGAAGGCTTTAAGATTCAAGGCTTCGTTAGCAGTTGGTTTGTAAAGTGGGTTCAAATCCGCTTCAAGATGTCCTTGAGCGCGGTAAGCTTGTATCAACTGGAAAACTGAAAGCTCCTTGTCAGACATTCCGAATTTGCCAGATTGGGCAAATTCAACGCCTTCAAAAAAACTTCTCCATTCGGGAGCAAGTGTTTCAGGCTTTGCTTTGAAGTCACCATAGAGTGCTTCAATGTATTCAAGATTTGAGCTGTTGATACCATTGTTGTTCACGACGAAATTCCTCACTTTAGGCAGACCTTGTTTTTTCCAAAAACTCGCGCGTTTGTAACGTGTTAATGCATAGCAAAAAGCGAGAGTTTTCATATTCAAGGATGCACGGTCATGTTAGCTCTTATTTTATTGAAAATGAAGGAGTTTAAGCGTGTATAAGTTAGTGCTGATTAGACACGGTGAAAGTGTTTGGAATCAAGAGAACCGCTTCACAGGTTGGCAAGACGTTGATCTTTCCGAAAAAGGTCGTGCCGAAGCTGCAAAAGGAGGCAAATCTCTCAATGACAAAGGCTTCAAATTTGATGTTGCTTACACAAGCGTTCTAAAAAGAGCTATCAAAACCCTCAATTTCGTTTTGGACGAGATCGATCAAGTGTGGCTTCCTGTCCACAAAGACTGGCGCTTGAATGAACGCCACTATGGCGCTCTTCAAGGTCTTAACAAGTCTGAGACTGCGGCCCGTCATGGCGAAGACCAAGTTAAGATCTGGCGTCGTAGCTATGATGTTATGCCACCGGCTATGGAAAACAATGATCCACGTCATCCTTCGCACGATCCGCGTTACAAAAATGTGCCCGCAAGCCTTTTGCCTAGCACGGAATCCCTAAAAGAGACAGTGGCTCGCTTCCTTCCGCTTTGGAACGAAACTATTGCTCCAAAAATCAAATCTGGCCAAAAAGTGCTTATCGTTGCCCATGGAAACAGTTTGCGAGCTTTGATCCAGCATTTGGAAAATATGACGCCGGATGAAATCATGGGCGTGAACATGCCGACGGGTATTCCGTTGGTCTATGAACTTGATAAAGATCTTAAGGTGATTGGCAAAGAGTTTGTCGGTGATCCTGAAGAAGTGAAGGCAGCGATGGAAGCTGTCGCGAATCAAGGTAAAGCGAAGTAGTCCAAATTACATATGTTTTCAAAAGGGAGATTTATAGAATCTCCCTTTTTTTTGACCTCGCCTTGACACTTTTTAAATCAATTCCATAGTTAATTATGAGAAGTGATCCGGAAGCTTCCTCGAACTGTAAGCACTCCAGCTTTGCTGGAGTAAATTCTCTGCACAGCAGAGTTTAAACGTTTATATAGGAGGATTTTATGTCAATGCGTTCATTATCACCATGGTCAGCTCGTCGTCCAGCCAACGATCTATTCAGTCAATTCGAAGAATTTTTCGGCGACTTGGATCGCGGGTACACTCCTGCAGCTCGCGCGACGATGGACTTTTCTCCCTCTGTAGATATCGAGGAAAAAGAAAATGCCTATATCGTAACGACGGATTTGCCGGGCTTCAAAAAAGAAGACATTAAAATTGAAATGGCAGACAACGTTCTGACTATTTCAGGCGAAAGAATCAAAGATGCCGGAGATAAAAAATACTCCGAGCGTTCTTGGGGCAAATTCCAACGTACGTTCAGTCTTCCGATACATGTTGCGGGAGACAAAATCGAAGCGTCTTATAAGGACGGAGTGCTTGAAGTGACTCTGCCAAAAGCAGAAAACGCAAAAAGCCGTTCGATCAAAGTACAATAATCCACCTTCGTCTTGCAGGATACGGCGTGACAGGTCCCCGAGGCCTTGGCACGCCGAAGCTGCAGCGAAGGAATGCTTAGCTAAAGTTTGGGGTTGGTAAGACAGATGCTTGAGCTTCCCTCCAGGGGCCGCCTTGCTTATTATGTCTTTTCTCCCGAACAACCTCGACACACATTCTTTTCTCTCTTCCCTTCGAACCTTGTATTTATAGGCCTCGAAGCTTTCCGAGAATCTGCCTTATCAACCCCCAAATTTTAGCTAAGCATTTCAACCTCTCAGAGGGAAAAATGTTTTTGAAAGTGACTAGGTTTTAGTCACACTCTCGAAATGAATGACTCAAGAAGAGCATTTATGGCGACTCCAAATTGCCTGGGGTACAGTGTTTCCTGTGCTTATGACAATTGCCAGGAGGGCGCATGAATACGTCGTTCAATAAACTTGTGATCGCAACCGGAATGGTTTTTATCGCTTCTTGCAGTCCGCAATCTGCAACGAATTTAAACTCGGAAGTTGCCTCGTCCCTTTCGATCGATTCATCCAGACAAGCTTTGGTAAACTTCAAATTGGTCGATGCTCCAAACAAAGAAATTAAGTCTGTTGTTGTCGATATCGACCATCTTGAGGTCGTGGTTGCGGGGGCCAGCAAGGTCGGTCGTTTGATCTTGGCAAAAGGTATGGGCTCAGTTGATCTTTTAAAATTGCAAAATGGGATCAGCCTCCCATTGCAAGAAATCGTGGCTCCAGATGGTTTGCAAATTCAGCAGATTCGTCTGATTTTAAAGGACTCCGGGCACTATATTATCAAAGGTGATGACTCGATTTGTGAGCTAAAAACTCCGAGCGCGCAAAAAACCGGTGTTAAAATCATCCTGACTAATAAAGTTCAGTTTGAAGCCGGCCATCAATACAATGTGACATTGGATTTTGATGCGATGAAATCTGTGGTCTTGCAAGGCAACGGCGGTTGTTTGTTAAAACCAGTTTTGAAACTGATTTCCGTAACAAAACAACAATTGCCTGAAGTCGTGGATCCACAGCCAACAGTGACGCCGTCTCCTTCTGTGGAACCGTCACCTACAGTTGAGCCATCTCCAACAGTGTCGCCTTCGCCAACTGCAACTCCAGAGCCGCCAGTGGAAATCATCACGACTCCGGATGAAAACGATGGTTCCGGTGACGGTTGGGACTACACGCCGGTAGTTGATGGAGCCGAGCCGATCGTTGATGAAAGTCAGTTGTCGGATTTGTAAGAGTTCTCTCTATTATTTTAAAAATGATGGAGCCAGTTTAAGACTGGCTCCGCTCTTTTGAGGAAGCAATGAAGAACGCAGAAAAAAACATCATCTTGGGTACCATCGATGAAATTCTGGAAGAACATTTCGAGCAGAAAAAGAATGAGGTGGCAGGCTTTGTAAACCGCCATTTCAGTTTAAATGAAGCAGTTAAAATCCAGCGGCAGTCTGTTTTGTTGGATCTGGTTTTTTATCCCTTGAACGCCCTGTGGGCTATTCCATTTTTGACGGCTAAAAAAGGGATTGAAATCGCTGATAAATTGGGCTGGTCTCAAGGAAATTCGCTCATTAAAAAAGTTCCCTCGGGCTTCAAAACACGCTATCAGAAAGTTTCTGAAAGAATATTACTGGATGAATTTCTGGCGTCCTCCCAAGATGAGGTATTTCAGAAAATCCAAAAAGAACTTCAGCTGGATTCGCATTTCTCTGAAGGTGAACTCGCGCAAATAAAAAGAAAAATGTCAGATCTTTATAAAGAAGAGGTCGATAGGTTTTCGTCTGCCCAGGTGTTGGTGACGGATTTAATCACCACTGTACTTACATTGTGCGTAGGTAAAATGTTTTTCAATGACGGAGGTTTGGGAGTGACGGGGATGGGATCAAAAATTGCCCGTAACGTCGCAAACAAAGATGCGGCAGAACATTTCTTTTTTGGTAAGAATTTAGGTGCTGCTTTTTACAGTGCTTTTCCGGTGGCTCCGACGCAAACTCAGGTTGTGGCGGCCACTTTGGGAGTTGGATTGCTACTTACTGTTTGTAGCATTGCGGTCGCGGTTTTTAGTGATCCTTTGCGTAAGGTATTGGGTATTCAAGGATACAAATTGACCACACTCGTTCAGTCGCTTGAGCAAAACCTTTATGTGCTTCTTAAGAACGAAATCAAAAATAAAATGAAGCAAAATAAGGGCTCCATAGCGGCTTAATTTTCCGAAAATCTGCGTTGCCACAGACGGGCTTTATAATTCGTGCGACCTCGCTAAGTGTGCGGTATCACCTATTGTGAGGTGGTTGTGGAGAAAGCAAAAACTGAAAAAGAAAAAATGCTCGCTGGCGAATTGTATATCGCGGATGCGGCTTTGCAAGCTGAGCAGATCTTGGTGCAACAGCGAGTTTTGGAATACAACCAATCAAATCCAGCCGACACAGAAAAACGCACAGCGCTCTTACAAGATATCTTTGACGACGTGGGCGAGAGAGTGACTGTGCGCCCACCGTTTCACGTGGATTACGGCAGTAATACTTCCATCGGGGCGCGCACATTTATCAATTTCAATGCAGTATTTTTGGACTGCAATAAAATCACCATCGGCGAGGACTGTCAGATTGCGCCGGGGGTGCAATTCTATACAGCCACTCATCCCTTGGATTCAAAGACTCGAAAAAGTGGGTTGGAATCAGCGCATCCCATTACTATTGGTAACAACGTGTGGTTGGGTGGCAATGTCATCATTTGTCCCGGTGTCACTATAGGAGATAATACGGTGGTGGGGGCTGGGGCGGTTGTGACCAAAAGCCTTCCGGCGAACGTATTAGCTGTGGGAAATCCTGCAAGAGTCATCAGAGAGATTAGTTAAGGTTTCGACTGCGGCGCATTCCGAAAAGGGAACTGTTACCTTTTAAGGTTTCGTGTTTTACTAAAGTCTATGATTTTAATTCGCGATATTTCGACATTATTGACGATGGCAGGGGCGGCTTCCAAAGATGGCCGTCGTGTGACTGAAGCTGATTTGGGAATCTCTCAAAAACAGGCGATCTTAATAGATAAAGGCGTGATCCAATGGATCGGGCCTTCAGGCAAAGTGCCAAAACAATTTGCGAAATCTAAAATCAAAGAAGTCAGCGCCAAAGGTTTGACCGTGTTGCCGGGCTTTATCGAGTGCCACACGCATTTGATTTATGCTGGTAATCGTGCGGCTGAATTTGAACTGCGCAACAATGGAGTTTCCTATCAAGAAATCGCTGCCAAGGGTGGCGGTATTTTGTCGACCATGAAAAACACTCGTCAATCTTCCGTCGGGGAACTTGCACGCACGGGACAAGAGCGCCTGGATCACTTTGTTTCTCAAGGTGTGACGACAGTGGAAATCAAATCCGGTTATGCGCTTAATCTAAAAGACGAGATGAAGGTTTTGCAGAGTGTACAAAAGCTTGAGGGCGCTCGTACGGTCGCGACTTTCTTAGGAGCCCATGCTCTTCCTCCAGAATTTAAAACTTACGAAAGTTATCTGCAGCATCTGGGCGACGTGGTTTTGCCACAAGTTAAGAAAAAGAAACTCGCTTCGCGTGTGGATGTCTTTATCGAAAAGGGGTTTTTCCCTTTGGCAGAGTCTGAAAAATACCTGCGCCGGGCTCAAGAGCTGGGGTTTGATGTTTTGATTCATGCGGATCAAATGACTTTGTCGGGTGGGGCGGATCTTGCTGTTAAGCTGGGGGCTTTATCGGGTGATCATCTTTTGCAAATCACAGATAAAGAAATCAAGAATCTTGCAAACTCCAATGTCACTTGCGTGATGCTGCCGACGGCGGATCTTTATACCAGAACGAATTATCCCAAAGCCAAAGAATTGATCGAAGCAGGGGCCCGCGTGGCACTTGCGACAGATTTCAATCCCGGCACTTCTCCAACTCAAGAATTGAACTTGGTGGGGTTGCTAGCGCGCCTGGAAATGAAGATGACTCTGCCACAAGTCCTATCCGCTTATACCGTAGGTGCGGCCCACGCTTTAAATTTACATAAAGAGATCGGATCTTTGGAAGTTGGCAAGTCTGCTGATATTTTGTGCATTGATCAGAGCTGGGATTGCCTGTTCTACTCGGTAGGTGAACGTCCGAAGAAGCTGGTTTTCTCTCGAGGAAAGAAGATTTTCGACAGCCTTAAATAATTCAATGCGTCGCAAATTTAAGAATCTTACATAGATTATAAATTTTTGTTTGAACTAGGAGCTCTTTTCTTTCTAGTCTTGTGGTGTATCCGGGGGGAGCAACAAGATGAGATCATCGTACACGACATTAATGCAGTCGAAGTATTTCAATCCTGCGTTTAACAGCGCCATCTTTGATGGGCCCGTTCGAATCTACTTTGCTCAGTTTCATGAAGCTTTGGCTTTGAAAATCTACTTTATGATTCAACAGCAGTTGTCTGCCGAGACTGCAAAAGCCAAAGAAGCCGCAAAAGCTTCCGGCGCTAACATCCTGGTGATGGTTTACCCAACTTCTGACAGTTTCCAACTTTCCTTCGAAAATGCTAAAACCGAGAATCCTCTGGAATGCGAAAAATGGGGTGAAGACGTAGTCATCGGATTACGTGGACCGCTCGAAGATGAGAATTTGGATCTATTAATCGATACTTTGCGTATGACTATGAACAACTGGCAGCCAGCTAGTCTAGTTCGTCCTAGCGCAATCCAAGAACTCTGATATCATAAACGATATGAATAAACGCGGTCAGATCGTGGTGGAGTATGTGCTCCTCCTGGTTATTGCAACAGGCGTGGCAGCTTTGCTCGTCAGTCAACTTGTCAGTCGTAACACTGATAAGCCCGGCGTTTTAACGGCTCAGTGGCAACTGATTCTAAACGCCGTCGGCGCCGACATCCCCGATTCCAATAAAAAATAGGTAACAGTTCCCTACAAGAATGGATTTCCGCGTTTTTGGATTTCTTCTTCGATCGCTGCCTGCATTTTTTCTTGAATGTCCTGGGCGATTTCGTGCACCAATTCGGCGTCTTCAACCGCTTCTGGTTTGTAAGGCAGGTGAATGGGTTCCAGGAAACGAATGCGCCATTTTGCTGGCAACGGGATGATATTCAAAGGAAGTGGAATCACCGAACCTTTTAGGAATTTGGTGAATTTAAGCTTTTTTAGATTGATATGGGTTTCTTCTGCTCCCAAAATCACCACCGGAACAATGGGGCTTTGAGTTTCTAAAGCCATACGCACAAAACCGCGTTTGAATTCCTGCAATTGATAGCGTTTTGAAGTCGGTTTAAAGTTTCCGGCTTCGCCCTCGGGGAAAAGTACGATGGCATTTCCTTTTTTAAGTGAGTTCACGCCGTTTTCATAGGTCGCTTCCGTAAAACCCATTTTGTGAGCGGGGATAGCGGTCGTTTCTGTTAAAAACCAAAAATGGTGAGTTAAAACCCTTGGAACTCGTTTGCCTTCTTGTTGGACGATGTGCCCAAGCAAAAAAGCATCGAATCCCGAGTATCCCGAGTGGTTGGGAGCGATCACACAGGCGCCACGGCGGGGAATATTTTCGGCCCCTAAAATTTCCATACGGAAGTATTTGCGAAGGATCTCAAGCAGAAAACGGGGAAGCACTCGAAAGATCAAGGTGTCCTTGTCGAGGTTCTTCAATCCGAAGATTTTTTCGTTGGGTTTCTGCAAGAAATTCATCATGATAATTCTCAGGCCCCATGTTGCTTCATCGATAGTTTTTGAGGTGAATTTATGTCTTCTAGTTTTATCATGGCGATTGATCAAGGAACAACCAGCTCGAGGGTTTGCATAATCAATCAAGCCGGAGGTCTCGTTTCTGAGGCTCGTGAAACCTTCAAACAAATTTTCCCTCAACCAGGTTGGGTGGAACACGATCCTGAGGACATTTGGTTTACGACACAAAGATCGATGCGTCTGGCGATTGAAAAAGCGAAAATCAATGCTTCAGCGATCAAAGCCATTGGAATCACCAATCAACGTGAAACAGTGATGGTGTGGGATAAGAAAACTGGCAAATCTGTTTACAACGCCATCGTATGGCAATGCCGCCGCACTCAAGCACAGTGTGAAAAATTAAAGAAAAACAAAAAAGAGAAAATGATCACGGCGAAAACCGGTTTGGTGTTGGATCCGTATTTTTCGGCGACGAAAATTCAATGGATTCTTACCAATGTTAAAGGCGCAAAAGAACGTGCTCGCAATGGTGAATTGTTGGCCGGCACTGTGGATACATATTTGCTGTCGCGTTTGACCCAGGGTGAATCCCATAAAACAGATGTTACTAATGCTTCTCGTACGATGCTGATGAACATTCACACAGGCTGGTGGGATGAGGAGCTGACAAAACTTTTTGGCGTGCCAGAAAGTATGCTCCCTGAAATCTGTCCTTCGAATGCTGATTTCGGCACAACCCGCGGTTTGGGTTTTATGCCCGATGGAATTCCTATTTGCGGAATCCTGGGTGATCAGCAGTCAGCTCTTTTTGGTCAGGCTTGTTACGATGTCGGAGAGTCGAAATGTACTTTTGGCACAGGAAGTTTTCTTTTGCTGAACACGGGTAAAAAAGCTGTGAAGTCGAAAAACAGATTGCTCACGACGATTGCCTGGAAACTTAAAGACGGTGACATGACTTATGCACTTGAAGGCGGTGCCTTTGTTTGCGGAGCTGCGGTTCAGTGGCTTCGAGATGGCTTGGGCTTATTCCAACAGTCATCGGAAATTGAAGCGCTGGCAAAAACTGTTGAAACGACGGATGGCGTGGAGTTCGTTCCGGCTTTGACGGGATTGGGAGCTCCTCACTGGCAACCCGAGGCACGTGGCGTGATTTGTGGTTTGACCCGCGGAACGACCAAGGCCCACATTGCGCGTGCGACTTTGGAAGCTATGGCATTGCAAAATGTGGATATCCTGGTCACGATGGAAAAGGACTTGGGTAAAAAAGTGCGCTCTGTGCGAGTTGACGGTGGCGCCGCTGCCAATGATCTGTTGATGCAAATGCAGGCGGACTATACCGGTGTGAATGTGATTCGCCCGAAAAATCTGGAAACGACAGCCTTGGGGGCTGCTTTTATGGCGGGGCTGGGTTGTGGTTTCTGGAAAGACATTAAAGAAATTAAAAAAATCTGGGCAACTGACAAGGAATTTAAAGTTAAAATGTCTACCAAGGAACGTAATGCTCGCAAGGTTCGTTGGGAAAAGGCGTTGAGCAGAGTTTAGAATGCAACTAGGTCAAAATATTTTTAAGAAAGTTCCGGTTTCGGAAAAAAAATTTCTTTTCCGAGAACTGGCTCATGACAAGATTCAAGTCTCCGTCAAGGGTGATGACGATTCGTTTTTTAATCTGATCGCCGTGCAAACGGAAAGAGATGAAGATCTTCTTTGCCATCACACTTCTAATTCTAAAATGTTCACGAAAAACCAATCGGTTGTAGTGAACTTTATGTTTAAAAATGAACGTTATTTCTTCCGCACAGATCTGGTGTTTTCCACGGGCTGGGCGCATTTAAGAATAGACGGGGATTTGTTCCAGCTGCAAAGACGGGCCAATGCTCGCATTGATCTTCCGCAAAAGTACGATGGCGTATTCAATCTCATGCAGCATAATGCCCAAAAGTTTTTCATCGATTGCAAGATCCTGGATATCAGTGCTGGTGGCGTGCGTGTCGCCATGGCGAATGACATTCCTGCATTTAAAGAAGGCGATAATATTCGCGGCACTGTGCGCCTGGGAATTCGTCGTCCCATCGAATTTGAATTGGAAGTGCGTTTTTCTTCCAGTAAAGATGGAATTCAAACCGCCGGAATGCAATTTAAAAACGTAGACACTCGCATGGAAAGTCGCCTGCTAAGTCTGATGGTGGATTTACAGCGCGAGATTTTCATTAAGTATCCGTCACAGAAATAAATCCAAAAAGCTCTACCCAAGATTCGTGACTGCACCGAGAATGGAGTCATGAACGTTGAGCTTCCGAAAAGAAAATTCACTCAGTTTATCGGTCCCGGTGTTTTAGTGGCCGTTGGCTATATGGACCCGGGTAATTGGGCCACCGATCTTGAAGCGGGTTCCCGTTTCGGTTTCAATCTTCTTTGTGTCATTTTGTTTTCCTCTGTCGCAGCGATGTTATTGCAATCGATCTGCGTACGCGTGGGCGTGGTGACTGGAAAAGATCTGGCAGAACTTTGCCGGGATCAATATCGTCCCTGGGTGAAAAATATCCTATGGGTCTTGGCCGAGATCGCCATCATCGCAACAGATATCGCCGAAGTCTTAGGAACAGCCTTAGCCTTTAATATGATTCTGGGAGTTTGGGTTGAAAATGGGATCTTACTGACGGCATTTAACATGGTCTTTATCTTTATATTGCAAGGTAAAGGCATGCGCAGGATTGAAGCAATCGTGCTCGCGTTTGTCTTAATGATCTTGCTGTGTTTTGTGGTGCAGGTTTTCCTAAGCTCGCCGCCGTGGTGGGAGGTTCTAAATGGTTATATTCCTAAACCCAGCTCCTTCAATACGGCGCACGCGTGGTACGTGGCGATCGGTATTATGGGAGCAACGGTGATGCCGCATAATTTGTACCTGCATACGGCGGTGGTGCAAAGTCGGGTGATCAAGGACACTCCCGCGGAACTGAAATATTCGATTCGCATGATTACGTGGGAAGTGATCTTAAGTTTGGCAATCGCGTTCTTTATTAATTCGGCGATCCTGATCGTGTCGGCATCAGTCTTTCACTTAAATCACTATTATGAAATCACAGAGATTCAGGATGCTTACAAATTGCTAAGTCCTTTATTGGGAGCAAGTGCTGCGAGTTTCTTGTTCGCGTTGGCATTGTTTGCGGCGGGACAAAGTTCAACAATTACAGGAGCCATTGCGGGACAGGTGATCCTGGAAGGATTTATGCATTTCCATATGCCAGTCTGGATTCGCCGCGCGATTGCGCGAGTCCTGGCGATCATCCCAGCATGGATTGGTGTGCATTATATGGGCGAGCACGCTGTCGGAAGACTGCTGGTGGGAACACAAGTGATCTTAAGTCTGCAGTTGCCGTTTGCGGTGGTTCCGCTGTTGATGTTTGCTTGTTCTAAAACTCTGATGAAAGACTGGGCTTTGTCTGCAAAGTTTAAAGCGGCGGGGTGGAGTATTTGTGCCATCATCATCGCAGCCAACGTTTATATGTTGATGCGTTTGATTCAGGAATAAAAAAAAAGCCCACTCGAAGTGGGCTTTTTAATTTTTAAACTTGTTGGTCTTTTTGTTCGTCCATTATTTTTTTCAGACGGCCCACAAATGATTTCAGCATGCAGTTGGCCCAGACAGGGAGATCGTTTAAAAGTTCTTGAAATCCGTCTTCAGAAACTCGAACCACCACCACGTCTGTCACGCACTTTGCAGAAGCGGAGCGGGGAGCATTGTCTAACAGAGCGAACTCGCCAAAGGATTCACCATCGGCAATGCGGTTGATTTCCACTTCTTTGCCCGCGCGATCCAGGGTGCAGATTTTAACTGTGCCGGTTTCGATGATGTAGAAATGCTTTTCTACGTCGCCTTGAAAGAAAATAAATTCGCCGGCTTTATATTCCTGTTTGTGTAACTGCTCGAGTGCTGACATCCGTATCGCCTCTGGTTTTTTGATTTTATACAAGAATTGTACACAGAATTGCGGACTGCAAGCAAGAGGGTTGAATTTGTCGAAAATGCGGTCTTATCGTGGACTCATGAAGATGAAATACGTTTTACCCCGGTTATGGTCAGTTTGGCGAAGACAGGATAGGGACGACGTCAGAACCGGGCGCCGTCCGCTGGGTTTTCCGATTAAATCAGACGGCTCAAATCTTTGACGTTTTTGATGTAAGAAATCTTTTTATCACCAGAAATTTTCAAATCCGCCAGGTGGCGTTTGTTTGAGTACGGAATGACAAAATGTTGGAAGCCGAGCTTATCAGCCTCTTTGATACGGCTTTCAACGAATGAAACCCCGCGAACTTCGCCCGTCAAACCGATTTCTCCAAAGAAAACAGTCTTTGCGTCAAGATCACGACGACCTTCCGTTGATAAAATGGCAGCCGCCACTGCTAAATCCGCTGCCGGCTCCACCAATTTCAAACCACCGACGACATTTACGAAGATATCATTGCTGGAAAGGCGCACATCCAAGTGACGATCCAAAACCGCCGTCAATAAATGCAGACGGTTGACATCAATACCCAAAGAAGTACGACGAGGCATCGCCATATTCGTGGAAAGAGTCAGCGCCTGCACTTCACATAAAAGTGGGCGAGTTCCTTCCATTGAAGCGAAGACAGCGGAACCGATCAGTTGATCCCCACGCTCTTCCAGAAAAAGTTCCGAAGGATTTAAAACTTCCTCCAAACCTTTGGAGTTCATTTGGAACACGCCCAATTCATGAGCGGCACCGAAACGATTTTTCAAAGTTCTTAGCAAGCGGAAATCATAAGACGTGTCACCATCAAAGGAAAGCACGCAGTCCACCATATGTTCCAGCACTTTGGGACCAGCAATTGTTCCGTCTTTGGTGACGTGACCGATCAGGATCACGGCAATGCCGTCTTGTTTTGCAAGACCCATCAAATGCCCGGCGCACTCACGCACCTGAGAAACTGAACCCGGAGCTGCCTGCAAATCAGACAAATACATTGTTTGAATCGAGTCGACGACCAAGACATCTGGTTTTTTATGACGAGCCAGTTCCATTACGTTATGAAGGTTGGATTCAGCACCCACTTCAATCAGCGGGGAACGTATCCCTAAGCGATGAGCACGTGATCCTGTTTGGGAGACACTTTCCTCGCCAGAGATATAGAGAATTTTGCGCTTGTCCGAAGCTAAGCCGCCAGCCATTTGTAAAAGCAAAGTTGACTTACCAATACCAGGTGATCCACCTAATAACACGAAGCTTCCACGCGCAAGACCGCCGCCCAGCACGCGATTCAGCTCTTGGAATCCCGTATCAAAGCGATCCAATTTAATCGCTTCGAGGCTTTGGTCTAGAGAAACGGGTTTACCTGCTCCAGGTGCAGTGCTCGTTTTTTCGACACTTCCTGTCGACCATCCTCTGGTTTTAGGCTCCTCCAGCTGCAATTCCTCGACGAAAGAATTCCAGGCGCCGCAGTCCGAGCACTTACCTTCCCAACGAGGTCGCTGGGCTCCACAATTTTGACAGGTATAGACAGTTTTATTTTTCGATTTTGCCATAGATATTCGGTATCATTGTTAAATGATGGTGACAAGGATGATGCCATCATTGCTAGTGCGCTGTCCGATTGATTTATTCAAGGCGGACCGGAGGAAGCCGTACAACTTGTACTGCGACGACGGGCCAACGCAGAAGAAACCAATCGGACAGCGCACTTCTCGAGGGAGTGACGGGATGCGGACCACAATTGCAAAGTCTGTTTTGCTATCTATTTTGCTTTCAGTGCCAATGGCGATGGCTCAGTCTAATAAAGACGAGCTGGATTCTTTTAAGAAAGCTTTAGATCAATTTAAATCTGGGAAATACGAGCAAGCCATCCCTACGTTTCAAACGATTGCTCAAAATAAATCTGAAATGGAAGAGTATGCGCGTTATTACTTGTCGCAATCTTTCCTAAAAACTTCCAAATTGGATGAAGCTTATAAAGAGCTGGAGCAAATCCAAAAACTTTCTCCGAATGTGAAAATGACGATCGACGTGCAAACGTTGATGGGCCAAATCGCGCTTGAAAAAAAGAATTACAAGCAAGCGGCGGATATTTTCACAAAGCTTGAAAAACGCACTCGCAATACCGAATCTTATCCGGAAGTTATTTACAACCTGGCAGCGGCAGAGCAGGGCTTGGGTAAGCGCGCCTTGATGTGTAAGTGGTTGGTAAAACTTTATGAAAAACATCCGGGCTATTCTAAAGTGGCGCATTGGGAAGTGGATCTGGCTTCGTCAAAATTCGAAGGCAAAGAGACGGCTTGTGCCACCAGCACCGAAGACTTCCGTACTCGCGTAAGATACTTGCTTTTCGCAGGTCTTGATTCCCGCGCGCAGACGGAAATCAATGTGATGAAAACCAACCTTGCTAAAGTCGACAAGTATCTTGCAGATAAATTGCAAGTTCAGTTCTATATGCAAGAAGGCGAGCTGGGGAAAGCGGTTGATCTTTTAAAACCCTATTATGAAGAGAAAAAACGCGACTTCGATTACCTGATCCTGTTTGCTTCCGCATCGGCTCGTGCCGGTGAGGTGCAATTGGCGGTGGGTTCTTATTATTCCGCTTACAAGTTATCTCCGCGCTCGAAAACGGGTCGTCAGGCGTTGTATCAATCAGCCTTCCTAAGCTATCAGTTTCAGGACTATGATGGGGCGGCGCGCAGATTCCAAGAGTTCATGAAGCTTTATCCAACATCGGGTCTTTCTAAAGATGCGAAATGGCACTTGGCCTGGTTGAAATATCTTAAAGGTGATTATACGGGCGCTTATAAAGCTTTCGCAGAAATGCAGAGCGAGAAACGCCGTAACAATCGCGCGTGGAAGACTTTCCCGAATGACCGTGTGAATTATTGGATGGCGATGAGTTTGTTCCGCCAAGGAAAAATGGTTGAAGCCCGTAACAAGATGACGACGTTGTCTAAAGATCCTCTTTTGGGTTACTACGCTATCGCCGCTCAGGCTCGTTTGAAAAAGATGGAAGTGATTCCCTTGCAAAAATTGGCGACGACGAATCTGCCAACAACTCCACGCATGATCGCGCGCTTTTCAGCGAGTGAGTTCCTGATGCCAAATGTGGATGATGTCAGCTTCCGCGGTGATGATTCTGAATCGGAAGAGAACTTGATGATCACTCAATACTCTGCTGATGACGAAAAAGAAAGCGACGAAGAAGCCGACGTGGAAGCAAACCCAGACAATAAGTCTGTGGAGGTCGCACAAGGTGAAGATGGTGCTCCAGCCGAAGGTGACGAAGCTGCTGAAGGTGGCGATAAGGCTGTGGCCTTTTCTTCTCCGATTTTGATGAAGCGCTTTGAACGTGCTCGTGATTTGATGATCATCGGTGAAAACGAGTGGGCACGTTGGGACCTTTATGATATCGAAAAGAAAACGCGCAACCGCGATTACCTGAAAACTTTGATGTCTGAGTACTCCACTGCGGGTCACTTTAATCGTTCTTCTTATATTGCGCAGGTGACGTTCGGTACCACGCGTGCTTCTCAAGGTGTTGAGGGCGGCCGTGCGATGTGGGAACTGGCTTATCCGCGCGCGTATTCTGATTCTGTTGATAAATACACAAAGCAGTTCACAGTTCCGACAGAACTTGTTTGGGGCATCATGAGAGCGGAGAGTTCTTACCGTCGCGATGCGATTTCCCCAGTGGGTGCTTTAGGCTTGATGCAAGTGATGCCGTTCACAGGTTATAAAGTAGCAACTTTGGTGGGCGATAAAGATTTTAAACCGCCGCAATTGCTTGAACCAGATGTTGCGGTAAAAATCGGTTCTCGTTACTTGAAGCGTCTGATGGACCGCTTTGATAACACGATTCCATTGGTTGCTGCTGGTTACAATGCGGGACCTCACCGTGTGAAAAACTGGTTGGTGTCTTTCGGTACTTTGGAAACGGATGAGTTCATTGAACACATTCCATTCCTTGAGACTCGTAACTATGTAAAACGTGTTGTGTCCAACGCTTATGTTTACGCAAAATTGTACGGCAACAAAAAGGATCTTTTCCCATACCTATCAGAAGCGGTGCCGGTGAAGGTTAACGCAGAGTTGGTCGGCAAAGAAAATTGGGATGACATTTAGTTTCTGGGTGCGTTTTTTACTTAATAAGGCGATCGAGATTATTGCGTCACTGGCGGTGCTAGTGGCGCTTAGTTTTTTGTTGCTGAAGGCGTTGCCTGGTGGACCTTTTGATAATGAGGCGGCTCTTCATCCGACGGTTCGTGCGGCCTTAACCGAGCAGTGGGGGCTTCAGGGTTCCACTGTGTCTCAGATTGCCAAATATTTTGGTTCGTTGGTTCGAGGTGATTTGGGTGTGTCGATGGCTCATCCGGATCTGCGAATTTCCACAATGATCGCAAATGGCTTTAGTAATACTTTAAGCTTAAATCTGATTTCACTGGTGTTGGTGCTCGTGGGTGCCTTCGCTTTGTCTCTGCTGTCTCAGCGGTACAATGGCGGCTTGTTTGAAAAGAGCGTCGATCAGTTGATGATCACGTTTATTTCTTTACCCAGTCTTTTCTGGGGGCCTTTACTGATTTATCTGTTTGGATTTTATTTTAATCTTCTGCCGACGGCGTTCTTAACTTCTCCGGTGAATTATATTTTGCCAGTTTTGACTTTAAGTCTGCGGCCGATGGCTTCATTAGTTCGCTTGCTTAAGACGTCCTTGAAAGAAAACTACCGCCTGGATTACGTGCGCACGGCCAAAGCCAAAGGCGTGGAAGAGGGCGATGTCCTGCTTCATCACGTGCTTCGTAATTCCATGATTCCGTTTTTAAGCTATTTGGGGCCGTTGCTTGTGGGCTTGCTATCTGGTTCCTTCCTGGTAGAAATGCTTTTTGCTATTCCAGGTTTGGGTGGGCAGTTCATCATGGCTTTAGGCGATCGCGATTACACCTTGATCGTGGGTCTGACTTTGTTTTATGGAACTTTACTAATCATTGTAAATTCCCTGATTGATATTCTGATGCGCGCCGTGGATCCAAGAATTCAGGAGGAGATGTGATGAAACGTCCTTCGGTGATTCTGGCCATTTCTTTTTTAAGTATTTTGATTTTAGCGGTCTTGATCAGTCCTTTTGTATTCACTCAAGGCTTTGAACAAAACGTAGATCAGATTTTGCTCGCACCTTCTTGGGCGCACTGGTTTGGTACGGACTCGTTGGGGCGTGATTTATTTGCCCGGGTTTTATTGGGAGCTCGCGTATCGTTAACAGTGGGAATTGTCTGTGCCATTTTGACTTTCCTGATTGGCTTTACTTACGGTTCCATCGCCGGATGGTTTGAGGGAGTCCTTGATCGTATGATGATGCGCTTTTGTGACATTATCATGGCGATTCCAAATTTCATCCTGGTCGCCGTGTTGTGCTTAAGCGTGCAAGTGATTCTGCCTATTGCGGACCCGCAGTGGGCTGCCTTGGTGGGATTGTGTGTGGGGATTTCATTCACTCACTGGATCAACATGGCTCGTGTGACTCGCGGGATGGTTATTGAAACTAAACGCAAACCGTTTGTTGAAGCCGCGATCGCCGTCGGTGGTAATCGCCCGCATATTTTGCTTCGTCATATCCTGCCTAATATCGCAAGTACGCTTTTGGTATTGGTGGCGATGCAAATTCCCACAAACATCTTGTATGAAAGCTTTATGAGCTTTATCGGGATCGGTGTTCATCCTCCCTATACAAGTTGGGGGATTTTGGTAAGCGAAGGGTGGAAGACTCTATCAAGCTTTCCACATTTGATTTTATTCCCAAGCTTGGTTTTGTTCCTGACCGTGTGGAGTTTCCACATCCTGATCGATAACCGCAAGCAATCCTGATCCTTATCAACAAAGGTTCGATAAACTATTTGTAACCATTCTTTGAATGACCAAAGGCTTGATTCCAATCCAGAGCTCTGTCGTCGAGTTGTGAACACCAATAATCCTCATATACTGATTGAACAGGAGAACACATGATCAAGATAGTATTCGCGAGCCTGGCGTTCGCAGTGAGTGTCGCACATGCAGCGCCTTTGGCAGCCATCGACAACTCTTTTAATTGCGATGGCACGATCAACAACCTTATCGGTGGCGCAAACATGACAGCAACGGGTGGTTTTGATCCGATCCTGACTGTTGAAAATGGTCGCGCGAAAATCAATAAAGATTCAAAGCGTATCAAAAGCTTTAAGACGGATGCCAAGTTCGTCATCGTGACCTTCAAAAAAGATATTATCGTGAATGGCAAATCCGAGACTGTTGAAGAAACTGTAAAATACGAAGTCAATGACCAGGGCTATGTCATCAATTATGAAAATGATAAGGCTGCGGTTAAAAAGTATGATCCGATGAGAAGATTCGGAACCAAAGCGAAGCTATCTAAATTGAGCGACGGCAACTGCGCGATCGATCAATTCAGTAACGTCGTGGGGACACCAGATGGTTCAACTGCAGAAGTTGTTATACAGGATAAAAAGTTTTGTGATTCTGTGAAGGACGTTATTTCCCAGATGAATCAAAAAACTTTCAGCCAATGTAACTCGTTGTTGGATAAAGCGGCGACTGCCTATGAAACTCGCGCGCAAGAGTTGGGTAAAGAAAGCAAAAAGCTAGCAATCTTGGGTGAAGCCCCAACAAGTACAATTGCTCTGACGCTGCAAGCACTGAACATGTGCGCACCTGACGAGTGGTACGATAAAGCCATGACTCCAATGGGCATGATGAGAACTTTGAAAGCCGTTCCGGCGGAGGCTGCAAAAGCTACTGCTGGCTCTAAGAAAAAAGGCGTAAATAACTAAACTGCAACATCCACCTCGGCAGCGGAGGTGGGAATTGCAAAACATTAAGACTGATAAATAAAAAAGGCCTCTGAACAGAGGCCTTTTCTTTGTTGGAAGCTGAAAAGTCTAATTTAGAATTTATATGTCAGATCCAAGTAGTGACCAAAGCCCGAAGTTTCTCCAGCAATACCACCACTTTTGAACAAAGCCATGTTCTGGTAGTACTTCAAACCGTAACCAGCAGCATACTGCTTAGAGTGCCAGTAAATACCATTAAACCATTCTAGCGACCAACTTGTACGATCTACGTCATCAGCAATTTTATTTGCGCCGAATTTATAATCCAGGTAACCCTGCCAAGTGATGAAGGATTGGTTTTCAAAGTTTACGAAGGGCTTAAACCAGTTCGTTGTCAGGATATAACCGTTCCATTCGCCTTCGTCGGACGCGCCGTAATTTTCACGCACGTGACGAGCCATCAAGTTTGCACCCAATTTCCCCAGCCATGGGATTTGAATGTCAGAACCAAAACCAATGTATTCTTCAAACAAGGCGCGATCACCCACGTTGAACAAAGTGGCAACGTACCACTCTTGCACCGGACCCAAAGTCAGATCATGACCAGTCATGTAGTCCAAAGAAAAGCGCGGAGCGAATTTGAAAAAGAAGTTGTCGTCTTGAGTGGCGGACTGAGAAGTATCACCGTGACGATCGCTGTTAGGGGAATTGAAAATATCAAAGATATCCAAGTACCCATAAAGGTCCACGATTCCAGAGCGTCCACCAAACTCCATTTCAAAGTAAGTGTCCTGCTGATTTTCGAAAGGGATTTTGTTGTCGATAGATTGCATCAGGTTGAACTGCAACCAACGATAATCACCTTTATGAATATCACCATCTGTGATTTTTGCAGCAAAGGCAGATTGAAGGGGGGAGAAAGCCAAAAGAATCAACAACGTGCTAAAAAATTTCTGAAACATTATTCCTCACTGGTTTTTGAGTTAGGTAAGTAAAGTAGGTACTCGCCTTGAGGTCAACATTGCCAGATTCATTTCCGCTGCGGTTCCGCACTGCATCCCCAAAAGGTACGGCGTACCTTTTCTGCCTTTTCTGAAAAAACAAAAGGTCCCTTGCGGGACCTTTTAAAAGCTCTAAACATTGAAACGGAAGAATAAAACGTCGCCGTCTTTCACGACGTACTCTTTACCTTCGACACGGTATTTACCCGCATCTTTTACTGCTTGCTCGGACTTGTAAGTGAACAAGTCTTCACAGTGATAAGTTTCCGCACGGATGAAACCTTTTTCGAAATCCGTATGGATCACGCCCGCTGCTTGTGGAGCTTTCGTGTTTGCACGGATCGTCCAAGCACGGACTTCTTTTTCACCGGCCGTGAAGTAAGTTTGTAAGCCCAAAAGCGTATAAGCCTCGCGGATCAAACGATTCAGACCTGGCTCTTCCGCACCCAAGGCTGCCAAGAAGTCGGCGCGATCTTCCGGTGGCAACAATGCAATCTCTGCTTCCATCGCAGAACAGATCATGATCGTTTTATTGTTTTCTTCGGCAGCGCGAGCGATAACGGATTTAGTCCAGTCATTGCCACCAGCTGCAAAGTCAGAATCAGAAACGTTCATAGCGTAAAGAACTGGTTTAGCAGTCAACAAATGCATTTCTTTAAGCAGGGGAGCTTCGAAATCGTCCAAAGTTACGGAACGAGCTGGAAGACCTTTGCCCAAAGCTTCTAGAACTTTTTTCGCGACTTCAACTTCCGCTTTCAATTTCTTGTCAGTGGAGTTCTTAGCTTGTTTTTCGATACGTTGAAGACGTTTTTCAACAGAATCCAAATCAGCTAGCAAAAGCTCAGTGTTAATGATTTCGATATCACGGATAGGATCCACAGAACCTGCAACGTGCACGATATTTGGGTCGTCAAAGCAACGAACCACGTGAACGATAGCGTCTGTTTGACGGATGTGTGAAAGGAATTGGTTTCCCAAACCTTCACCCTGGGAAGCACCTTTAACAATCCCTGCGATATCCACGAATTCCATTGTAGTAGGAATTACTTTTTGTGGTTTGATAAAGGAAGTGATTTTATCCATACGAGGATCTGGAACTGTTACAACGCCCACGTTGGGATCGATAGTACAGAAAGGGTAGTTGGCTGCCTCAGCCTTAGCTGAAGTCAACGCATTGAAAAGCGTACTTTTACCAACATTCGGAAGACCGACGATACCGACTTGTAAAGCCATTAGTAACTCCTTAAAAACCTGATTTTAACACGGGGAAATGTAACTTACCCGTTGAATTTTGTCGAAGCTTTTTGAATGCCATCTAGAATGATGCTCTCAATTGCGTCGATACCTTTGTTGAGGAAGTCCGGCATTTTATCGAACTCTTCCTTCGTAAATTTCCCCAGAACGTAATCCGCTACCGGATAGTTCGGGTTTTCGGGACGGCCCACACCCAGTTTAAGTCGGGCATAGTCCTGAGTTCCCATTAATTGCGAAATACTTTTGATTCCGTTGTGACCGCCGTGCCCACGGTTTTTATGAATCTTCATTTGATTGAACGGCTGGTCGATATCGTCGTGGATGACGATCAGGTGATCCAGAGGGATTTTATAGTAACCCATCAACGGTTGCACCGACTCGCCAGAAAGATTCATGTATGTTTGTGGTTTGCAGAAGTAAAGCGTGTGACCTTGCCACGTTGCCTGTGCCACTTCGGCTTTGAATTGATTTTTAATAGACGGATTGCCCAGGCCTTGCATGAAATAGTCGACAGCCATGAAGCCAATATTGTGACGAGTGAGCTTGTATTCGCCACCGGGATTTCCCAGTCCAACGATCAACCATGAAGACATAAATACCTCGTTAAGCCGTAATCAAAAAAAAAGGCAGCTCGATAAGAGCCGCCTTTTTGGAACTGCAATAGTCCGAAACTATTTTTTAGCAGCTGGTTTAGCAGCAGCTGGAGCAGCTTTTGCGCCTGCAGCTGGAGCAGCGGCAGCAGCCGGTGCAGCAGCAACTGGAGCAGCAACAACTTCTTCTTCTTGAGCAGATACAACCGCGATAGTTGTGTCAGCAGAAGAGATCAATTTAGCAGAGCCAGTGATTTTCACGTCAGATGCGTGAAGAGCGTCGCCTACTGCCAAGTTAGAGATGTCAGCTGTGAAGAATTCTGGGATCTCAGTTGGAAGAACTTCGATCTCGATTTGACGGTTAACTACGTTCAACATACCGCCTTCAGACAAACCAACTGGTTTACCTTCAAGACGAACTTCAACGTTAACGCGTACTGCTTTTTTAAGATCCAAAGCGTAGAAATCAACGTGTTGTGGGCGGCGAGAAACCGGGTGAACGTCTACTTTTTTAACAAGTACTACGATACCGTTTGCTTCTTTAACTGGAGATTTCAAGTTGAAAAGAGCATTTTCGTAAGCACGAGTGTTGTACTTAACGATTTCTTTTTCGCCAACAGAGATGCTAACTGGAGAGATAGCTCCGTAGATAACTGCAGGAACTTGGCGGTTAACGCGCAATTCGCGGCTGTTACCTTTACCAGTTTGACGAGCTTCTACGTTTAGTTCGATTCTATTTTTCATAATGTCTTCCTTCTAGTCCGATAGAGGATTGGTTGTTTCAATTCGGCGTTTGCCGAAAACTTTTAATTAATCAAACAAGCTGCTGACGGAATCATTGCCGTGGATACGCTTGATTGCTTCAGCCAAAACTGGAGCTACGGATACCACTTCGATTTTCCCGCAGTTTTTCGCTGCTTCCGATAACGGAATCGTGTCGGTCACCCACACTTTTTCGATGGGGCTATCCTTCAGACGGGCGATGGCAGGGCCTGATAAAACAGGGTGCGTTGCAACAGCGAACACACGTTTTGCCCCATTCTTGTAGAGACTGTCAACTGCTTGTGTAAGTGTTCCAGCCGTATCGATCATATCGTCCACGATCACGGCAGTTTTTCCAGTCACATCACCGATCAAGTGAAGCGCTTTTGCCTCATTAGGGCCGGAACGGCGTTTATCGATGATGGCCATGGAGGATTCGATGCGTTTTGCGAAGGCGCGGGTTCTTTCCACTCCCCCAGCATCGGGACTCACTGCAACAAAGTCAGAGCCAATACCGTGGGATTCGCGCCAGGCACGAGCCAGGGTAGGGATGGCGAACAAATGGTCCACGGGAACGTTAAAAAAACCTTGGATTTGAGCCGCATGCAAATCCACGGAAACCACGCGGTCCGCGCCTGCCGTGGTGATCAAATCTGCCATTAATTTCGCAGAGATAGGGGCGCGTGGAGCGACCTTTCTGTCTTGGCGGGCGTACCCGAAGTACGGGATCACAGCCGTAATGGAAGCTGCCGAAGCTCTGCGAAGAGCATCAAGCATCACGAAAAGCTCCATATAGCTTTGGTTCACAGGTGGGCATGTACTTTGGATTACAAAGACATCCTGACCACGAACACTTTCATGAATTTCTACTTGGATTTCGCCGTCGGCGAAAGTGCTGACCTCGGAGTAACCGAGTTCGATACCGGCAGCCGCAGCCACCTTCTTAGCCAGCTCAGGGTTAGAATTAGCGGTAAATAGTTTAAGGCCCTTCATCATCACTCAAGTCTCCAGAGTTGACCCGACATTGTCGGAATAGGGTTTATGTTTGGAGGACACTAACAAACCGTTATTACAGAGTAAAGTTAGGAACGTTTTTTATTCTAAAAAGCGGAAGAAATAAGCAGTTTTAGGCGGTTTTGGCCGCGCTGGGTAAAGAAGGATTCGTACTTGTGGATGGCTCACATTCTTTGTCGGGGAGACGGAATCACTAGCCCAATCTCCGAGGGCCTTAGTCTACATTTTTGTGGGAACGCAAAACTTTCTCTGAAAAATGTTAAGAAGCGGTAAAAATAAGAAGTAACAGCATAAGAAATCTTGAATCGTGTAAAGGAACTTTGAAATGAAGAGTTTGATAGTAAGTCTTGTCTACGTCTCTCTGACAAGTTTTCTGATTTCTTGTTCCTCGGGAGGAGACTCGAGCAGCGATGCTGTCGCCGCTCCGCCAGATGAATCGTCTCAGTCACCGGCTCCAGCACCGTCGCCGTCGCCCACACCAACGGTAACGCCATCTCCGACTGTGACACCTTCTCCAACTGTTTCCCCAGAACCTACTGCGAGTCCCGTACCAACAGTTGCGCCGACAGCGACGCCGTCTCCTTCGCCGGAGCCGACTGTTTCGCCTGCACCGACTGCTTCACCAGCTCCGACTGTAACACCTTCTCCAACGGCAAGTCCATCACCGGAGCCGACGGTTACTCCGTCACCAACAGTAACACCTTCTCCAACTGTTTCTCCAAGTCCTTCTCCAAGTCCTTCTCCAGAGCCAACGGTCACGCCATCACCGACGGCGAGCCCTTCACCATCTCCGTCACCAAGTCCGTCGCCCTCGCCATCACCAACACCAGTGATGAAATGCCCGACGAATTTTGAATTGGTGAGTGCGAATGCTTCACTTGGAACTTCGGCATTTTGTATCGCAAAATTTGAAATGAAACAAAGCTCCGGCTCGGCGGTATCGACGCCGACTGGTAAGCCGTGGATTGCGACGAAGGCAACGGCAGCAGCTGCGTGTACGGCACTTGGTATCACGTATCGTTTGCCGACGAATGCCGAGTGGAATGCGACAGCTTTGGAAATTTATAATCGCGGAGAAAACTGGTCGGGTGGAGCAAAACTTTCAGGAAATCTTTATACCGGTTATTACTCCGGTTGGAGCGAACCGATTGCCGTCAGCAACACCGCAAACCCATACGATGGGACGGGAAAAAGCAAAGACGAAGAACGCCGGACTTTTGTTCTTGCAAGTGGGGCCGTGATTTGGGACTTCGGAGGTAATGCCTGGGAGTGGGTCAGCGACACGATTTATGGAAACTCCTACTCTCCAGATTTATCGTCACCGTATGGCCGTAATTATCATAACAATAACTGGGACGTGAAGCCTGGCTCGAAAGCGCTGTTGGATTTCACGGGCATGACCGATACCCCTAAAAAGGACGTCTTTATGGGGAATTTATTCGGCGGCAGCTCGGGCAAGGTTATTCGCGGTGGAGCAAACTGTGTGAACAATCGAGGCACCGTTGGAATCTTCACAGCGAACATCGGTGATATCACGGCAAATGAAGTGCAGGCTCCCGCATCGTGGGGAATCAGCATTCAGAACGTGGGTTTCCGTTGTGTCGCCACTCCAGGACAGTATTAATTTTTTAGTTAATTGCACGTGCCGGATTCAGCGCGTTTCAGTTTGAGCGTATCGAAAATTTTTAGCGCGTTTAGCAAAAAAGCCGATCTTGCGATCGGCTTTTTTTTTATCAGATATTTCCAGTTTCTTTAAGTTTCGCCAGGAATTGTTTTGTCGCTTGAGCGCGGTGAGAGTGCTGGGCTTTAAATCCGCTCGCAAGTTCCGCCAAAGTTTGCGTTTGTCCCTCTGGAATGAACACAGGATCGTAACCAAAACCGTGCAGACCTGCAGGCTTGCTGGCTATCGTGCCTTTCATTTCCCCGGTGAAAACCCATTCTTCACCTGTTGGCGTGTACACGACTGTCGTGCAAACGAACTTCGCATTCTTATTTGCCATCGGTTTCAGAGTGATCATTTTCAAAAGCTTCGAAACGTTTTCGCTATCGGAAGCTTTAGGACCCGCATAGCGAGCAGAGTGAATTCCTGGAAGATTGTTAAGTCCTTCCACTTCAAGCCCGGCGTCTTCACCTAAAACCCAAACATTGTTTTTAACGGCGCGCAAAGTTTTCGCTTTGATACGAGCGTTGTCCAAAAATGTTTTGCCGTCCTCTGGTCGGGGAGTGAAGGACGAGATCTCACCTTGATGATGAAGATTCAAGTCCGCCACTTCATTTAAAAGAATACGGTATTCAGTAAGTTTGCCTTTATTGCCAGTTGCAATCCAAAGTTCCATGTACAAACTCCTTTATTTAAACGCCAGCCAAACGATAAGCTTCGCCAACGATCGCTGCCTGGTGAATGAATAATTCACGGCAACCTTTTTCAGCCACATCCATCATCTTGTTCAATTGTTGACGAGTGAATGGCATGTGTTCCGCTGTTCCTTGGACTTCAATGAAAGTTCCTTTGTCCGTCATAACAAAATTCATATCCGTGCCGATCGCGCTGTCTTCGTCGTAATTTAAATCTAATAAAATATTATCATTGTGAAGACCCACGCTGATCGCGGAAACGTAATTGATCAATGGCATGGACTTAATTTCGCTTACCGCTGCAAGCTTTTTAAGAGCCAACGCCAAAGCAACATAACCGCCCGTTACCGAAGCCGTGCGTGTACCGCCATCAGCATTCAAAACGTCACAGTCGATGATGATTTGTTTTTCACCCAATTGTTTCAAATCAACCGCAGCGCGAAGGCTACGCCCGATCAGACGAGAGATTTCTTGAGTGCGACCCGAGTTCAAAGATTTTTCGCGTTTATTACGAGTATGAGTGGCACGAGGAAGCATGCCGTACTCTGCCGTCACCCAGCCCGCGCCAGTGCCTGCGAGCCATTGCGGAGCTTTCGCTTCATAGCTTGCGGTGCAAAGAACTTTTGTTTTACCAAATTCAACTAAAGCAGAGCCTTCAGCATATTCAGCAACATTTGGTGTGATTTTGATATTTCTAAGTTGGTCAAAAAGACGGCCGTCGCTGCGCATAGGTACTCCTTGAAGCGGCTGATGAAAAACATCCATCTGCTGCGTTGTCGGGTGCGGTCCTCGCTCCGACGTACCGGGAGTACGCCTGCGCTGCGGTTCGCTCCCTCCGCCTTGCATCTGAATGTTTTTGATCAGCCTCTATAGAATGGTTAGAGGCCCCTAATTTAAGTTCTTGGCCGAGGAGTTGTCCATCTTTTCTTTATATGAGACGAGGGCGTTATAGATTTTTTCGGCGAGATCTTTTTGATAATCCTTCTGTTGGAGGCGTTTTGCCTCGCGCGGATTCGAAATAAAGCCAATCTCAATTAAGACTGCAGGCATAGACGTCTTTGAGATCACATAAAAAGGCGCTTGTTTTATGGTGGCCCGCATGGCGTTTTCGTCGTTTTCCCAGATCGTCGTCAGAGCTTTCGTTAAGCGTAAGCTCGAGAACATACGATTTTGGCGACGCAGATCTTCAACAATCGCTGCAATGTCACCTTTTTTTGAAAGTTCATCACCACCAGAAATGGTGTGCAGGTCGCGGGCATTCATGATGGCCTGATTTTCCTGATTCGCTAAAAACAGACTGTCTTCATCGCTAGGCATGTTGTTTTGAAAGAAAAATTCCACACCCCGCGCCCGCTGATCTAAAGCTGCATTGGCATGAAGGCTCACATACAAATCGGCATTGGCTTTTTCAGCGGTTTTCACGCGCTCGGGCAGGGAGATGGCGCGATCTTTTTCGCGAGTCATGGTGACCGTAAAATTTGGATCTTTGCTTAATAGGGTTTGCAGTTTTTGAGCGACTGTTAAAACGAGTTCAGCTTCACGAATAGAATTGTAAACCGCTCCCTTATCGACACCTCCGTGACCGGGGTCAACGACGATATGAAATGAGGCGAGAGCAGGAGTTGCCCACATACTCAGCAGCAGAGCGCAGAAAGACTGTTTCGTTTTGAGAGAGATCATCTCCTATAAGTAGAAATTCTGGCGCTGGTTCTGTCGAGTCCAGTCAGCCCGAGAATTTTTTGATCCAGTAGGAAGGCTAGGAGTTGGGCCGACAAAGGGCGCTCTTCGTCTAAAACCTCGACACTGGTAGTGAATCGAGCGCTGTTTAATTGGATCTGAACATAATCTTTGGTTGGCACCTCCATTGCTCTAGTACTAAAGCAACCCCCCCTTGCGGCCAGGACCCTCCCCCCCCATCCTGGTCGCTTTTTTTTTGCCCAAAATGCATATATCCTAAGTTCCTGTTAGATAACATCTATAGGAGACAGACATGCATTCTAAATCACTGGGGATTCTTCTTGTTGCAGCACTGATCACATCGACGGCGACTACAAAAGCAATGGCACAAGCCGACAGCAAACAAATTGAAGCCGAAGAGGCGATTGCGGATTCTGAAGGCGCAAAGGCTGAAGCTGCTGAAGCGAAACGCCGTGCCGAAGAAGAACGTAAAGCCCGTGATAAGGCACGCTCTGAAGCGCAAAGTGCAATTGCTAAAGCCCGTAACGCGGAAGCAGAAGCTAAAAGAGATCAAGCCAATGCTGAGCGCGATGTTGCTAAGCTAAAAGCAGAAATTGCGGGTCACGACCGCGATCAGAAAAAAGCTGAAAAAGAACAAGCGGAAGCTATCGCCCGCAGCAAAGCCGCTCAGGAAAAAACTGAAAAGCAAAAAAAGGTTCTTGAAGAAGCTGTAGCCCATAAACAAGCTGAAGAAAAGAAAGCGTCTGAAATGAACTCTCAAGCAAAAGATCTTGAGAAACAGGCTGCTAACGCAACTGAAGCGGGTATGAAAGCGACTAGAGAAGCTGATGCTGCTAAACTTGAATCCGCAAAAGCGACTCAAAACCTTGCTAAAACTAAATTGTTGGTAGAAAAAGCGGTTGCTGAAAGCAAAGCACGCGATGCTAAAGCGAAACAAGACATCGCTCGCGCTGAGGCTGAGAAATCAAAAGCTGAAGCAGAGATGGCTCGTTTGAAAGCTCAACAAGAGCAATCAAAAGCCATGGTCGAGAAAACTGAAGGCGAGTTGAAAGCAGCTACTGAAGAAGCTAAGAAATTGAGTTCTCAGGCTGAAGACGAACGCAAAAAGTTGAACGACATCAAAAAAGACGAAGAAAAAGTTAAGCAAGCTGCGGCTAAAGCAAAACAAAATCTTGAAGATAACCGCATGAAGTACCGCGCAGAAGAAGCTAAAGCTTCCCAAGAGTTGGCTCGTGCAAGAAAGTCTATCGAAGATAACGAGGCGGCAGCGAAACAAGCTGACGCAGAACTTGCTAAATACAAAGCAAATGCTGAAAAAGCAAAAGCTGAACTAGAACAAATTTCTTCTCGTATGGAAGATGCAAAAAACAAAGCCGAAGACGCAAAGATCCGCGCTGAAACAGTAAAAGCGGAATCTGAAGCAGCTGAAGCGCAAGTTGAAGCCGCTAAAATCAGAGCCAGCACAGCAGGTGTCGATTTAAATGCAGCTCCAGCAGCAGTGAAAAAAGAATCTAAGAAAAAGAAAAAGTAATTAGATCGCAAGATTGAAATAAAAAACCCCGGTGATGAGCCGGGGTTTTTTGTTTTTAAGTACGCATTGTTTTCCGCGATCGCCTTTTCCGCGCTATCCGGAAAAGCTGCGTTAATCAGATTGTGTGGGCTCTATTTTTTGTCTTTAACATCTTCACAGAAGGGCAGCGTATAAGACTGGCTGCCGTGCTTAAATGCCACCGGTTGGCCGGTTGTTAAGTGAGCTGGGGAGAAGACAAGGTTTGATTGTGTTTTCTTTGGAACAAGATCAGCGCGGGGTCGCCCGCTGTTATCCAGATGGATTTCTAAGCCCCATTCCAAGTATTCCAAATTATAGGTTACAAGACCGTGTTGGAGGCCTTGCTTCGCGCGCAGCTTGTCTTTTTTAAAGTTGATGCAAGAAGGTTTAAAGGTCACATCGCTAACACGGGTTTGAATGCCGTCGAATGCCTTGTTTTTTTGATCTACGTCCCACAACACCACGTACTTACTTTGCGCGTGTAGCTTATTCAGTTCCGCGTTCACATCGGCATTGAATGATTTCATCAAAGGATCTGTGAAGCGACTGATCAGGCTGGCCGTGGCGCCGCGAATGCTTTCGGAAACTATCGTCTTATTGCAATCAGGATGTGGAGAGCTTGCTGTCGCCAGGCCCGGAATATTTAAACAAGCAAAGTTAGATCCAAAGCTTACGTGATAAAAGGGTGCCTTTTTTAGATTCACGTCGGCTGCGGTTCCCATGGAGTTCAAAAGTCCTTTTACTTCCATGGAAGCCGTCATCAAAGGCGAGCCGGAATTACCCTTCATCGTTTCACACGGAACCATCGCGATGATGGGGCTTTTTACACCTGTAAAGAACGGATTCGCCAAAGAGTTTTGAATCGCAGGACAAGTGACTTTGCGTAAGATGCCGGTGCCTTTATCCGTTGGATCGATTTTAAACATCGTCACCATCTCGCCATCAGAAAAACCATTGGTGTTGATCGGGGCATGCATGCGGGGAGCTTTTTTAGCTAATTTGAAAATCGCCCAGTCCGGCGTTAGTGGTGTATCTTTGAGCGGGGAAGAAATAAATTTGATCTGGTCACAATCTTCATGCTGTTCTTCGCGACTGCGGGAAGCGGGGAAGGTGACTACGATGCGGCCCTTACAAGAAGCATCGTTTTGGCGAATGTCTTCGGGGATACAGTGCAGATTTGTCGCGATTGTGTCTTCGGCAACCAAAACTCCGGTGCAGACTGATTTTCCATCCTGGATAAGTCCCACCACGGGTTCGGGGCAGGCATCCAAATTCTCGCAGGTCACCGGATACGGTGCTGGTTTAGCACTCGCTAGGCTCTGTATCAAAATGAGAATGGAAAAAATCACGAAGGTTTTCACACTGTGCTTATCGGAGAAAATCACAGTGTGCAAAAGCCAGTTGCCACAGTTTAAAAGAGCCCAAGAGCGGCTCTGTCGCTGCCCTAAAAAGTCTGACCTCCCACATTCCACCAGCGGCCTTTGCAACGCCTCTTTCGCTTTGTTTGGAGCTAACAAAATCAGTGAATCATCTTGATTCACTTTTCGCTCACGTGTCTCTGCGCACACGGATTGCAACATAATCCTTCAGGCAAACGAAGTCTTCCTACTCACGTCCACTCAAAGGAGAGAAACCATGGCCACCATTCCCTATGTTATTGAAAGCACCGCAAGCGGCGAACGTTCTTACGACGTTTACTCACGCCTTTTAAAAGATCGCATCTTAATTTTAGGCAGTGTCGTGACTGACGAGGTCGCTAACGCCCTGATCGCGCAGATGTTATTTCTGGAATCAGACAACCCAGAAAAAGACATTCATCTATATATCAACTCGCCCGGCGGTTCGGTGTCGGCGGGACTCGCGATCTATGATGTCATGAACTATATCAAGTGTGATGTGGCGACTTATTGTATTGGTGTTGCTGCGAGCATGGGTTCGTTCCTATTGTCAGCTGGTGCACCCGGAAAAAGATTTTCCATGCCCAATAGCCGCATCCTAATCCATCAGCCACACTTGGGTGACGGCGGAATCGGCGGGCAGGTGAGTGACATCGAAATCCACGCCCGAGAACTTGTCCGCTCAAAAAAGAAGTTGATCGATCTTTACGCTGAACACACTGGTCAAAGCGCCAAACATCTGACGAAGCTGATGGAGCGCGATCACAACATGACCGCCCTCGAGGCGAAAGAGCTCGGTTTAATTGACGGAGTCATTGAATCACGAAAGAAAAGAATCTTAAAAAATGCTGGATAAAAAAAGGGACCTTGATAGGTCCCTTTTTCTTTTACATAGGCTGAACAGATGGTTGTTGCAGCTGTTGTTGGTCGGTTTCTCCGCCGCCGCGGTAGTAAACTGTTTGCGTTGGGTAGGCGAAATCTACTTTGAGCTCCGCTCCGATTTTTAAGATCTCAATAAATATGGCTTGCTGACGTTCCAGTTCTTCGGGGCCCGTGAACACTTGAAGATGGAATTGTACTAAAACGTTCAGCTGAGAATCTGCAAAACCGTTAAAGTTCACCGTCACAGTGTCTGGAACTACCACGGATTCCTGGCGAATTGCATAGCGAACACGGTCGCAGAATTCTTTAATTCTGTCAGGGGGAGTTTCGTAGGCGATTCCGATGATCTGACGAACGCGGCGGAAGGGTCTGACTCCCATGTTGTCGATGGTTTCTTTTGCCATCATCGCATTTGGAATCGTGATCACAGAGTTATAGAAAGTTCTTACGCGAGTGGATCTGAAGCCGATCTCCTCAACTGTTCCTTCCATGTCTTTTACTTTCACCCAGTCACCCAATTGGAAAGGGTTGTCGATCAGGATTGTCACTGAACCAAAAAGATTGGCAGCTGTGTCTTGAGCGGCAAGGGCTAAGGCCAAACCACCCAGTCCCAGGCCGGCCATCAAAGACATCACGTTTAAACCGAAGCTTTGCAGGATCAACAAGAAACCCAGGATTACCACCAAGGCTTTCATGGTTTTCGTAGCAAATGGAACCAAGTTGTCATCCATTTTGCTTTCAGTTTTTGCCGCCACGTCTGCGAAGACAAAACCCAAAGCATCCACGCAGTAATAAACCAAGCGGATGACATGGAAACCCAGCATACCTTTAAGGATGTACTCGTAATAGGTTTCAAACTTACCACTGACTTCGATGGCATCATCAATTGCGAACCACAAAAGGATGATAAAAATCCACGCCAAAGGGCGTTCAATTTCAAATCTAAAGAAATACGCTGTAAAGCTCTTAACGAATTTCTTAGCGATCGGGTTGTGGATCTTTAATTGTTTAAAGCACCACTGAACGATCGGGCGAAGGGCAAAGCCGGCAACGATGCCACCGATCAGAATAATCCACTTCCAATTAGGCATTACCAGATAGGAGTGTTTTAAAAAAGATGTGAACTCGGCCGAAAACCACTGTGTACCTTCAAACAAGAACTTTTCCATGCATGCACCTCAACTAGTTCATTTGCAGGTCATGACCCGTATAGATCAAAACCAGGATCACAATACCCAATACGATACGATAGTAACCAAACCCGCGGAAACCGTAACGGCTGACAACGCCGATAAAAAACTTAATCGCGACCATGGCCACGATAAATGAAACCACCAAACCGACCAGCAAAATATTGATCTGCTGCGGTTCGATTGTTTTATAGATTTTCAAAAGCTTGTACAAAGTGGCAGCGGCCATCGTCGGAACTGCTAAAAAGAAAGAAAACTCTGCCGCTTCCTTTTTATTCATTCCCAGCGTCAAACCACCCATAATCGTAGCGCCGGAACGAGAAACACCGGGAATCATCGCGATCGCTTGAAATAAACCCAGTTTCACCGAGTCTTTATAAGTCAGATCATTCGTGGTGCGACCCACCGCTGTCAGATGAGCAAACGCCTTGTCGGACCACACGAGGACCAATCCTCCCAGAATCAAAGACCAAGCCACAACTTGGACGTTACCCAAAAGGTGCTCAACCGCATCCTTCGCCAAAAAACCAATGATGGCAGTCGGCAGGAAGGCCACGAACAATTTTTTATAGAAACCCCAGTTCGGTAAAAAGCGTTTCCAGTACAAAACCAGAACTGACAAAATCGCGCCGAACTGGATGATGACCTCAAAAGCTTTGGTGAAAGTATTTTCTTCGATGCCCATCATCGAGCTTGCAATGATCATGTGACCAGTGGAGGAGATGGGGAGGAACTCGGTGATTCCCTCAACGATACCTAAAATAATAGAATGCAAATAACTCACGGATGCCTCGAGTTTCAATGTTGATCATCAGCCCGCAATATTCTTGTAAGCTTCATTGCTGTGTTCAACTTTCGATCACGCGTGTCATTAAAATAAGCTGTAGTTTAAAAAAAATCTGTTTTTCGTAAGAAATCCGAATATGATTTTCGATAACCACGGAGGGAATAATGAAACGTGCATTACTAATGGGTGCAATGTTGGTTGGATCTCAAGCATTCGCAGGGGAATACTTGGTTAAGTACAACAACACAAGCGCTCTAAATATGATGAACTCGATGTCTTTGGTATCGGCTTCTGCTTTGAACGTGATGGATCACAATCAAAACGCAAGCTTGGTTAAAGTAGACATCATGAAAAAACAAGAAGCTCAAGTTTTGGCAACTTTGTTGTCTCAACCGGGCATCGAATACGTAGTACCGAATGCTAGAATGAAAGCATTCACTCACTCAGTTGACACGGCTGCATTACGTGAGCAATGGGCGATGGGCAAAGTTAACGCTGAAAAAGCATGGCAACGTGCTGGTAACAAAGGTAACAAAGGCATCATCGTAGCGGTTATCGATACTGGTGTTGACTACACTCACGAAGCTTTGTCTCCAAATATGGTAGCAGGCTACAACTTTAAAGATAAAAACAACGACCCAATGGACAAAACGTCTTACCAAAACCCAGGTCACGGTACTCACTGTGCTGGTGTTATCGGTGCGACTGGTTTGGTTGATGGTGGTATCGTTGGTATCGCTCCAAACATCTCTATCATGCCTCTTCGCTTCTTGGGCGAAAACGGTTCTGGTGATTTGAATGACGCTATCAAAGCGATCGACTACGCTGTTGAAAAAGGCGCTCAAGTGATTTCTGCTTCTTGGGGTGCAACTATTCCAAGAAACCAGGCTGAACCACTTGTTGAAGCTATCAAACGCGCTGACGACAAAGGTGTTATCTTCGTTTCTGCCGCTGCAAATGATGGTAAAAACAACGATACAACTGAAGTTTACCCAGCAAACAATGGTTTCCCGAACTCAATCACGGTTGCAGCTTCTGGTCCTAGCGATGCTAAACCATCTTGGTCAAACTACGGTACAGCAACTGTTCACGTAGCCTCTCCAGGTGAAGACATCATGTCGACTTTGCCGAAAAATAAATACGGCAATTTGTCTGGTACTTCTATGGCGACTCCGCTTGTTTCTGGTATCGTGGCTCTTATGAAATCTCAGGACCCTTCTTTGACGGGTGCTCAGATCCGCGCGATCTTGCAAACAACTGGTGCTAAAGTTTCTATCCAAACTGCTTGTAACTGCCGTGTTGATGCATTCAACGCAGTTGACGCTGTTTTGGCTAAGAAAATGGTAGTGGTTCCAGCGGCAGCGACTTTGGCTGCTAATGAAACAGTGAACCTGGCTGTATTGAACGGTAAAGCACCATTCAAATTCACAAGCAGCAACTCTGGCGTTGCATCTGTTAACGACAGCGGTGTTATCACTGCGGCTTCTAACGGTACAACTGCGATCACTGTGACTGATGCTGATGGTAAAACAGCTTCTACATTGGATATCAATGTAGGTAAAAAAGCGTCTCAAAACCCAGGCAATCCTGATCCAGGCAACCCGGGTAACCCAGGCGATGGTTCTTGTCCAATTGGCGATCAGTCAATGTGCGACATCATCTGCCAAATCAAACCAGATCTTCCATTCTGTAAACAATAGTTTGGCGAGAAACATAAGAGTTTGATTCTCAAGAAAGGGCTCCATTTAGGAGCCCTTTTCTTTTTTGTTGTGTGAATGCGATTATTTCTTAATAATTAATGTCATATGAAAAGAAAACCTTGGGCCATCATCGTACTCGCACTTCTTCACATCATCGCGCCTCTTGGAAGCTTTATCTTTAATGCGGTCCGAGCGGGACGCACCTTCGAAGCACAGTGGTATTTTTGGACAAAAGTGCTTCCACCCATGTTCATGGTCATTTATGTCCTTTTGCCAATCTTGGCGGGGATCTTTATCTACCTTTGTAAACGCTGGTCCTATTGGGCTTACCTGGGCTGCTTGTTGATTATCTTTATCACTAACGTGATGGCCTTCATCAACAGCATGAGCTGGTTGAACTTCTTCTATCTATTAGGTGTTTTGGTGGTGGATCTTTTGGCGGTGGCCTATTTTGTGGTACCGGCGGTTCGCCAGGTTTACTTCGATCCAAGAATGCGTTGGTGGGAAGCAGCACCTCGTTTTGTTTTTAAAAATCCAGTGATGGTGAACGGTTCTGAGGGCGAAATCAGCAATATCTCTAAAGGTGGTATGTTCGTTCGCACTTCATTGAATCTTTTTGAAGATCAAAGCGTGAACCTTGAATGGCAATTTGAGGGTGTCACTTACAAGGGCCTAGGCACGGTGGTTTTCAAAAAAGCGACAGGCGATGGTTACGGCATCCAGTATAAAGAGTTGGATTCTCCTTCTGAAGTGAAGGCACTTTGTAGTAAGTTAAGTTCTCGTGGCCAAATGGTTCCTGAGCGCTTGCCGGGACCTGACGACAGCTTCGGCGTTTGGCTTAAAAAGGTCTTCAAAAATCGAGAAGGCTTGTTCCCTAAAAAATAGGATTCTAGTCAAATGTCTTTTTATTCGCAAAGTTTCCCGCATTTGAAGGTGTCTTTTAAGAAACATCAACTGTGGGTGACTTTGGATAATCCTGAACAAAGCAATGCGATCACTTACGAGATGATCGATTCTTTGACCAAAGTTCTTCGCCATGCCGATTTTGATTCTGAAGTTCGTGTGATCGTCCTAAGCGGTGAGGGTGCAAACTTTTGCGCCGGTGGTGACGTCAAAGCCATGGAAAATAAAACCGGAATGTTTGCGGGGGAGCCCAACGAACTTCGCATGCGTTATATCCACGGTATTCAGCAAATTCCAAAATGCATCGAAGAACTTTCCACGCCACTGGTAGCCATGGTGAATGGTGCGGCGATCGGGGCGGGCTGTGATCTAGCGATGATGTGTGATCTGCGCGTGGGATCTGATAAATCCAAATTCGGCGAAACTTTTGTAAAATTGGGTTTGGTGCCGGGTGATGGTGGCAGTTTCTTTTTGCAAAGAGTGATTGGTTATTCGCGTGCGATGCAAATGTCATTAACCGCAGATTTGATTGTGGGGGAGGAAGCCTTTAAATGGGGACTTCTGAACTACTACGCTTCCGGTGACTTGGTTTCGGAAACCGAAAAAGTGGCAGATAAAATTGCTGCCAATGCGCCGGTTGCCGTACAAATGACCAAGAAATTGATGAAGGCCGCCTACCTGCAAGATTCCAATAATGTTTTAGAGCAAGCCGCCGCTTATCAAGGGATCACGCAAAGAACCCAAGATCATTTTATCGCTCTGCAGGCAATCAAAGAAAAGAAATCCCCTGAATTCAGTGGGAAGTAATCTTTTAATGGATCTGCAGACTTATTTATCCAATAAAGAAAAAATGAAAACCACAGGGCCCGTTTACCGGGAGCTGTGTGATGCCTGTGTGCAGCCTTCTTTTAGCTGTTACTGCGAGCATGTGAAATCATTTGATCCGGGAATGGATGTGGTGATTTTAATTCATCCGATCGAGATGAAACGCAGAATTGCCACGGGTCGCATGTCGTACCTGGTTTTGGATAATTCCTTTTTGATTCGTGGCCAGGATTATACGAACGATGCGGAAGTGAACGAGCTTTTGCAGGATCCCAGTCGCCACTGTGTGATGCTTTATCCTGGGAAAAACTCTGCGAATTTAAGTGAAATGTCGGAAAGTCAAAAATCCGAACTGATTCCTGAAGGCAAAAGGTTGACGTTATTCGTAATCGACGGGACGTGGGCAACGGCCGTAAAGACCATTCGTCAAAGCATGAATCTGCAGGCGATCCCCAGAATTTGTTTTTCTCCCGATAAGCCCTCTAATTTCCGGGTGCGCAAGCAGCCTAAGTCATTTTGCTATTCCACGATTGAAGCGATTCATCAAACCATCGAACTTGTTGGTGGCGTGTTAGGATTTGATATTCATTCCCGTCGCCATGATGACTTGCTTTATGTTTTTGATAAAATGGTCGAACGCCAAATCGAGTGTGCTAAAAGTGGCGAAGCTAAACCAAGACATCTTAGATACAGCCGCGATCTTAAAAAACAACTGGGTTTGACTGGAAAAGTCTTTTGAGAATCGGAGTTCATCTGGGACCAATATTAGAAGTGTTCTGGATTTTCTTGCGCCTGGGGCTTACATCATTCGGTGGGCCGATCGCCCATCTGGGGTATTTCCGTGACGAATTTGTCGAAAAAAGAAAATGGTTTGATGATCATTCTTATGCCGATATCGTAGCGATTTGTCAGTTTTTGCCGGGACCTGCAAGCAGCCAAGTGGGAATTTCTATCGGGCTTTCGCGAGCGGGAATTCCCGGGGCTATCGCTGCGTGGCTGGGATTTACTTTGCCGTCAGCAATTGTGTTGGTGGCATTTGCTTTTGGTGTTGCCGCTTACGGGGGAAGTTTAGATAGTGGTTGGCTTCATGGTTTGAAAGTTGTCGCAGTCGCGGTTGTAGCACAAGCCATCTGGGGCATGGCTAAAAGTCTCACTCCTGATTTTAAGCGCGCCGTAATTGCCGTGATCGCTGCCGCCTTAGCGATTTTATTTTCTTCAGCGTTAGCACAAATCGGTGTGATTGTATTAGGTGCGATCTTGGGATTGATCTTGGTTAGAAATTTTTCAAATCTCCCGAACACATCGATTCGAGTTCCTTTAAGTCATCGTGCTGGCTTGATCTCTTTGATCCTGTTTGCTGGATTGCTTTTTGTTCTACCAATTCTTGGTTCCTTGAACGAGTCAGCAAAAGTCATCGATAGTTTTTATCGCACGGGCTCTTTGGTATTCGGTGGTGGTCATGTTGTTCTGCCGCTCTTAAAAGCGGAAGTCGTGAATACGGGATGGGTAAGTAGTGATGCCTTCATGGCGGGATACGGAGCCGCACAAGCAGTGCCGGGGCCTTTATTTACTTTCGCGGCCTATCTCGGTGCCCTTTTAACAAAGAACTTAACGGGAGTCATCGGCGCCGCCGCATGTTTGATCGCGGTCTTCTTGCCATCCTTTTTGATGGTGTTCGGAGTGCTGCCATTCTGGGAAAAGCTTCGCCACGTCAAACAAATGCGCTTCGCAGTTGCTGGAATCAATGCCTCCGTCGTCGGACTCTTGATAGCCGCTTTTTACAATCCTGTTTGGACCAGTGCCATCTTCACAGTGAAAGATTTTGTTTTAGCCTTATTCTGCTTCGTTCTTTTGCTGTTCGCAAAAGCACCATCATGGGCCGTCGTTATCCTAGGCGCTATGGCGGGTGCTGTCCTTTATTGATTCAGCTGTTCTTCTTGAATTTTTTTGATTTGCTCGGCGATTTGTTCAGGCGTGAGTGCCTTCATCGCGGATCTGCGGATGTATAAAACTTCCAGCAACATATAGACAATTAAGCTGACGGTAAGTCCCACACCTTTAAGCAATGCCCAAGCATTCGAGGTCCAGTGAAGGGCGGCCCAAGTCGCAAGAACTGCGTGTGCGGCAAAGAAGATCCCCATTCTGAAAGTCATTCCACTCATGCGAGTTTTCATGAATTCCGGAAGTTTCTGTCCCTGTTGTTCGGCTAACACCACGATTAAAGGCTTTTTGATATACCACGAAACCCACAAAGCAATCGCAAAGGCGGCTTCCATGATTGCGGGTTGCATTTTAAACCAGATGCCTTCGTCGGAAATTAAAGAGACTCCACCCAAGACCAATAACAGACCGTTACCAATCCAAGTGATCTTTTGAACTTTTTTATGCTTATAAAGTTCAAAGCAGATTTCGCCCACACCAAATACCATCCCGGCGATCAGACCTGCGATGGTGCCGTATTGATCCTCAATAACTGTAAAGGCAATAACTGGCAAAAGCCCGGCGAAAAAGACCGCCATGGCTTTTGATTTGGCAGAATTCTGCTGCATTAAAGCGTGCCCTCGAAATTCACGGGAGTTCCAGAGTGCGCTTCCACGATTTCACCGTGAGCATGCGCCAGTTTTCCAGATACTACTGTGTGAGTCACCCAACCAGTGACTTGCATCCCGTGGAACGGAGTCCATCCGCAGCGGCTCGCAATCCAGGAATTATCAATCGTCATTTGTTTTTTCAAATCCACGATCGTGACGTCGGCATCATAACCTTCGCGCAGGCGTCCTTTGTTTTTTACACCGAACACGCGGCAAGGATTTTCAGTGACTAGCTCTACGAACTTTTGCAAAGACAAGCGGCCTTCATGCACATGGTTTAACATGATCGGAACCAAGGTTTGCACACCCGGCACGCCTGATGGACTTGCGGGATAAGGACGGTCTTTTTCTTCACGAGTGTGAGGAGCGTGATCGGAACCGATCACATCGACCGTTCCATCCTGCAAAGCTTTCCACAGGCGATCCAAGTGACGTTTTTCACGGATCGGCGGGTTTTGTTGAGCGTATGTTCCCAAACGGTCGTAACAATCCGGAGCATACAAAGTTAAATGCTGAGGCAGAACTTCGACAGTGGAAATGTCTTTTGCGTTTTGCAAGATATCCATTTCCTCAGCGGTTGAAACGTGCAGAACGTGGATCTTGCGACCCGTTTTGCGAGCTAAGCGCAACAGGCGTTGAGTGGAATTCACCGCCGTTTCAACATCTCTCCATACCGGATGGTAGTGAACATCGGCCATTTCAACAGCGATATGACGGCGTTCGCGTAGGCGCATCTCGTCTTCACTGTGAACGATGACTCGACGATGGCCCTGATTTAAAATATTTTCCAGTGTCTCGTCGTCCTCGACAAGCAGACTTCCGGTAGAGCTGCCCATGAAGATTTTGATTCCCGAGCAATGCGGGAGGATTTCCAGGTTTTGCAAAATACCCACGTTATCGTGAGAAGCTCCGGCAAAGAACGCATAGTTCGCATGCGCACGGTTTTTTGCCATATCCAATTTATCTTGGAAGTGAGCGACAGTGGTGGTGGGAGGGTTGGTGTTGGGCATTTCAAAAATGCTTGTCACTCCACCCAAAACGGCTGCTCTGGTGCCAGTTTCCAGGTCTTCCTTGTGGGTTAGACCAGGTTCGCGGAAATGCACCTGGCTATCGATCACGCCAGGCAAGACATGGAGTCCAGTTGCATCGATCATGCACGGGGCAGAGTCGAAGATTTTTTCGCGAATTTTAGTGATGCGGCCGTTGCTGATTCCGATGTCGGCCTGCTGTTCAATCAAACCGATGTTGGAGGGGTGGGGAAGTAAACAGGTTCCGCCTCTGATTATTATGTCGTACATAGACACCTCAATGAGGGGACTGTACCACCAGACTGGATCAAAGGTCTAGCATTGACGACAAACGGCTGATAGACGAGAATTTGGATTGTGACAATCGACCAAATTCTTCATTTTTTCAGTCAGCACAATGTAGCCATCATTGAAGGCTTAGTAGCAGCGATTATTCTGCTAGGTCTTTTCGTGGGATATCGCGGATTTTTCGGTAAAAAAGATGCTGATTCCGGCCTGGGTGGCGGATTAGATTCAGCTCAGTTGGAAAAGACTCTGCAAAAGATTTTGGATAGCCAAGGTCATGCACCAAAAACGGGCGATGAGGCTTTGGCGGCTGCATTTAAAGACGGCGCGGCCGGTCACGGTGAATCCCCTGAAGAGGTTCAGCAACTTAAAGTTAGCCTTAGTGAAAACATCAAAGAACTTGAAGTGATCCGTGCAGAACTGCAGATCGCCGAGAAAAAAGTTGCTGAATTGCAGGCAAATCCGCCGGCGGGCGGGGGCGATGCGGCTCCAGCTGCGGCAGTTGATACTTCTGCGCTTGATAATAAAATCAAAGATCTTGAAGCTCGTTTGGCTGAATACGAAATTATCAGCGAGGACATCGCCGATCTTTCTCGTTATAAAGAAGAAAACGAACAGCTTAAATCTGAAATCACTGGCTTAAAGCAAGCACCACCGGCAGCAGCAGCTCCGGCGGCCCCAGCACCAGCGCCGACTCCGGCTGCTCCAGTTGCTGAAGCTGCTCCACTTGCGCCCACTCCGGAACCGGCACCAACTCCAGCTCCTGAAGTGGCCGCAGAACCAGGGATCACGGAAGCCGATGTTGACGCAGCGATTGCTGCAGCGGAAGCAGAAGCGACTCCGGCGGCAGCGGAACCTGCTCCCGAAGTTGCGGCAACGGAAGCAGCATCGGCCGAATCTGAATCTATTATCGATGATGAATTGATGAAAGAGTTTGCAGCAGCGGTAGAGAACCAAAAAAAGGACCTTGATTCCGTTGCTGAAAAAGCCGGTAAAGGTGAAGCCGCTGCGGGAAAATCCACTGAAGACAGCCAGTTGATGGATGAGTTTGAAAACTTCGTTAACAAGAAAAGTTAGGTCATCATGAACACGAAAATCCTGTTGTCCGTTTTGTTTATCGGTTTTTCTTCAAGCGCTTTCGCAGCTAAAAACATTCCTTCACCTGATACTTTAAGTTCCGCGATGGAAGTCCTGAATTTGCCAGGTGAAAACCGCCGTATGGCAATCGATGGCAACCCTAAATTTTATGACAGCTTTATTTCTTTAGCCTTCAGTGAAAAGCAACCAATGAATATTCGTTGGAAGGCTTTGATGGGAGCTGCGGAAGCAAAACGCCTGGAAGCTACTGCGGATCTTTTGAAGGCCGGCTCCCATGATCAGTGGTATATGAGAAATGCTGCTTTAATTGCTTTGTCGGAAGTAAACCCAACTCAAGCAGATAAATTGGCGCAAAAGCTGGTGAAGGATAAGGCCCTGGTGGTTCGTTCCGCTGCGGTTGAGGTTCTGGGCAAAAATATGTCTGATGAGACTCGTGGCCTTTTGTGGGAAGAGTTGAATAAAGATTATAACTTTAAAAACAAACAAAGCCTTTGGATCCGTCATCAAATTGTCGAGCAGTTGGCGAAAAAACCAATGGATAGCGAAATGAAGACGTTCGCGGGTCTTTTAACCGACAATGACCAAAGAGTTCAGTTACCAGCAGTTCGCGGTCTGCAAAAACTAACCGGGGTGAAACTCGGGGAAACAAAGCTTAAGCAAAGCGAACTAGTCAGTCTGTGGAAAGACTACGTTAAAAAAGAAAAGCTATAAAACAAAAGGCAGCGCCCCAGCTGCCTTTTTTATTTCCTGGAACACTGAATACAATAAGTCTTCATGAAGTGGTCCCGTCCTTCCATGTCAGGACTTCAATCTCTGAAAACTCGGATATATGATGCTTCTTACATATTAGGAGCATTTTCAATGCTACAAGGAGCGTTTCTATGAAATGGATGATCTTAGCCCTTTTGTCTTTGTCGGTTGTGACTGCGAGTGCCTCAGATAAAATCAAATTTAACTTCTTAGACACTGAAGTTAGCAAAATGATCGAAGCTTATTCGAAATCGACAGGACAGAAGTTCGTCGTGGATCCTTCTGTTCGTGGTAAGGCGTCTATTTTTGTCCAAGAGCCCATTACGACTGAAGAAGCCTTCAATCAATTGTCTTCAGCTTTGGCCGTGAATGGTTTTGCGATTAGTAAGCAAGGCGACACTATGATCGTGAAATCTGCTCGCAACATTCAACGTGATTTGATTGAAGTTAGCACCGAAGTTCCGGCATTAAAGCCTGAAAGAATGGCGACTTGGATTTATACTTTTAAGAATATCGCGGCTGCTGAAGTCAATCGCGGTGTCCGAATCATGCCTTCTAGAGATGGCGAAATGAACACATTTGATAAAAACAATCAGATCATCTTTACAGATTGGACTTCGAATCTGAACCGTATGGCGGCAATTTTGAAAGAACTTGATAAACCAGCAGATCCGGCGGCAGCCAAATTAGCGGCAGAGGATAAAAAAGGTTCCATGAAAAGGGAAGCCTCTAAGAAAAAAGAAGAAACTAAATCTTCAAACTAAAAAAAAGGCAGCTGATGAAGCTGCCTTTTTCTTTCTTAGACTTTGCTGCCCATTTTGTTATCGAGTGAAAATCTACCGCCACCATAACAAGCAAAGAAAATACAGACGAACATGTAAAGAAACGCCAACTCTTTCACGTTAAAGGGATCGGCTGCATGCACGAAAGTTCCCGCAACGAACATTGTGAAAGCCATAAAAATCGCCGCCGGGCGAGTCAATAAACCCAACGCCAATAAAACTCCGCCGACCAGTTCACTGAGTGCCGCTGCATGGGCGAACATCACTGGCATCGGAAAACCGATCGAAGCAACACCTTGAATCAGTTGTTCGGAAATGGGGAACTTGCCCAGTCCGTGAACGAATGCCATAACTAAGCCGACAAAAATCCGGAAGATGGCCAAGCCGACTTGTCCCGTGGTTCCTGTATTCGTCGCGAAAAGGAAATTCTTAATGTTCATGATGTGCCCCTTTTGTGAGTTTGTTCGGTTAAAGAATTTCTTGTTCGCGTCCGAATGGCAACCAAATACAGCGGCTGAAATGGGGGTATTTAACACTTCTAAGTACTGGCGCTTACTATCAGGCAGTTTTTGAGGAAATATCGCTATCGACAAAGTGCATTGCCAATCCATAACTCGGCTGTTACTTTCACCGCCGTTAATACGTCCTTTATAAATTCAAGATCTGGTTGAATGTCTCTACCAACTTCCTCAAAAAGTTGACTATTGGAATGATTATTAACTGACACATAAATTCTTAGTCAGTGGTAGTTATGATAAATCAATCCGGTTCCCTTGAAATTCACGATAGCTCTCGTTTCAACAATCTTTTATCTGGTGTTTTATTTGTCGCTTTGGGCTCTTCCAGTTACGGCATGCTTTCCACTTTCGTAAAACTCGCATACAGGCAAAACTTCACAACGGCCGAGGTCACAGTTTCTCAAGTGATCTGGGGTGCTTTAATTTTGACGATCATGAACGGTCTTTTTAATAAGACCGCTGAAAAATTGACGACGACAGAAGTTCGTCAATTGATGATCGCAGGTATTCCGGTGGGATTGACCAGTGTTCTTTATTATCTTTCGGTGAAATATATCGATGCATCTGTGGCTGTGGTTTTACTGATGCAATCAGTATGGATGGGAATCGTGGTTGAAACGATTCGCAGCAAGCGTGCTCCTGGCGTCGACAAAGTTTTGGCAGTGGCGATGATTTTATTTGGCACTTTGATGGCGACAAATGTTTTCGGTGCCTCCCATAACTTGGATTTGCGGGGAGTGGTGTTGGCAGTGTTGGCTGCGATGTCTTTCAGTTGGGCACTTGCTTCGACTCAAAGTGTGGCGTCTCATTTACATCCCATCAAGCGCAGCCAGATCATGATGTATGGGGCTTGCATTGTTGTGGGGTTGTTTGGATTTCTGACTCAGCTAGGACCTTATTATCTTAATGTGAATTTGATCGGTGAAGAATTCATTCGCAATCAGCCCTTTAATTTTTCAATCTTTATGTCTTATGGTTTGATCATCGCGATCTTCGGAACGGTGATTCCGCCAATCATGTTGAACAAAGGTTTCCCCATCGTGGGAGTGGGCTTAGGGAGCATTATCTCGGCCGTTGAGCTTCCTTTTGCGATGACGATTTCATTCTTGGTATTGAACGAATCCGTCGTCAGCACTCAGTGGTTGGGAGCGATGGTCATCATCATGGCGATCGTGCTTCTAAACTACAAATTGATCTTAAGAAGTGACTGTTAAAAAACGCACTTGATCAAATCCGCCAATTCATTTAACGTTTAAAAAGTGGCATCCAGTCACATATCACTCAAGGGAGGTCCTTATGCACATTCTATCTGTAAACCAGGGCCTTCATTCGCACCTGAACTAAGCAATACAATTTAGGTTTTAGAAAAGGCCCTTTAGTCATTTTCAATTTTTGAAATTAACTTTAGGAGTTTTAATGTTTATTTCCGATAAGGAATTTTTGTTTCTTTTTGGTTGGGGCGACTTTTTTGAAAGTCAGCTTCCCAGCGACTCGTCATCTTTATTATTTCCTGCGCGCGTGGTGTGCGAAGAAAGAAATCTCTATCGCCTGCAATCGGGATTTGATCAGGTATTCTGGGCCTCGGTGACTGGCAAAATGCAGTTTAATGCGACCTCAAGAGTTCAGTATCCAGCAGTGGGGGATTGGGTCTTAGTGGAGTTGCCACCCCAGTCTGACCGCGGGGTCATCCACCGAGTGCTCGACAGAAAATCGACCATTCACCGAAAGCAGGTGGGAGCAAGTTCGGACATGCAGATTCTTTCCACGAACGTGGATTATGCATTCATCACCTCATCTGTGAATGCGGATCTAAATTACCGTCGTATCGAAAGATATCTTGCGGTGGCTTATGATGCGGGGGTGGTACCGGTCATCCTTTTAACCAAGGCCGATACAGTCGAGGGAAGTATCGAGGAAGTTTTGGCCGAGGTTCAAAATGAATTTCCGGGGGTGAAAGTACATACTCTTTCCAGGGATGAGTTTCAGCAGGCCGATTTCCTGCCGGAATACCTTAAAAAGGGTACGACCTCGGTGATTATTGGTTCTTCAGGGGTAGGTAAGTCGACATTGGTGAATTTCCTGATTGGGGAGGATGTGATAAAGACCCAAGAAATCAGGGCGGACGATGATAAAGGTCGCCATACCACTACGTCTCGGCATCTTTATATAAGTCGATATGGTGGATTGATAATCGATACTCCGGGCATGCGCGAGCTGCAGTTATCCGATCACTCGGAAGGTTTAAGCAATCAATTCGCAGAAGTGGAAGAGTTGATTGGCCGTTGTCGTTTCAGCGATTGCCAGCATCTCACCGAGCCTGGTTGTGCCGTCAAAGCCGCATTGGATGGCGGGACTTTATCCGAAGGCAAGTGGCGAAGTTATCTTAAGCTTCAGGCCGAAGTGCGCGCAGGTTTAAGAAAACAAGACCGTGTACTGGCGGCTGAAGATCGCAAGATGTGGAAGAAATTAACCAACGATGCCAAAGAGAGGGCACGCTTTAAAAAAAGGATTCGGTAAAAATAAAAAACCCAAAAACGAAAAAACCCACCATGAGGTGGGTTTTTCTTTATTCTGGATCGGCTCCGTTAGGGGCGTCTTCAGTTTGGCTATTTCCTTGGCCGTTGTCTTGGCCATTATCACTGTCATCTTCGGAGTCGGCAGAATCATCTGGTGGAAGTTCTTTTTTCTCGTTTTGCAGGCTTGCATCCAGTTTCGAAGGTGTTTTTGCAAGCATCGCATTGCAAGAAGGTTTTGCTCTGTAGAAATGCTTCCACATTTCTTCGCCGGGCTTTCCTTTGATCTCGGGAGATTGAAGTTCAGACCCCATGTACGAGCTCATCTTGGCCCATTCTTTTAGGTGTTTCAACTTGCGTGGAATTTTGCGTTCCCCATCGCACTCGCCCTGGGAGGCTTTGCCGCCTTCAACGATAAAGCTGTACGCTTTGGGTGGGCCTTTCTTTTTCGCCAATGCGAAGGAGCCCGGCATAAGAATTGGTTGAAGAAAAAGTACGCTTGCAAGAACTGCTAATTTTTTAAATCTGATGCTCATATCTGAAAATGCTATCAGCAAACACGTCCGGAAGAAAAGACCGAAGTAGGTGTGTTAGCCTTTTTTTATCCAGGCAATTACGAGTGCCGCCAAAACCAAACATACTATTAAGACGACTTCGTGTGGATTGGTTGAAAGGACTTCAAGCACTTGCTACCTCATTATCCGTGTCAGGGTCACTAGGGCTTAAAATAACTTTTACTTTCATCGACCAAATTGAATCCATCCACCAGATTTCCTTGGATATTTACGCCCCAGTGCAAGTGTGGGCCGGAGACTCGCCCGGTTTTTCCGGCAAGACCGATGATTTGACCTTTTTCTACCATATCACCGACTGCGACCAAGCGTTTGGACAGATGGTTGTAAACCGTAAAGATGCCAATGCCGTGATCGACGATCACAATATTGCCTGACATATAGAACTCTTGGGATAAGACGACCTTGCCGCGATTGGCGACTGGAATTTTTTTGCCGACGCCTGCGCGGAAATCGATCCCTAAATGTTCGCCGATCTTTTTGCCGTGGTTGTAGTTTCTTTTAATTCCAAAGGGGCTAGTGATCTTGGTTTTAAGAGGCAAAATAAAGGGCTCGGTGATTTGTAGGGTATCTAATGAAGAAGCATAAACTTGTTTTGCTAAAGCCATTTCCGCTTCAACTCGTTTTTTGATCTCGTCAGGGACAACCACGCGGGTCGAGTCGACGTGCAGGTTTTCGTGCGCGAACTCTTTTGGTTCGACGGTAAAGTTGATTTTCGTTAAGACTTTTTCATCGTCCTTTAAAACACACTGAAAGGGCTCAAGTTTTGAAAAGTAACTTTCTGAAACCACTGCCGTATAACGTTCCTTGTTGTCTTGAAGGGGAAGTCTGACATCGCGGCAGGAAAAGTTCGGATGAGCAGCTCCGCCGGGAAATTTAAGGAATTTCACCTCGCCCGGTCTGATTTTTTCCTGCAGGACTGTTTCTGCAGCCCTCGCAATATGGGAAAGAACAGTCAGTGAAAATGTCACGGCAAGGATGTGGGCTGTGCTTTTTAGTTTCATTTAATTATTTGAACACACAAATACGTTTCGAGAGAAATGCCCAAGTAATTGACATAGCGCTTTATCGATACATGTTGTTTATTACCAAATGTTAACTCCATAATATTTGTTGGAGGGACCACGGATGAGATCATTACTTATTTTAGCTCTATGCTTATTTGTCCAGGCAGGACATGCAGAGCTTATCAATGTTCAGCAGTTAAATCAGAAAATTCAAAGAAACGGTGGCGAGTGGCAAGCGCAAAGCAACCACATGACCAAGCTTTCGAAATCAGAAGCGAAACACCGAATGGGTCTTCGTTTGGATCAGGCTCCTGATGTTGAGTTTGTGATGCCAGAGTCTCCGAATCGTATGGAGTTGCCTGCGGTATTGGACTGGAGAAATAAAGACGGTCAAAACTGGGTGTCTCCAATTTTGGATCAAGCCAACTGCGGCAGCTGTGTGGCTTTTGCGGCTGTGGGAGTTTTCGAAACGCAGTACAAAATTAATTCCTTACTGCCAAACTTCAACGCTAAATTTTCACCACAAAACTTGTTTTCGTGCGGTGGTGGTAAATGTAATTGGGGATGGCGTCCAGAAGGGGCAGCGAAATGGCTGACAACGTACGGAGTTCCTGATGAAGCATGTATGCCCTATGCATCTGGTGCAACCGGTGAAGACGTGGCTTGTCGTGCAAGCTGTCCAGATACTGTGCAAAGAAGTGTGAAGCTTGCGGGTTATTCCACGCCCACACGCGGTTCGCAAGATCTGAACGCCGTAAAAATGGCGCTGCAAAAAGGACCCTTGGTCACAACTTTGACGGTGTATGCCGACTTTATGGCCTACGCTGGCGGCGTTTACAAACACGTTGATGGCAACTATCTGGGTGGTCACGCGATTTCTATCGTTGGTTATGACGACACAAAACAAGCTTTCATCATTCGCAACAGCTGGGGCGAAGAGTGGGGTGAAAAAGGTTTTGGTTATGTCGCGTATTCTGATCAATCCGGTGTGGGTGACGATACGTGGTTATATAAAATGCAACCTCTTGCGGGTGGCGTTTCTGTGGAATCTCCGGCTGATTACTCTTACTTTACGAAAACAGTTCCGGTGAAAGCGACTTCGACATACTCTTCCACTGATTCTTTGGCGGTGGCTATTTACAACAGTCAAAACCAAGTGGTTGCGAATTTGAATTGCCTGACGGCGGACTGTGCTCAAGACCTAGATGTCAGTTCTTTGGCAGATGGTCGCTATGAAGTTCAAGTTTTCGCCATGGGAACTCGCGGTGAAAAAGTGGGTTCTTCTGAAAGACATTTCTTTTATGTTGTGAACCAAGCTCCTTCAGTAAATATCACTTTCAAAGGTTACGATGGCACCGACCTATCCAAAGCTTTGAACGGCCGTATCCAAGTTGAAGTGTCATCAACGACAAGCTCCGTTCCACTCAGTTCAATCGAATTCCACCACGTGGGCCCAGATGGTAAAGACCAGGTTCGCTCGGCTTCGATTGTTCCGGCAAGAATGACTATGGGTTGGAGAACGAATCTTGTTCCAGATGGTCAGTATGAGATTTGGTTCACGGGTCATGTGAAATCAAACGGCATGGATGTTGTGGTTGAAAGCCCTCGCCAAAAAGTGAAAGTGGCAAACTAAAAAGAAATTGATCACAAAATAAAAAACCCGCTGTTAAAGGCGGGTTTTTTATTTGCGGGCCGAGTGAAATCCCGCATGGCGATGATTCCCTAGTCAGCGGAAATCCGTCGCCTGCATTTCGAAAACAAGGAACTCCTGACCATCTTCGGTGACGCGATTGACTTCTTTCATTCCGAGTCGCTGGGCAAGGGCAATCGACGCCGTGTTGGCAGGCATTATTTGAGCGATGATTTTTTTAAATTTCAAAGTATTAAAGCCATAATCCAAGCAAGCTTGCGCTGCTTCACTGGCGTAACCTTTTCCCCAGGAAGACTTCATGAAGCGATAACCCAAATCTATTTGCTGAATGTCTTCCAGCCACTTGAGTCCACACCAGCCAAGTTTTTTGCGGGAATGTTTTTCGATCACAACAAAGCGACCAATTCTGCGGTCCAGGAATTGAGAGCGAATGCTAGCGATAAGATTACTGGCTTGAGCTGCGTCGATTGGGCCGTCGGGAACATAGCGAGTGATTTCGGGATCAGAATTCAACTCGACCATAAAATCAACGTCATCCGGGCGATGTGGCCTTAACTCTAATCGAGCAGTGAGTATTTTGAAATTATCTATAGTCATCCATTAAAGATAACAGGCTTACGTATGTCTTTGAAGACGGAAATGGCAGACGGGTATCGCTTTTAATTTAAAGCGGATAATTAGCCGATTTTCCGGTTTGAAGGTCGGAGGGGCGTGTGCCTATTTGAGCAGGTTCAAAAACTTGAACTGTGATTTTTTCGGCAGTAATCACAAAAACCACAGGATTGATCTTTCCGTAGAATCCGGCAGGCTCTCCGTGCATTTCTAAGGTCATATTCGATTCAGGGTTCTTTTCTTTTAACAGAGCGTTGAACTTCTGTTCCCATGCGTCTTTCATTTTCATTAGAGCCGGTTGGTTCACAGAAATATCTAGGTCAGAAGTTTTTAACTGCGCTTTACCGTTGATAAAGCTTCCACCTAAAATAATCGTTAAAGCAGGGCCACTGTGAGTGGTCTGCAAAGCAGGCAATTGGCTTTGCAGGTATTCGGCGTAAAGAATCACATCTTGAGCATCATACCGCGTACCGAAAAGCTGCTTTTGTTCCAGCAGGAAATTCTGGTAAAGCTCTTTACCAGATTTACCTGCAGCGTGGCCTTCTGCAAATTTAAGATCATGGCGTTGCACCAAAGCCAACGTATAGTCTAAAAGGCGACGTCCCCCAATGTGCCAAGCTGCAAGGGGATTGGGATCTTTCTTCGGAACTTGGCGATATGCCTGCCCGATAATTTTTAGCTCTTCAAGTTGCTGTTCAGTCGTTTCGCTTTGAATTTTCTTTGCTAAATGGCGCGCCAGGAAAAAGTCTTTGGAGCCTTTGGAAAACTCACTGATCAGTTGATCTTCGCGGTGGTTGGCGAATACATGCGCACAAACTGGAGTCGCAGTGACACTTTGAGTGAACAGCAGGAAGAATATCGACAGCACAATCGCAGGTCTGCGACAGAGGCAATTTAAAAGTCGATATAGAGGGAAACCACGGTTCTGCAATTCCATACAGAACATTATCCAAAGAGGATGCCAGGGGAGTGTCTCAGAATGAGATTCTGTAAAGTCGATATCATGCTCGATGTCCACGGGATTGAGAGATTTCTACGACGCATGCAGCAACCGGAGCGGCAGTGGATATTGTTTTCCCGAAATGTTGAAATCAAAGCTCGGTAGAATAGCCGAGCTTTGTAGCTGATATTACTTCTTATTGCTCACCAGAACTTTAAAACCACCGACCGAGAATCGCTTCATCGAAAAGATCTCTTCCATTTGCTTCTTGTCCATTTGTTCAAATTCCCTGTGAACTTTTTTATTCACTTGCTGGCTGTGAGCTTTGGACTTGTAAACGATGAAAGCAAAAATCACGGTTTCGTCTTTCTTTAATTTACAAAGTTTTGGGAAGGGCAATCCATAAGGAACGTCGAGCTTATCGCCAATGCACTCATAATATTCAAGCGCGCCATGCTTCATCCAGGTCTTCATGCCTAGAGTAGCCATTTTTTTATATTTCTTTACATTTTTCTTAGCGATTGGAATCACATAACCGTCAACGTAACGACTCATAAAAACCTCCATGGTTGATGCAATTATTGGAACATGCTTTGGAGGTTCGGTCCAAGGGAACAAAGACCAGTTTAGATTCAAATTTGAGAATGGAGTAAGTAACTTTTAGTATTACAGCGACGCACACAGCTACCGCAGCGGAGGTGGAAATTGCGAATTGTTAATTCTGAAATTTCGGCGCTCGCGAGAAAGCAGCGCCTTTGTGTGAAACAGGAAACTACATTTCCTCAAGCGCGATGTTGAAGTCGTGTTCGGAGATCGCTTCGATGCCTTCTTCTTCCAAAATATCTTGCGCTACAACTTGAGCGTCTAAAAGCTTATCGACGTTGTCGCTGACGAAACCCGTTTTAAAGATCACTTTCTTTTTAGAACCTTCAACACCGATCACCGCAACAGAACCGTCAACGCCCGTGATGAAGACGCCACCCAGGATGTCAGAAGATGCGTTGATTTCTTTCAGGTGAGTTTTGATAAGCTTTGTAAGTTCAGTTTTGATCTCTTGCATGGGAGGCTCTTTTCTAAGATTGAATTGGGCAAAAAAAAACCCGCGTTTCCGCAGGTTTGATATTTCTCTCAGAGGCTCATTTCCGGAGAAACTTCCTTGGATACGCGATCCAAGAACAAAATTGGTAGTGAGAGGCGGACTTGAACCGCCGACCTACGGATTATGATTCCGTTGCTCTAACCAGCTGAGCTACCCCACCAACCGAACGCTTTCGCGTGAGCCGCAAGTTTTATTAGTTCTGCGTCCTTCTGTCAATCCTTGCGTTTGCGTTAACTTAAGATTTTCAAAAATCCTAAGGTCCCCGGTCTTTGGTCTTGACCATGCTGTCATATCACAATGGAATAATTACTCGGACATAATGGTCATTCTCAAGGAGGGGATAATTATATGAAAAGACTCATGATGGCAGCTCTGTTGCCGGTAATTGTGGCAGGTTGTACGAACTCCCAAAACAACCCGCTAAGCCCTGCGGTTGGCGGCTCTAACCGCGATATCAAGGTGTCGGCAAACCAACTTACGATCACTGCGATTGACGGGACACCCCTGTCGGACGCGCAAGTTTTAATCGGGGATGCGCTTAATTCTCCGTTCGAGGGAAACCTTCTAACTGCTGACGCAAATGGTCAAATCGAAATCCCAGCGGGTTGGACTGACACTCAGCCAGTCACGATCCACGCTAAGGGTTACGTTCGCCAAACTTACATGGCGGTTTCGCCTGGCGCGGTTTCTTTTAAGCTTCGTCCTTTAAATACAGTGAACCAGTTTGAAGTGAAGGGGACGGCTCAAGGTCTTCCGATCAAAAATGGTGATGGCAACATCGACTTCGGCTTGGTGATGCAGGGCTTTAGCAAAATGCAACTCTTCGCCTTTAACATGGATTCCGTGCTAAGTGCGCAGAACGATAAGATCTCTGCCTTGGGACAAGAGATGGATATCCCAGCGAATCTGTCTTTGCCAAAACAAAGCGAGAAGTATGCTTTGTTCACGGTGACTTTGGATAAGCCGGCTTACCGTATTTATTTCGGTCAGCCAGGAGTGACTCGTGTGTTTGTTGCGCGTGGGACGTTCCCGTTTAAACAAGTCGTGGACGGCGTGCGTGGCGGAGCAAAACTTTATGAAATGCTCAACGTGTTTAACCTAACTGGTGGCGCGATCCGTGATGTGAACCTGTCTAAAGGAAGCACTTCTTTGGATTTGCCAACGGACGAGATTAAGTTCTCGGTTAAAAACACGGTTGTGGCTCCTCAGTTCCGCGCGGACGAGACATTTATGGCGGCAGGGTTGTCTGCTCAAGGTGGCTTGCTGCTTCCAACAGATGTTAAAAAGCTTAACGCTGGTCAAAAAATCAGCTTAAACACAGCTCCGAACATGGAAGCGAATGTTTTGGCAGTTTTGACTAAGACCGAAGATCTTCGTAACAACATCGACCGCGTATCGACTGCGATTATCCCGATGGCGGGGCAAACGACTCCACAAGTATTGCCTTTGATCAATAACCCAACAGTTGGAGCGGGTGGTCTTGAGATCGCAATGCCGCAAGTTCAAGGTGTGGCGGGAGTAAATCCTTTGGCAACTTACGCTGTGTTCTCGAACGAGATCCAGGTGCAGCAAGGTGCTGACAAAGTAAAGCTGATGAATCAAACATGGGAAGTCTACGCTGACAAATGGGTGAGCAACCTTAAAGTCCCGGCTTTCCCAGGTGACACGCTTTTGAATGGCAACAAGCGTTGGGAAGTGAACTTTTTAGGCTCACAAACGGCTTCACAAGCACCAATGGGTGCTGCTATGATCGAAGCTGCAACACATGTCACACACAGCTCGATTAACTTCTAGAACTATTTTCGCATCTCTTGTGATCATCACAGGCTGCACCGTTATGGGTTGCAGCCTTTTTGATAAAAGACCTTCCGCCAACCAACAAATGGCGAAATTCAACAAACAACGAGTGTTCTTCGCGCCCTATGACAATGTGTGGAGAGCAGCCCACGCTGTTATCAAATTCCCCATCGCCCAAGAAAACCAAGACACCGGTGTGATCGAAACCGAATACATCAAAGGTGTCGACGGCTGGCTTCCCCCTGACGTCGCAAAACCACCATCCAGTGGTATCCGTTACAAGTTGATGTTCACGTTCGCGAAAGGAACTGCCGACGGCAGAGAATCCACGCGCGTGACCATCGATAAAAAAATGGAAATCCTGCGCGACTTTTTCTCGCAACCCGAACCGATGGAATCGGACGGGTTGGAAGAGAAGATTCTTTTTTACCGCATCGAGCGCGAGCTTGTGGTTATGGATGCTTTGAAGCGGGCTGGGAATTAAGTTTTGTATTTCTGCCGCTGCTTTTTTATTCAAAGCTAAGGTCGCAATTTTTTCCTATGTAAAATATCTTGTTTGATTTTTAATGATGGTTTCTTTTCTGGAGCCTATCTCGTTGAAAGATAGAAATCGCGTATGGCAATCTAGACTATCAAAATTCTTCAATCAAACTAATAATGGTTTAATTGAGAGGATGCCGGATATGACAATACCT